>CAMDJS010000050.1 GCA_945900685.1 Bordetella parapertussis
AGCGGGTGACGCCGTCGCCCTCCAGCCATAAATTGATCAGTCCAAAGTCGTTGTTCATGTTCACTCTTTTTTCAGGTTGAATGTCATCGGTAACAGGTACCACATTGTTTCTGCCACACCGCCGCGTTTGCCCGGCACAGAGCGCCAGCGCATGGCGGCATCCAACGCGGCTTTGTCCAATCTTTCAAAACCGCTGCTGGTTTGCAGCTCGGCTTTTTGCGGCACCCCATCTGCACCGATGAGCACTTTCAGGATCACCTGACCTTGCTCACCCCGTCGCACACTCATGCGCGGGTAGTCAGGCGGTGGATTGTGCAAGTAATCCGCTTTGCTGTTGGGCAACTCGACCTTGGCGGGCGCGGCAGGTACTGATGCAGACGGTGTGGGTGCAGCAACCGGCGCGGGTGTCGGTGTGTTGACCACGGTCGCAGGTGCGGCAGCTGTGGCAGGTGCGGCCAACACCGGGGCCGGTTCGGGTGCAGCAGCTGCGGGCGCAACGGGAGGCGGTGACGGCGGCGGTGTCATGACCGGCTGCTGAGGCGGCGTTTTGTTTACAGGTGGCGGCGGCTTCGGCGGCTCCGCCTGCTTGACCACCGGCGGCGGGGGCGACGGCTCGGACTGGCTGATCATCATCACCGGCACCACCACCTCGGCCATGCGCTTGAGCAGGCCGGTGTGCAATGCCCAAAGGGCGGCGAGGTGAAACATCACCACACTGCCAATGATGACCAGGTTGCGCGATTGCATGTCAGTCGAAATGCGGGCGTCTTTTTTCTTTCAATGAAGCCACGCCCTCGCGCACATCCGGTCCGCCAAAGCCCATGAACTCCAGCGCCAGCGATGTATCAAATGACGGCCCGGCCTGGCGCAACCAATTGTTCAGCGAATACTTGGTCCAGCGGATCGCGGTTTGGCTGCCTGCGGCGAGTTTGTCGGCGACCTCGTAGGCTTTGTCGAGCAGCTTGTCGTCGTCTACACACAGCGACACCAAACCGATGCGCTCGGCTTCTTCGCCGCTGACCGGTTCGCACAACATCAAATAGTATTTCGCTTTGGCCATGCCGCACAGCAAAGGCCAGATGATGGCCGCGTGGTCACCAGCGGCGACACCCAGACGCGTGTGGCCATCGACAATCTTGGCGCTTTTCGCGGCGATGGAAATATCGGCCAGCAAACCGGCCACCAAGCCCGCACCGACCGCCGGGCCGTGCATGGCACTGACAACAGGCTTGTCGCAGTTGATGATGTTGTAGACCAGGTCGCGTGCTTCTTTCCACACGCGGGTGCGGATCTCGAAATCCTGCGCCATGTCGCTCACCAGTTGCAAGTCACCGCCGCCGGAAAACCCCATGCCTTCGCCGCGCAACACCGCGCAACGCACGCTGTCGTCGCGACCTATATCGCGCCAGATCTCGCACAAATCGGCGTGTCCCTGGTGCCCGGCGGTAGGCAACTTGCCATTCGTCGCTTTCATTTGGATATCCAGCACGCTGTCGTGCGGGCCGCGGCGTGTGATGTGCAAGGTTTCAAAAACGCTGTAGTCAATCGGTTTCATGTGCAAAGCCCGGTTCAGATGGTCATGGCAGAGATTGTGCCTTGTCGAAGGCTAGACCTCGCTTTGTTGACCAAGATCAATGTCCCGCAAACGCAGGGGATGCATCATGAACCCATCTTGATTAACTCTGTGAACCCATGACAACCACTCAGCCTCAACCCCGTGCCCAAGCCCAATTAACCCAGATGCGCGAGCGTTTACTCGAACGTATCGAGCAACAACGCGGCGGCAAAGTCAGCCGCGCGGATGTGGCCTATGCGCACTTTGACCACCTGCAAGATGACGACGGACAGCGCAATAACGAGCGCGATGTGGAATTCGCCATCAACGAAAACGAAACAGAACAATTGCAAGACATTGAGTTGGCCTTGCAACGCATCGCTGACCAAAGCTATGGTTTGTGCATCAACTGCGGCGAACGTATCCATGACAAACGCATGGAAGCCGCACCCCTGACCCTGCGTTGCCTGCCCTGCCAAACGGCTTTTGAAAAACAACCCGCAACTCTTTGAGAAAGCCCGCCATGTCCACCTACCACGCTATCGTCTGGATTGACCACCAAGAAGCCCATGTTGTCATGTTTGACCGCGAGCACGTCGAGGCACAACGCATCCATTCGCGCAGCCACCACAGTCACCAAGGCAAGCACACCGACGCGGCATCGTTTTTCAAAGAAGTGAGTGAGAAGCTGCACGGTACGCACGAGGTGTTGTTGACCGGACCGGGTTCGGCACGCACCGAGTTCAAACACTGGTGCGCGCAGCATGACAAAGATGCGGCTCACGCCATCGTGGACAGCGTGGCCAGCGACCACCCCAGCGATGCACAGTTGGTGGCCATGGCGCGTCAGTATTTCACCAAGTTTGACAAGATGGCGGCCGACCCCGGTCACGTTTAAGACCGGCTAAGCGCGTCAGTCTTTCCTTGCTTGAATCGCGAGTAAGCGCTTTTTAGCGCTGGCGATTCAAGCGCGCAGCGGCGTTACTTTTTGTTCGATGGCGCCGAACACGCTGTGGCCGTCTTTGTCTTTCATTTCAATGCACACGGTGTCGCCGAATTGCATGAAATCGGTGGAGGCCTTGCCGTCGAGTATGGTTTCGATGGCGCGTTTTTCTGCAATGCAGCTATAGCCTTTGGGCCAGTCTTTGCGGCCATCGGTTTCAATGGCCTTGTTGCTGACGGTGCCGCTGCCGATGATGCTGCCGGCGCGCACGTTGCGGGTCTTGGCCAAGTGCGCAATCAGTTGGCCGAAGTGAAAAGTCATCTCGGGACCGGCGTCGCACATGCCAACGCGCTTGCCGTTCCAGTCCACCCGCATGCTCACGTGCAAACGGCCATGCTCCCAAGCGCTGCCAAGTTCATCCGGCGTCACCGCCACCGGGCTGAAGGCCGTCGCCGGTTTGCCTTGCAAAAAGCCGAAGTTTTTAGTGAGTTCGGCAGGAATGAGGCGGCGCAATGAGACATCGTTGGCCAGCATGACCAAGCGGATACTTTCCAAGGCCTCGTCTGCGTTGCACTGCATGGGCACGTCGCCGGTGATCACCGCGACTTCGGCTTCAAAGTCGATGCCGTGGTCAGTGCTGACCGCGATGATGTCGTCACGCGGGCCGATGAAGTCGTCGCTGCCGCCTTGGTACATCAACGGGTCTTCGTAAAAATTGGCAGGCACTTCGCTGTTGCGCGAGGCGCGCACCAACTCCACGTGGTTCATATAGGCCGAGCCGTCAGCCCATTGGTAAGCGCGCGGCAACGGTGCCATGCACATGGCGGGGTCAAAAGGAAACGCGTGTCTGGCCTTGCCTTGGTTCAAGGTTTGGGACAAGTCCTGCAATTGCGGTGAAATGAAATTCCAGTCGTCAATCACTTGTTGCAGCCGGGAAGCGATACCGCTCGCATAATGGGCAGATGTCAAATCACGTGACACCACCACCAGTTGTCCATCGCGTGAACCATCTTTGTAAGTCGCTAATTTCATGCAGCCATTCTATCCACCGCCTCTGAAACACCGCCGCGTGCTGTTCGCACTGGTGCTGCTGGTGTTGTGCATGCATGGGCTGGGCTTGGGTTCGCTGGCTGCGGTGTGGCCGGTGCATTCATCGGCGAACACGCCTGTGACCGTGCGTTTGCAAACTGCAGCTATCTCCCCTGAAATAGCTGCTGAGTCTCAAGCTAAACCGCCGCCTGTCAAAGTCCGCAAACCGCGCCCGCGTGCCGCCCCCAGTGAAGGTTTTCATGCAACCAGCCCAGCGCAGGCTGAAGCACCTCAGGAAGTGACCGCCCCAGTAGACACGGCACAAGCCCCGGCCACCGAAGAACCCACTCCCGCAGTGACAGAAACCGTGCCCAGCACAGAAGCGACAGCCACGCCTGCAGGACCTGAGCCAGTGCCCGAGCCTGTACCCACGCCGAGCGAACCAGCTGTGGCGATCAATCCGGAATCGCCAGCGCCGCCTTGGTTGGCGAGTGCGAAATTTGTATTCCCCGCCCCATCAAAACTGTTGTATGACGTGATCGGTGAAAGCAAAGGTATTCGCTACAGCGCGGATGGCGAGTTGGTGTGGCAACACGATGGCGCCAATTACAAAATGAATCTGGATATACGCCATGTGCTGCTGGGTTCGCGCAGCCAAAACAGCATCGGACAACTCAGCGCGCAAGGCGTGCAGCCCAAACGGTTCGGCGACAAGTACAAACAGGAAGTGGCCGCGCATTTCGAACGTGACAAAGGTCTGGTGGTGTTCAGCGCCAACAGCACACCGCAAGTGTTGCAACCCGGCGCGCAAGACCGCTTGAGTTTGTTTGTGCAACTCGGTGCTTTGTTGGCAGGCACGCCCGAGCTTAGACAAGCCGGGCAACAACTCCCTTTTCAAGTGGTGGCCGCCAAAAGTTCAGACCAATGGGCTTTCCAAGTCGACAAAGAAGAAGTGTTGAGCTTGCCCATCGGCCAACTCAACACCTGGAAGATCAGTCGCATGCCTTTGAAAACCCACGACCAGACAGCTGAAATATGGCTGTCACCGGCGCACGGTTATTTGCCGGTCAAGGTGCGAATTGCACAAAGCAATGGCGATGTGCTGGAGCAGCAATTGCGCAAGGTGCAGACGCCTTAATCTGTCAATGAACTCGGGTCAGTGGACGGGGCCGGAAGATTCAACGCGGCGATCTCCAAATACACAGCATCTGCCTTCAAACCCCATTTTTTAAAGAACCCGGTCAAGTTGTGACCTGTGATGACGCAGGCCTTGAGCATGAAAAAACGCATCTTGGCAGCATCGTCTTTCAAGAGTGGTTTTTCCTCGCGTGCTTGTCTGTGCAGTTGCTGAAAAAAGTTGTCGCTATAGGCCAGCCAGAGTTGCTGAAACATCCCCAGTCTCACAAGAACTTCAACGTCGTCTGCATTGAAATTTTTGTTCGCCTCTGTGCTAGCAAGATGGCTTGTAACTCTGGGCCAAACCCGATCACTCACCATCCTGCCCGGAGACACACCCAATGATCGCTCCGCTGCCAGTGAATAAATATTGACCGTCACCTCACCCAAGGTTGACCATGTCCATGTTTGTTGGTGCAAATGGCCTAACTCATGCCAAATGCCCCAAGCGTCGCCGGAGTCTGGCCCCCTGCCAGTGATCCGCGGTGTGAACGCATATTTCGCCGCACCAGCGGAATAGGCGGTGCGGAAATTGGTGGCGTACATCCATCCGTCTTCTGCTTGCGTCAGCAAGAACTGGTTGGTATTGCGCCGGTGCGTTTCAGATGAATTGTCCAAGCCACTGATGGCAGACTCAGCATCCAGTATTTTGTCTGCGGTATTGAGCACCAAGTCCTGGTCGTTGTCCTGCCATTCCAACGCGTTTGCTCTGGAAAACACCATGAAAGAGCGTTTGCTTTGCATCACCACATCCGGTGTGGAAGTGAAAGTGCTCAATTGATTTTTCCAATCTGCATTCGTGGTTTGGCCCAACACATACAGGTGCTTTGGCATCTTCGATTTCGTTTTAATCCACCACGACTGAACCGAATCCGGTGACGACGCCGTTGGTCATGACTGAACTTGGGGTTGGAGGATTTTTGGACGATCCTGCGCCTCCCGCGCCCCCTCCACCACAAGCCTGCAAGAGAAATACAAAAACCAGAGAAACAACACTGGGAAATTTAAAACATTTGTGCATTTACATCACCTTTGGTAATTCAAATAAAGAAGCTTTTAATCTACTCCTTAGATTTAAAACCATAGTTACTAAATGCTATCTAAATTTCTAATGAGAATATCTTTTAATTTTTAATATCGAAATTTATTTACTTTTTCAGTATAAATATTCAACGTCATATTCTGAATAAAGAGCGACGTTATGCAGGCGTTGCAAAGCCTTTGACAGGCGTACAAACACAAAAAACCACAGATGAAATAACCGAGGCTTGTTGTGTTCAGGACTGGCGCTTGATCGCCTGCGCCAGCACATCCACCATCTGCTCGATCTGCGGTTTCTCCACCACATAGGCAGGCGCCAGCACCAGGTTGTCGCCTGCGCTGCGCACCAACACGCCGTGCTTTAAACATTCCAAAAACACCGCATAGCCACGCGCGCCCACGCCTTTGTCCGAGGGACTCAGCTCAACCGCCGCCGCCAAGCCCAGCGCGCGAATGCTGATCACATGCGGCAAGCCTTTGATAGCGGCGTGAACCGCGTTGCCGAGCACCGGGCCCATGGCTGCGGCGCGTTCAAACAATTGCTCATCAGCCAACAGCTTCATGGTGGCCACCGCCGCCGCACACGCCACCGGGTGGCCTGAGTAGGTATAGCCGTGAGAAAACTCGATCACGTGCGCCGGTGTGGGCACAGACATGATGGCGTCATGCACATGTTCGCGACACACCACGCCGCCCATGGGCACCACGCCGTTGGTCACGCATTTGGCAAAGTTCAGCATGTCGGGCACGACACCGAAATAGTCGGCGGCAAACGGCTTGCCCATGCGGCCAAAGCCAGTGATGACCTCATCAAAAATCAACAAAATGCCGTGCTTGTCGCAAATCTCGCGCAAGCGCTGCAAATAGCCTTGCGGCGGTATGTACCAGCCCGCGCTGCCAGCCACCGGCTCGACGATGATGGCCGCTACGTTGCTCGGGTCATGCAAGGGCAACAGGCGCTGTTCAAGTTCGAGCAACCAGTCCTCGGCAAACACCGGCAACTCGCCATTGATATACGCATGGTTGACCGGGTCATGGATGAAGCGCAAATGGTCCACATGCGGCAACATGGCCGATCCGAACAGCTTGCGGTTGCCGCCAACGCCGCCCACACTCATGCCGCCAAAACCGACGCCGTGGTAACCGCGCTCACGGCCTATGAACACGCTGCGCTGGCCTTGTCCACGTGCACGGTGGTAAGCCAAAGCCATCTTCATGGCGGTGTCCGCCGCCTCCGAACCTGAGGTGCAAAAAAACACTTTGTTCAAGTCGCCAGGGGCGAGCGCGGCAATCATCTGCGCGGCTTCGAACGCGCGGTCATTGCCGAACTGAAACGCGGTCGAATAATCCAGCGTTTGCAATTGTTGGTAAATGGCTTTATTGATTTCGCGGCGGTTGTGACCGGCGCCCACACACCAGAGGCTGGAGACGCCGTCCAATACTTTGCTGCCGTCTGCTGTCGTGAAGTACATGCCATCGGCGCCGGTAAACACCCGGGGCGACTGGTGGAAATCTTTGTTCGGCGTGAATGGCAACCACAGGTTGTCGAGTTTGATGTTGCTGTCGCCCATGCCGTGTTTCTCCTTGAATATGCAGACCGTTGCGCGGTGATACGCTGACGGTCAAGGCATTCTAGGTCGCATGCTGTCTGGCAGTTGCAAGCTCACGGTTTCTATGTTGGTGACCAAGCCCAAGGTGAATGCATCCAAACGCGGGTACTCGGTGCATCGCCAGCGCGGCGTGCCAGCGGTCGGGCAATGCAGGGTGATGCGGTCGCGTGAATGGTTGCGCTGCATCTCCCGGATCAGAACAAAGCCGGTGGCATCTTGCATTTGGTAGAGCGCTGCATGCAATAAGTCAGCATCGTATTTTTCGCCCATGCGTTCTTTGTAAAACGCCAACATTTCGCCAGCGCGCTCGGGCAACATTTGCCCAGTTTGCGGCAGGCTTGGTCCGTGGATACCGATTACCGTCAAACGCGGCTCATACCCGGTGGCGTATTGACGCTCTGCGCCCGCCATGAATATCAATGAGCATGCGGACAAGCACGGACCGACCACCAAGGTCGTGACTGGCCTGGCGGCGAGCCATCGCGCAATATTGAGGCTGGCAGTCAAATGCCCGCCACGCGAATTGACCAAAATCAAACGCTTGACCGGCGCCACATCAAACTCGGCGCGCAATTTCACATCATCTTGGGCAACGATGTCGCCACTGACAAATACATCTGTTTCTACGCGCTGAATTTGAATCGCATAGGCAGTGGATACCGCATGGCAAATCATCCACCCCAAACCCAGGTGTCGCCAAAATGCCTGCCTGCCAAATGCAAACCATGAGCGGCTTGAAAGCTGTGTGAAGAATGCCCATGAATGAATACATTGGCGTACAAATGAAACGGTGAACATGAAGACCTCCAGGTGATGACTGATGGGTCTTCATGGGCAAATCGAATGCCAATTCACAGTTATTTTTTATGCATGCTTTTCGAATAAAAAATGCATGAAATACACACCTTGGCATTCACGCTTTACAAGGTGTTTTTGACAGTTGCTCAACTAGAGGAAGTGACTCGCCGTGAATTTATTGACACTACGGCTGATGGACTTGTGGGCCTGCAATCAAGGCTTGAATGCCTCCTTCTTACAAACGATGCATTTGCAGCGTTGCTGTTTTGTCGCTGCTCAAACAGGGTGAATGCATGGCTCTTTTCACGCCTTGGGGCATACGGATTACAGTAGCGACATGAACGCCATTACTTCACCCGATATTCAACATTTACAAACCGCAGCAAACGCGCTTGCCGCACGCAGCGCGCAAGTGGTTCAAGCATTGCGCAAAGTGTTGCCTGCACATGCCGTTTTGTCTTCGTCTGAAAACACCACGCCTTATGAATGCGATGGTTTGACCGCTTACCGCCAACGCCCTTTGTGCGTGGCCTTGCCCGAGACTTACGAACAAGTGCAAGCGGTATTGCGCACCTGCCATGCGCTGCAAGTGCCGGTGGTCGCACGCGGTGCAGGCACCGGTTTGTCAGGCGGTGCCATGCCGCATGCGCAAGGCGTCACCTTGTCACTCGCCAAGTTCAACCGCATTTTGAAAATGGACGCGCACAGCAGAACCGCTGTGGTGCAAAGCGGTGTACGCAACCTGGCCATCAGTGAGGCTGCATCTCCCTTGGGTTTGTACTACGCGCCTGATCCGTCCAGCCAAATCGCTTGCAGCATTGGCGGCAACGTGGCGGAAAACTCCGGCGGCGTGCATTGCTTGAAATACGGTTTGACCTTGCACAACGTGATGAAGGTCAAAGGCTTGACGATCGAAGGCGAATGGATTGAATTCGGCGGCGATGCGCTGGACGCGCCCGGCCTGGATTTGCTGCCCTTGGTGGTTGGCTCTGAAGGCATGTTGGCCATCACACTTGAAGTGACGGTCAAGCTCACACCCAAGCCTCAGCTTGCGCGTTGCATCATGGCCAGCTTTGACGATTTGCGCAAAGCCGGCGACGCGGTGGCTGCGGTGATAGCGGCTGGCATTATTCCAGCGGGCTTAGAGATGATGGACAAGCCCATGACCGCCGCCGTGGAGGATTTTGTGCACGCGGGTTACGACTTGAACGCCGAAGCGATATTGCTGTGCGAGAGCGACGGCACGCCCGAAGAAGTGGAAGAAGAAATCGGCCGCATGAGCGCTGTGTTGCAAGGTTGCGGCGCGACCGCGATTGCGGTCAGCAAAGACGAGGCCGAGCGATTGAGATTTTGGAGCGGCCGCAAAAACGCGTTCCCCGCCAGCGGACGCATCAGCCCGGACTACATGTGCATGGACTCGACGATTCCGCGCAAACGTTTGGCCGACATCTTGTTGGCAATTGCCGAGATGGAAAAAAAATATGGGCTGCGCTGCGCCAATGTGTTTCATGCTGGCGACGGCAATTTGCATCCGCTGATTTTGTTTGATGCGAACGACCCCGATCAACTTCACCGCTGCGAACTCTTTGGCGCGGATATTTTGGAAACCAGTGTGGCCATGGGTGGCACTGTCACTGGTGAACACGGTGTGGGCGTGGAAAAACTCAACTCCATGTGCGTGCAGTTTTCAGCCGCGGAAAACGAGCAAATGTTCGGCGTGAAACGCGCGTTCGACCCGAGCGGTTTGCTCAACCCCGGCAAAGTGATTCCAACGTTGCAACGCTGCGCCGAGTACGGCAAGATGCTGGTGCGCGGCGGGCAGATGAGTCACCCGGAGTTGCCGAGGTTTTAGTGGTTTGGTGCCATGCATTGGTCGACCCATCCTGATTGATTGGCATTTCTGCTTGAAAAGTATGAAGGCACGCATTGGCCGACCCATCCGGTGCGATTTTTTTCTTCGCTTTCGCTCGAAAAAAACGCCCCCTCCGAGTCGTCCAGTCGTCATGTGTTTTCAGTCAGGACGATTTCGTTTTCGCTTTGGCTTTGTGAAATCACTGAGATGCAGTTGAAGAAATACTGCGAGCAGATAAACGATGTGACTACCGGTCCGCCTTGGCATGAACACCTTGCTTTGCTATGGCACTGAATTCGACGAGCTATCCATCCATAAACACCTGAAGATCAAGCAACCGACAAATCTCTTGGTTCAATAGCAGCCAAGACACTGTGCATCATGGCATTGGTGATGGTCATGTCGTATTCCATTTGACCGCGTAACCACCACCCATCGCTCAAACCGAAATATCGGCACAAGCGCAAGTCAGTGTCAGCTGTGATGGCGCGCTTACCTGCCACGATATCCCCAATGCGTTGCGGCGGCACGCCAATGTCTTTGGCTAAACGGTATTTGGTCAAACCCAGCGGCTTTAGAAATTCCTCTTGCAGCATTTCACCGGTTGTCACCAGTTTGATTTTTTTTATGTCTGTTTCCTTTGAGTGGTAGTCCACAATTTCCACGTCGACCGCGCCTTCTGGGCTCCACTTAAAACACCTTCACCATTCAAAAAAACAATTTTTAGTCGTATTTATTTTCAGTGCAAAGCAGCCAAAGCCGCTTCCGGAGCTTTATCTAGGATTTTTAATAAGGCCTTGGCTGCACCCGTGGGACTGCGTTTACCTTGCTCCCAATTGCGGATGGTCTCCAATGACACATCGATACGTATTGCAAATTCAGCTTGGCTAAATCCAAGGCGACGACGAACTCGCCGAGCATATTTCGCGGCATCTTGCATGGCCAATGCCTCATCTTGAGCTGCTTGGTCTGCAATTTGCGCTTCGGTGGTCGCATCTACTTTGGCCTTGTTGATCCGGCCAATACGTTGCAACGACGTGGCTGTGGGATCAATTTTTATGCGTGTTGTTTTCATACAGTGTGACATCTCGGCTATTGGCTTTTCTGGCAGAAATAATTCGCGTCGCATTACCTCTTTGTGTGTAAACCAAAACAAAAACTCTTGATTCAATACGGCCATACAAATGGAATCTTGCTTCGCCGTAGCTTCGTCTCAGGTCTGCACGGATAAGACGAAGCGGATCAAAAAATGCTTTTGCTGCGTAGGCAAAGTCGAAACCCCTGTCAAAAAAACAGGCTTGGCTTTTGACTTCATCCCATTCAAATTCCATCACGCAGGGTAGGCCATTGGCCTATGTATTGTAACTCTAGATTTGAAGTATTTGCACTGCTACGCATAGCGTGACATGTTGGGCGTGATGTACTGGACTATGTGTCACTGAGCATTACGGTTTTTGTGAGTTGCTGTTGGAAGGCGATATATGAGATATTCCAGTCAGGCTATTTTTTTTAAGCGCTGACAAAACAAGCATGTTGTATTTAATCAACGCCCCCCAAACACCACCGTCCCCACCCTCACCATGGTGCTGCCCGCCTGCACCGCCGCTTCCAAATCGGCGCTCATGCCCATGGATGAGGTATCGAAGTGAAGCCATGACAAAGCCACTTGCAGTTCTTCATACTGTCCATCCGCGTCGTGAGTTCGCCCTGCTGACAGGTCAAGAATAGGGCTTCTTCATCCGACCTAGACTGCACACCTGCATTGACAAAATTTAAGAGCAACCATGGAACTTCTGGCTTTTTTTCTGCTTTATTTTGGTTTGACCTTTGTCTGGCGATCGGTAGTGGTTTACCGCAAAACCGGCATCAATCCCTTGGTTTTGGGTAAGGGCGACGACGCTTACGGCTATGTGGGGCGCGCCTTCAAGCTGACCATCATGCTCATCGCCGCTTTTGTGCTGATGCGCGCATCTTGGCCAGCTTCCACTCAAGATCTCGGCACGATTGCGGCTTTGCAATCGCCCACATGGGCCACGCTGGGATGGGTGTTGATGGGTCTGTCCTTGATGCTCATGCTGGTGGCACAGGCACAAATGGGACTGTCTTGGCGCATTGGCATTGATGAAAAAAACCGCACTGGCTTGGTGACACAGGGTCTGTTTAGCCTGTCGCGCAACCCGATTTTTTTGAGCCTGCGCATAACCCTACTGGGACTTTTTTTTCACTCGCCCAACGCCTTGACATTGGTGTTGGCCTGCGTCGGTGAGTTGCTGATGCAGCTTCAGGTGCGACTGGAAGAGCAGCACCTCGGGGGTCAGCACGGCGAGGCGTACGTCACCTACTGCCAAAAAGTGCGGCGCTGGATGTGACCCATGCATCACCAGAGACTCCATTCACACAAGCCGTCAGGTTGTGTCTGACCGCATAGCGAACGTCGCAGCTTTGCTGCGGTGAGCGGCGGGCGGGCACAGCATGACGGCATACCACCGATGCCTTGGCTGCGTTCGCCATGACAAGCGATGGCTTGACATCGTTCGCCAAGACAGGTGTAGCCCAATGATGACCCCTTAGCGAGAGCCAAACACCGCCGTCCCCACCCGCACCATGGTGCTGCCCGCCCGCACCGCCGCTTCCAAATCGGCACTCATGCCCATGGACAAAGTATCAAACTGCGGCAACACCAAAGCCTCACGCAAGTCTTCAAACAATCGCTTGGCTTGCATATGCACTGCCACTTGTGCGTCAAAGCTTTCAACAGGATCGGGAATCGTCATCAGGCCGCGCAGCACCAAACGCGGCAAAGCTGACACAGCCTGCGCCAGCGCCAAAGCATCCGCAGGTGTTACGCCGGCTTTGGTCGGACCGACGTCGATGTTCACTTGCAAGCAAATGTTCAATGGCGGCAAATGCGCCGGTCGTTGCTCGCTCAAGCGTTGCGCAATTTTCAAACGATCCACACTGTGCACCCAATCGAAATGCTCGGCCACCGGTCGCGTTTTGTTGCTTTGCAAAGGGCCTATGCAATGCCACACCAAGCCGGGCACATCTTTCAAGGCGGCGATTTTGTCCACGCCTTCTTGCACATAGTTTTCGCCGAAATCGCGTTGCCCTAAATTGGCCACTTCGCGCACTTGCTCAGCGGCAAAGGTTTTGGACACCGCCAGCAACTGCACTTGTGCTGCCGGTCGGCCTGCTTGCAACGCCGCTTGTGTGATGCGTTCACACACGGCTTGGTAACGCTGTTGAATCTCACTCATCATGTGGCTAACTGTAACAAGCAACCGCCACGCATGAACCCGCTTTTGCTCGAATGGCTTTCACACACGCGCCACTTAGGTGCCTCCGACCTGCACCTGAGCGC
>CAMDJS010000051.1 GCA_945900685.1 Bordetella parapertussis
TCCTCTCCCTGTTCTTCTGGACGCTGACATTCATCGTGTCGCTCAAGTATGTGACCTTGGTGCTGCGCGCAGACAACAACGGCGAGGGCGGCCTGGTGGCCATGCTGGCGCTGGCCTCTTCATCTGTGCGGGATAAACCGCGTTTGCGCCGCATTTTGCTGGTGGTCGGCATTTTCGGCACTTGTTTGTTTTATGGCGATGGTGTGATCACCCCGGCCATTTCGGTGTTGTCAGCGGTCGAAGGCCTGGAAGTGGTTTCGCCAACTTTCAAACGATTCGTCATACCCCTCACACTTTTGATATTGCTGTGTTTGTTTGCTGTGCAAAAACGTGGCACTGGCGGTATTGGTAAATTTTTTGGCCCGATCACATTGGTGTGGTTCATTGCCATTGCCATGTTGGGGGTCTATCACATCGTCGACCATCCGGAGATTTTGTGGGCGGTCAGTCCGCATTACGCCGCCATGTTTGTCTGGGACCAACCGTTCACAGCATTCATCATTTTGGGTGCTGTGGTGTTGTGCGTCACCGGCGGCGAAGCTTTGTATGCAGACATGGGCCATTTCGGCAAAAAACCGATTCGACTGGCATGGTTTTCCATCGTTATGCCGTGTTTGACATTGAACTATTTCGGGCAAGGCGCCTTGTTGCTGGCCGAACCTGAGGCCGTTAAAAACCCATTTTTCAATATGGCTCCCGATTGGGCCTTGATCCCCTTGGTGATTCTCGCGACTGCAGCCACGGTGATTGCCTCTCAGGCCTTGATCACCGGTGCCTTCAGCGTGACCAAGCAAGTGATTCAACTGGGCTTTTTGCCGCGTTTGCAAATTCTGCACACCAGCGAAAAAGAAACGGGCCAGATTTACATGCCGCTGGTGAATTGGGGCTTGTTTGTCGTCATCGTGCTGGCCGTGGTCATGTTCAAAACCTCTAGCAACTTGGCGGCGGCCTACGGCATTGCGGTGTGTACCGACATGTTGATCACCACCATTTTGACTTTCTATGTGATTCGCTACGCATGGAAATACCCGTTGTGGCTGTGCATCAGCGCGACCTCGGTCTTCTTTGTGGTGGACTTGGCATTTTGGAGCTCCAACATGCTCAAACTCGCGGACGGTGGTTGGTTCCCACTGGTCATAGGCGGCATGATTTTGGTATTGATGCTGACCTGGCGCGACGGCCGCGCTTTGTTGCACCACAAAACCCGCAATGAGGCCATTGACTTGTCTTCCTTCCAAGAGGCTTTGTTTATCGCGCCGCCCACCAGAGTGGAGGGCATAGCCGTCTTTTTGACATCTGAGGATGGCATCGTGCCCAATGCCATGCTGCACAATTTGAAGCACAACAAGGTGTTGCATGCGCAAAATCTGTTTGTCACCGTGCGCCATCACGAAGTGCCTTGGATCGCCAGCGATAAGCGCATTGAGCTCTTAGACTTGGGCCATCAGTGTTGGCAGGTCATGATCCACTATGGCTTCAAAGACGACCCGGATGTGCCGTTTGCGCTGAGTTTGTTGCGCGGCCAGGTCGGTGACATCAATGCCATGAACACCAGCTATTTCCTGTCGCGCGACAGCATTGTGCCTACCGTGGGCGGCGGCATGGCGCAGTGGCGTGAAAAGCTGTTTGCCCAGATGTACCTCAACGCCAGCGCTGCGGCGGACTTTTTGAATCTGCCCAGCAACTCGGTGGTGGAAATGGGCAGCAAAATAGAAATTTGATCTTTGATCTGCTGGCCACCGTGTTCACTGTTACCCTAGAGCCATGAACATACTGTTTGTCTGCGATCCATTGGCTTCTTTTCACATAGAAAAGGACAGCACGTTCACCATGATGCGTGAAGCGCAAAAGCGTGGACACGCGGTGTGGGCTTGCGGCACCCATGACCTTGCGTGGCAAAGCGGCCAGCAAGTCAGCGCCCCTGTGCAACAACTGCATTTAACCGCTGACCCGCTGCACTGGTTCACGGTGACGGCAGAAGACACCCGCGCGTTGAGCAGCATGGATGCGGTGCTGATGCGCAAGGATCCACCGTTTGATAACGAGTATTTTTACGCCACACATTTGCTGAGTCAGGCCGAGCGCGAAGGCGCGCGCGTGTTCAACAGTCCGCAAGCCTTGCGTGAGCATCCCGAAAAGCTGGCGTTGATGGAGTTCGCCGAATTCGCCAGTCCAACGCTAGTGACCCGCAGTCCGCAGGCGATTCGCGATTTCAATGCTCAGCACCAAGACATTATTTTGAAACCTTTGGACGGCATGGGCGGCATGGGCATATTCCGGGTCAAGGCCGATGGGTTGAATTTGGGCAGCGTCATTGAAACTTTGAACCGTGATGGCAGCACCAGCGTGATGGTGCAAAAGTTTTTACCTGAGATTGCGCAAGGCGATAAGCGTGTGTTGGTGATTGACGGCGAACCGGTGCCATTCGCGCTGGCCCGCATTCCCCAAGGTAATGAGGTGCGCGGCAACCTGGCGGCAGGCGGCAAAGGCGTGGCGCAAGCCTTGACAGCGCGCGACAGACACATCGCTGAAACGATTGGCCCGGTGCTGGCGGCGCGCGGATTGCTGCTGGTGGGGTTGGACATCATCGGCGACTGTCTGACCGAGATCAACGTCACCAGCCCGACCTGCTTCAGAGAAATCACGGACCAGACCGGTTTTGATGTGCCGGCCATGTTTATCCGCGCCCTAGAGCGCCAAATGGCCGACCCGCCCTGATTGAGGCCGACCATGCACACACGCTGTATCTAAGTGATGAAGGTCTTTATAGAACAAGGTTTATTCGAGCCCTATGCTTACGCGGCCAAGGAGCGGCTGCACGCGGTCAAACCATTTGAATATTCACAGTCGCGCAACCATGTCCAAGGCGCAGTCAGCATGTTGTCGCCTTATTTGACGCACGGCATGTTGAGTGTGCCCGAGGTGGCTGACTACATGTACCAAGTGCATCGCATGGGCGCGCAACACAAATTTATTTACGAGTTGGCGTGGCGCGAGTATTTCCAGCATGTGCATCAATTGTTAGGGGACGCCATACATACCAACATGCACGAAGGCGTGTTGCCGGTTGAGGCCTACAGCACAGACATGCCGCAGGACGTGCGCCGTGGCGCCAGCGGTGTGCCTGTCATCGACCAGGCGGTGCGTCAGTTGTATATCAATGGTTATTTGCATAACCATGCACGTTTATGGCTGGCCAGTTATCTGGTGCATATTCGCAAAGTGGATTGGCGTGTTGGCGCAGCTTGGATGTACGGCCATTTGCTCGACGGTGATATTGCCAGCAATGATTTAAGTTGGCAATGGGTCGCAGGCACGGCCAGCAGCAAGCCGTATTTGTTCAATGCAGTCAATGTGGCTTTGCTGTCGCCCGAGCCTTGGCACAGCAAAAACACGGTGATTGATCAGGAGATGGACATCATCAACATGATTGCGCGCAGCCGTGCCACGTTCACGCAGACATCGCACGGGTTTGCGCAAATTGATGAGCCCGAGGTGTTCAGCCGACCTCCGGCAGATATTGATTTGGTGCCTGCAGGTATTGCTGCTGAAAAATTAAACGGACGAGATGTCTGGTGGATTCACCCGTGGTCATTGACGGACAAGGCGCCGCCGGGTGTACCTGCCGACGCCATGCGCGTGGCGGCGTGCTGGCACGAGTGGACGCAGGCCAGACCTTGGAGCGCGGCAAGGTGGAAGTTCGTGGTCAAGGGCATGCACCAATTGGCATCCCATTGCTGGTTTGAAGATGCCGCCGGTTTGAGCGAGATTTTGGGCAAAGCCAAAACTGTGCATGTGTGGGACCACCAAAGCCTGCCGGATTGGCAGGGTGTGAACTGGGTGCGGCACAGCCCGCCGCGCTTGTGGCCGTCGCAGACGGAGCATTGCAAGTCCTTTTCCAGTTGGTGGAGCAAGGTCAACCGCTACAGACTGACCTTGCCGCAGTTGTTAAGGCGGGCGGTTTGAACTGACTTAAGCCGCCGCTTTCACTTTCAAACGCCACGCGTGCAACAGCGGCTCTGTGTAACCGCTGGGTTGCGCCATTCCTTTGAACACCAGGTCGGTGGCTGCCAGATAGGCCTTGGAGCTGCTGAAATGACCGGCCATGGGTTGGTACAACGTGTCGGCGGCGTTTTGCTTGTCAACCACAGCCGCCATGCGCTCGAAAGTGGCGCGCACTTGCGCTTCGCTGACCACGCCGTGTTTGAGCCAGTTGGCAATGTGCTGGCTGGAAATACGCAGTGTGGCGCGGTCTTCCATCAGGCCGACGTTGTGTATGTCGGGCACTTTGGAGCAGCCCACGCCCTGGTCGATCCAACGCACCACATAGCCCAGAATGCCTTGCACGTTGTTGTCCAGCTCTTGCTGTTTGTCGGCTTCGCTCCAAGCGGCTTTGGCTACCACCGGCACTGTCAACAAGTCTTTCAGTAACGCGGCATGCTGTTTGTGGGCATCGATTTTCTCAAGTTCTTTTTGCACGTCGCTGACCAGCAGTTGGTGGTAGTGCATGGCATGCAGTGTCGCGGCGGTGGGGCTGGGCACCCAAGCGGTGTTAGCGCCTGCCTTGGGATGCGCGATTTTTTGCTCCATCATGGCTTTCATCAAATCGGGCATGGCCCACATGCCTTTGCCGATTTGCGCCTTACCGCGCAGACCGCAAGACAAGCCGACCAAGACATTGTTTTTCTCATAAGCGGCGATCCAGGCGCTACTCTTCATATCGCCTTTGCGCAGCATGGGACCGGCATGCATGGCGGTGTGCATTTCGTCTCCGGTGCGGTCGAGGAAGCCGGTGTTGATGAAAGCCACGCGGCTGGCGGCGGCGGCGATACAGGCTTTGAGGTTGACGCTGGTGCGGCGCTCTTCGTCCATGATGCCAAGCTTCACTGTGCTGTCGGGCAAGCCCAGAATCTGTTCGACACGGCCGAACAACTCGGAGGCAAACGCCACTTCGGCAGGCCCGTGCATTTTGGGTTTGACGATGTAGACCGAACCTGTGCGTGAATTGCGGATGCCGTTGGCACCGTGGCCTTGCAAATCGTGCAAGGCGATGGCCGTGGTGACCATGGCATCCATGATGCCTTCAGGAATTTCATGGGTTTTGCCGTCGGCACCGTCGAAAAGAATGGCTGGGTTGGTCATCAAATGGCCGACGTTACGCAAAAACAGCAGCGAGCGGCCATGCAGTTTCACCTCGGCGTTGCCCTTGGGCGAGTGGTAGATGCGGTCAGGGTTGAGGCCGCGTTTAAAGCTATGTCCGCCTTTGGTCACGTCTTCGGTCAGCGTGCCTTTCAAAATACCCAGCCAATTGCTGTAGGCCAGCAGTTTGTCCTCGGCGTCCACAGCAGCGACGGAATCTTCCAAGTCCAAAATGGTGGAGAGCGCGGCTTCGACCACCAAATCACTGACACCTGCCGGGTCGGTGGCACCGATGGGGCTGGCCGGGTTGATTTGAATGTCTAAATGCAAGCCGTTGTGAACCAGCAGCACTGACGAGGGATGCGCAGCCTCGCCTTGGTAGCCCACAAATGGTTTCGGGTCTGCCAGCGCAGAGGTTTTGCCGCCTTTCAAGGACACCACCAAAGCGCCTTTAACCACAGCATAACCAGTGGCGTCAATGTGCGAACCCTTATTTAACGGCACAGTCCGGTCAAGCACGTAACGGGCGTATTCGATGACTTTGGCGCCGCGTTTTTCGTTGTAGCCCGGGCCTTTGGCGCAACCGTCGTCTTCAGAAATCACGTCGGTGCCGTACAAAGCATCGTAGAGCGATCCCCAGCGTGCGTTGGCAGCGTTCAAGGCATAGCGGGCGTTCAAAATCGGCACCACCAGTTGCGGGCCAGCCTGCAAAGCCAGTTCAGCGTCCACGTTGACGGTGGTGGCTTTGGCTTTGGCAGGCACCGGCACCAGGTAGCCGATGTCATGCAAAAACGCTTGGTAGGCCTTCATGTCGGTGACCGGGCCGGGGTGGGCGCTGTGCCATTGGTCCAACGCGGTTTGCAGGCGATCACGTTCGGCCAGCAAGGCTTTGTTCTTGGGCGCCAGGTCTTGCACCAACTGGTCAAATCCTTTCCAGAAAGTGACACTGGAAACGCCGGTACCGGGCAACACCTGTTGATCTATAAAGTGATACAAAGTCGATGCCACGTGTAGCTTGTAAAGTGATGTGCGCTGAGTCATTCAAGGCTTTCTAAGGGATAAAAAGGAAGGTCGGGGGTTTTCACCGATAATTTTGTATTTTAGGAGGTGGCTGTGAACCGTTTGAAAATTGGTCTGGCAGGTCTGTTGATCAGTATGTCCTGTGCGGCATGGGCTGAATCTGAATTCACTGTTTACAGCGGCTATCAAAGCTCGCCGCACTCCACTGTCGAAAACACCAACACGGGAAAGTCTTTTTACACGGGCTGGGATGGTAAGCCTTGGTCTTTCCCCATTTACCTTGGTTTGCGTTACACCGACTGGGTGACCGATGATTGGGGCTATGCGGTCAACTATGCCCACACCAAGGCTTACTCGTCTGACTTGAACAGTACCAGCAACACAGGTACCAGCGGAAACAGTTACACGAGACTGGAATTTACCGATGGTGCTAATCCTGTCACGGTGCTTGCCATGCGTCGCTTCACGTACCGCAATATCCGCCCCCATGTGGGCGCTGGCATTGGCATTTCTGTGCCCCATGTCGAAGTGACTTGGTCGGGTAATAAAACCTTTGAGTACCAATACGGTGGTCCTGTCGCCACTGTCTTGGCTGGCTTTAACTACCCCATCAACGACAAATGGAACCTGCTGACCGAGTTTCAAATGCACTACATGAAGTTAGATGTCGCTATCACCGGCGGCCGACTTAAAACCAATTTGATTACCAACGCCTTGAACGTCGGAGTCAGCTACCGCTTCTGATCGTCAACATGCAACAGGTTCAGCAAGATCTGCTGGCAGCGCTGACCACTGCCTTGGAAACCATGTCGCCCAGCAGTGGCGGCAAAGCCCGTTTTGAAACGCCTAAAGTGGCATCCCATGGTGACTGGGCCGTCACCGCTGCCATGCAGTTGGCCAAACCGCTGGGTCGCAATCCGCGTGAACTCGGTGAGCAATTGCGCCAAAGCTTGTTAGACAGCGAAGCCGGCAAGCGTTGGCTGTCAGCCATTGAAGTCGCCGGTCCTGGTTTTCTCAATTTGCGGCTCAAGCCCGAAGCCAAGCAGCAAGTGGTGCGGGAAGTGTTGCGTGCCCCGGTAGCATTCGGCCGTCAGCCGCCCCATGGGCAAAAACTGCTGGTCGAGTTTGTGTCTGCCAACCCCACCGGTCCTTTGCATGTTGGCCATGGCAGGCAAGCGGCGCTGGGTGACGCAATTTGCCATTTGTTCGACACCCAAGGTTGGTCGGTGCACCGCGAGTTCTATTACAACGACGCCGGTGTGCAAATTCAAACACTGGCCATTTCCACACAATGCCGCGCCAAAGGCATCAAGCCCGGCGACCCGCAGTGGCCGGAAAACGCTTACAACGGCGAATACATTGCTGACATTGCGCAAGATTTTTTGGCCAAGGAAACGGTCACTGCGGATGACCGCAGTTTCACCGCCAGCGGTGACGTGAATGATCTGGCAAATATCCGTGACTTTGCCGTGGCGTATTTGCGCCGTGAACAAGACCTGGACTTGAAAGCGTTTGAGGTCAAGTTTGACCATTACTACCTCGAGTCCAGTTTGTACACCGATGGCCGGGTTGAGCGTGCGGTGGCCAGTTTGCAAACCTCGGGTCACACCTACGAGCAAGACGGCGCACTGTGGTTGCGCTCGACAGACTTTGGCGACGACAAAGACCGTGTCATGCGCAAGTCCGACGGCAGTTACACCTATTTCGTGCCTGATGTGGCCTACCACCTCGCCAAGTGGGAGCGCGGTTTCACCAAAGTCATCAATATCCAAGGCACCGATCACCACGGCACGATCGCCCGGGTGCGCGCCGGTTTGCAGGCAGCGTCTGTGCAACAAGGCTTACAGATTCCGCAGGGCTACCCGGACTATTTGTTGCACACCATGGTGCGCGTCATGCGCGGCGGCGAGGAAGTGAAAATTTCCAAACGCGCCGGCAGTTACGTCACTTTGCGTGACTTGATTGAGTGGACCAGCAAGGATGCAGTGCGTTTCTTTTTGCTCAGCCGCAAAGCCGACACCGAGTATGTATTCGATGTGGATTTGGCGCGCGCCAAAAACAACGAAAACCCGGTGTATTACGTGCAGTACGCGCACGCGCGCATTTGCTCGGTATTGCGCACAGCCTGCGATAAAAATGAAGACATGGTCAAGCAACAGGCCAAAGACCTGGGCTGCGATGAAACATCGGTGCTGGCAGGCTGGGCTGTCATAAACCCTGAACAAGTGGCACTCCACGCCTTAGACAGCGCGCCAGCTCAGGCATTGATGATGTTGCTAGCCAAGTACCCGCAGATGCTGGCGCAGGCTTGCGCAGATTTGGCCCCGCACGACGTGACGTTTTATTTGCGTGATCTTGCTGCTTGCTACCACAGCTATTACGATGCAGAACGAATACTGGTTGAAGACACACACATCATGCAGGCGCGCGTCGCTTTGGTCGCCGCGACGGCGCAGGTGCTGCGTAACGGTTTGGCTTTGTTGGGCGTTGGTGCGCCGCAAAGCATGTAGGGGTAAATCTCATGGCAAGAATCCACGCACAGCGCGGCAACACATTGGTAGGTTTCATCCTCGGCTTGATCGTCGGTTTGACCGTCGCGCTTGGCGTGGCTGTCTACGTCACCAAGGTGCCGATCCCTTTTTTGAACAAAGGCCTCACCCGCAACGCTGACCAAGATGCGGCCGAGGAAAAGAAAAACAAAGACTGGGACCCGAACGCGCCTTTGTATGGCAAACCCCCAGCCCCGATCACGCCTTCAGAAACCGCCAAACCTGCCAAGCCCGGTGAAGTGCCTGCGCCTGCTGCCCCGTCAACATCAGAAGATCCCTTGGGAGATTTGGCGGCCAGCAAAGCGCAACAAGTCGATGCGTTTCAGTATTTTGTTCAAGCCGGTGCTTTTCTCTCCAGCGCAGAAGCTGACAGTCAACGCATCAAACTCTCGCTCGCCGGATTTGAGCCGCTGATCACCCAGCGTGATCAAGACGGCAAAGTAATTTACCGGGTGCGCGTCGGTCCCTACGACAGCAAAACACAGGCTGAACAAATACAGTCGCAACTGAAATCCAATAAATTCGAATCTGCATTGATTCGGGTGCAACGCTGAACCAGAAAGGTATTGTCATGAAACGTCGTCAATTCACATCCCTGGGTACCACCACCTTGGCTGGTGCCATGCTGGGTCACCTTCCCGCATCGCTGGCACAGCCCGCAGCTTTCAAAGCGGGCACAGACTACCTCGTTTTGTCCAAGGCATTGCCTACCGAGGCCACCAAGGGCAAGATAGAAGTGCTGGAGTTCTTTTGGTACAACTGCCCGCATTGCAATGCTTTCGAACCTGTGCTTAGCGCGTGGGGCAAAAAACTGCCCAAAGATGTCGAGTTGCGGCGCGTGCCTGTGCGTTTCAGAGAAACGTTTGAAGGCCAACAGCGCGCCTATTACGTGCTCGAAGCTTTGGGCAAGGTGGAAGAATTGCAATCCAAGTTGTTTGCCGCCATACACGTTGAGAAACAAACGCTAGAAAAGCAAGATGCCCTGGTGGCATGGGCTGAGAAAAACGGCATACCTGCGGCGAAGTTCAACGAACTGTTCAATTCATTCTCGGTTGTCAGCAAAGCCCGCCGGGCAGCGCAACTGCAAGAACAATTCAAGGTTGAGGGTGTTCCCGCCCTGGGTGTCGGCGGACGTTTTTATGTCGACGGCAGTTTGGCCGGCAGCATGGAGCGGGCGTTACTGATCACAGATTTTCTGCTGAGCGAGATCCGCAAGGGACGTTGATCGATCGGGGTGTTTATGCCCCTACAATGCGGGGATTGTTCATCTCCAGCAATTTTCGTGCCTTGAAAAACTTTGCCCTTATCTTCAGCCTGTGCCTGCTGGCCCCTTTATTGGGCTTGGCTGAGTCCGCCGACCGCAAAAAGCCAATCAATATCGAGGCGGATGCCTTGGAACATGACGAGCTTAAACAACTCAGCATCTTCACGGGCAAAGTCTTGGCCACCAAGGGCACCATCACCATGCGCGGAAACCGCATTGAGGTGCGCCAAGACCCGGACGGGTACCAGTACGGCATCATCAAACCTTTGCCCGGGCAGCGCAGTTTTTTTCGCCAAAAGCGTGAAGCGGTGGATGAGTGGATCGAAGGCGAAGGCGAATTGATTGAATACGATGGCAAGGCCGACAAAGTGATTTTGCTTGGCCGTGCAGACTTCAGGCGTTACCGTGGCACGGTGTTGAGTGATCAGATGACGGGTCAGCGTATCGTGTATGAAAACCTGACCGATCAGTTCACCGTGGATGGTGTGATCGGCGGCAAGAAGCCCACCAATGGCAGCGGCCGCATTCGTGCCGTGTTGTCTCCCAAGCCCGGTGACGAGGCAGCCAAGTAATGACCCCTGCCGCAACCGCCGCCACTGACGGTTTGCTGGTTCAGCATTTGCAAAAAACCTATGTGGGCAGACGGGTGGTGCAAGATGTATCCATCTCTGTCAACAAGGGTGAAGTGGTCGGATTGCTCGGCCCTAACGGCGCAGGCAAGACCACCTCTTTTTACATGATTGTCGGTTTGGTGCGGGCCGATGGCGGCACCATCACCATCGATGGTGTGCCAGTGGAGCATTTGCCCATACATCAGCGCGCTCGCATGGGTTTGAGCTATTTGCCGCAAGAGGCCTCCATTTTTCGCAAACTGAATGTGGCTGACAACGTGCGTGCTGTGCTGGAGTTGCAAACGGATGCACAGGGCAAGTCGCTGTCCAAAACCGAGATCGAGCAACGCTTGACCGGCTTGCTCAAAGAGTTGCGTATCGAGCATTTGCGTGAATCTGCGGCTCTGGCGCTCTCGGGCGGCGAACGCCGCCGGGTAGAAATTGCAAGGGCTTTGGCCACCCAACCGCGCTATATTTTGTTGGATGAACCTTTTGCGGGTATTGATCCGATCGCGGTTCTCGAGATTCAACGCATCATCGGTTTTCTCAAAGCCAAAGGCATTGGCGTGTTGATCACCGACCATAACGTGCGTGAAACCCTGGGCATTTGCGATCACGCATCCATCATCAGTGAAGGGCGTGTGCTGGCTGAAGGCAAGCCGCAAGACATCATTCATAACCCAGAGGTACGCCGGGTGTACCTAGGCGAAAACTTCCGCATGTAAGGCCCGGGACGCAGCATGAAGCAAGGCCTCTCACTGCGCGTCTCGCAACACCTTGCACTCACGCCACAGTTGCAACAATCCATCCGCCTGCTGCAACTCTCCACCTTGGAGTTGAGCCAGGAAATCGAACAAATGCTGGACGACAACCCTTTTCTTGAAAAAGAAATGGAAGACTTGGCGCCGCGTGAAGATTTCGGGCTTGATAAACAAGATGCAGTCGCCGCTTCCAGCGATTCTGACAACGAAGCTGACACTTGGGACGGTCCGATGGACCGGGTCAGCGAAGTGCGGGTCGAGACCGCCAGTGAAGCACCGGATGCACCACTGGACGCTACAGGCGTGGCCGAGAGCTGGGACGGCGACGGCAGCGTGGAGTTTTCACCGGACGACAGCGAATGGGGCGGTGACGCACCAGCACACAACCACAACAGCAATGACGATGAAAAAGCGCAGGCCACAGAGTTGGCGCGCAACCAAGAATCGCTGACTGCGTTTTTGCACCGTCAGGCATTGTCATTGCGACTGGATGACACCGACCGCGCCGCCTTGCGTTTTCTGATTGAGTCGCTGAACGATGACGGTTACTTGGAAGACAGTTTCCAAACGCTGGCAGAAAGTTTGGCCGTTGACGATTTGGAGCAATGCGAAGAACTGGTACACCGTTTTCAAGTGGCTTTGGGTTTGTTGCAAAGCTTAGAGCCCACCGGCGTGGGTGCGCGGGACTTGGGCGAATGTTTGCGCTTGCAATTGCAGGCCATTCCTGCTGACACCGAAGAGCGTGCCGCGGTGCGCGCTTGTGCATTGGCCATCTGCAAACAGCCCTTGGAGCTGTTGGCCAAGAGGGACGTGAAACGCTTGGTGCCAGCCATCGGCGCGAGCGAACTCGAAGTCAAAGTGGCCATGGCTTTGATCGCGCGTCTCGAGCCCAAACCCGGCAGACGTTTTGTCGATGTCGAGCGCAATGTGGTGGTGCCCGATGTGTTGGTCACGGCCAGCGGCGTGGACAAACAAGGCCTGCCGCAGTTTCGCGCCATGCTCAACCCGGAGGTGATGCCGCGCCTGAAGGTGAACGATATTTACGCCAACGCCTTGAAAGGCAGCAAGGGCGACAGCCACGCCGGATTGCAACAACGTTTGCAAGAAGCGCGCTGGATGATCAAAAACATCCAACAGCGTTTTGACACCATATTGCGTGTCAGCAACGCCATCACGCAGCGTCAAAAAAGTTTTTTTATTCATGGCGAACTCGCCATGAAGCCCATGGTGTTGCGCGAGATTGCCGAGGAGCTGGGCTTGCACGAATCCACCATCAGCCGCGTCACCACCGCCAAATATATGCATACGCCTTATGGCACTTTCGAGTTGAAATATTTCTTCGGCTCGGGGCTGGGCACGGACAGCGGCAACAACGCATCCAGCACGGCAGTGCGCGCGCTGATCAAACAATTGATCGCCAGCGAAAACCCGAAAAAACCTTTGTCCGACAACCAACTCTCCGACATGCTCAAAGAGCAAGGCATTGATTGCGCACGCCGCACTGTTGCCAAATACCGAGAAGCTTTGCGCATAGCGCCTACCAACCTGCGAAAAACGCTGTGAATGCATTGAA
>CAMDJS010000052.1 GCA_945900685.1 Bordetella parapertussis
AGCATTCTATCCGAGGGGGTTATTCAGCCCCATGCCCGAGACTGCCGCTTGAATATCAACCGGCAGGGGGGACTCAAACTGTAAATCTTGGTTGCTGAACGGGTGCATGAACCCCAGTTTGAATGCGTGCAGCGATTGACGGGATATCCATGGACTGGATGAACCGCCATACAAGCCGTCAGCCAATAAGGGAAGCCCGATGGCTGCCATATGAACCCGGATTTGATGGGTACGACCAGTATGCAAGGTGCAGTGAACCAGACAGCCTTGGTCGTTGCTGTCTAAGCATTGCAAACTGGTGTGCGCTGTTTTGCCCGATTGTTTTTCCAAATCCACCACAGCCATGCGCAAACGCTGCCGGGGATCGCGCCCGATGGGAAATTCCACCTCGCGCAGGTGTTCACCTCGCCACGGGCGTTGGCTGAGGGCCAGGTATTCCCTGTGCACTTCCCGCGCTGCGATCATTTGCACCAAGGCGTCCATGCAAGCGCGAGTGCGTGCCACTACCATTAAGCCGCTGGTGTCCTTGTCCAAGCGATGAACTATGCCAGCGCGAGGCACCTGCGCGGCAGTCGGGTCCATGGCGAGCAAACCATTGAGCAAGGTACCGCTCCAATTGCCGGGCGCGGGGTGAACCACCAGACCCGCCGGTTTATGGATGATTCGCAAATGCTGGTCCTCGTAAACAACGTCCAAGTCCATGGCCTGTGGCACATAGGCCTGTGACATCTCGGTAGGCAACAATCGCACCGTGATGATCTCGGCGGCTTTAACGAGGTAGGCCACTTTGGCAATCGCGGTCGGCAAAGCGTTCGAGCTGACGCAGGCATCCTCAATCAAATGTTTGAGGTGGTTGCGGGAAAATTCAGGCATCAACTGAACCAGGGCCCGGTCTAAGCGCTGTTTATGCAGCCCAGTTGGAATCTCCAAACACCGCTCCTCTACCTCCACCTCCAAGTCGTCTGGCTCAGCCTCCCCGGGCAATGGCGGCAAAAGGGTTTGGCTGGCTGTAGGGTGCATCGTTGATAATCTGTTCAGTTCAAAGTACGAAGGGTTTATGTGTTGAGATTTCTTTCATTATCAATGGTGTTGGTTTCTGCGCTGCTGACAGCTTGTGCCACAGATGACAATGACGCAACCGCCAAGATGTCCCCAGAGGAAATTTACGCTGAGGCCAAGGACATCATGAAGGGCAATGTGTACGACAAAGCCATTGTGTTGCTTGACAAGCTCGAAGGTCGGGCGGCGGGCACACCGTTGGCGCAGCAAGCACAACTCGACAAAGCGTATGCGCAATACAAAAACGGAGACCGGGTGTCAGCCTTGATGACGCTAGATCGTTTCATGAAACTCAATCCCGCCAACCCGGCAATTGACTACGCCCTCTACCTCAAAGGCACCATCAACTTCAACGACGATCTGGGACTGATGTCTAAGTGGTTCAAGCAGGACCTCGCCGAGCGGGATCAAATGGCGGCGCGTGACTCATTTGAGGCTTACAAGGAATTGGTGACGCGCTTTCCCCAATCCAAATATTCGGCGGACGCCACCTTGCGCATGCGCCACATCATCAACTTACTGGCGAAATCTGAGCTCAAAGTCGCCAGACACTATTACAACAAAGGCGCTTACGTGGCAGCCGTTAACCGTGCTCAAGCCACTCTGAATGATTACCCCAACAGTGAAGCGGCTGAAACAGCGCTCATCATTCTGATTGATTCTTACCGGGCACTTGGCTTGAATCAACTCAGTGAAGATACACAACGGGTATTGAAGGCGTCTTTCCCTGACAGCAACTACTTCCCCAAACCCACACCTACAGCCAAACCGGAAAAGAAAAGCTGGTTCAATTTTTGGTGATTGAAGCCAAGGCCTGAATTAATTCGGGCAGTTGCTCTATGCGCTTCATGGGCGGCAAAGTAGCCAACAAGCGTCTGCCGTAAGCGGTGCTGACCAAGCGGTTATCACATATCACCAAAGCGCCGCGATCGGTTTCTCTGCGTATCAAACGACCTGCACCTTGCTTGAGCGACACCCCGGCTTCAGGTAAAAAATAATCATTGAATGAGCTTCGTCCTTGTGACTCCAACCGTTGACTGCGGGCTTCAACCATGGGGTCGTTGGGTGGCGGGAACGGCAATTTGTCAATGATGACTGCCTGCAAAGCGTCTCCGGGCACATCAAAGCCTTCCCAAAAACTGGCCGTGGCTACCAGCACGCAACCGGTTGCGCCCGGCTCGATGGCTTCTCTGAAACGCTGCATGAGTTCACGTTTGGGATGTTGGCCTTGAACCAGAATGACTAGGCCAGGACGAGCCTCCATCTCTGCCTGCAATTGCTCACCAATCGCCCGCAAGGCACGGGTCGTTGTGGTCAGCACCAATGTTCTGCCGCCAAGGGCACGAGCCACTTGCAAAGATAAATCTGCCACTTCAGCGCTGTGGCTGGGCTCTTTGGGTGAAGCCATCAAACGCGGCACATGCAACCACGCCTGGTTTTCATAATCAAAGGGGCTTTGCACTTGCAAGACCTGCGCATTTTTCAAACCGCAAGGCTCTGTGAACCATGTGAGTTGCGGATCAGACCCCAGCGTTGCAGACGTGAAAATCCAACTGCGCGGCAATGAGACCGGCTCGCTGTGGGTGCCAGGCACCGTCACAACCTCCGAGTCCAGCAATTTGTTTTGCACCACATCGGCAATATCCAACGGCGCTTCCATGCAGCGAATATGCGCGCTGACATCCACCCACCGGACTGAACCATGGGCGCAGGCATGAGAGAAATAATCAATCAAACTCACGACATCTGACAAGCGCTCATGCAGACGCTGAAAATCCGGCGCGGCATCGATGACGTTTTCAATGGCAGCTTGCAAGACCAACGCAGACTGATTGACATCTTGCAGGGCCTGAGCCCAATCCTGCTCATCCACACCTTGAGGTTGAGATTGGGTCCAACGCAACTTGGCATTCGCCGGCTGTTTACCAGCGACCAAACGCCAGTCCCGAATACTTTTCTCAAACGAAGCCGTCAAGGTTTGCCAATCAACGAGGCCTCTGGCCAGTTGCAAGCCCGTCGTCAAAATATCTCTGCACAGATCAAGCATTTGCGCACTGCCCAATTGCTTGCCCAAAAATTGAATGCCGGTTTCGTTGAGTTGATGCGCCTCGTCAAAAATCACGACACGCACTGTGGGCAGCAACTCGGCCATGCCGGATTCACGCACGGCCATGTCAGCAAAAAACAAATGGTGGTTGATGACCACGACATCTGCAGCCATGGCGTCCCGACGCGCGAGGTTGACATGGCAGTCGCGCCAATGTGGACAGGAGGAACCCAAACAGTTATCCCGGTTCGAAGTGATCAAAGGAATCAGAGGCGAACGTTCATCCAGCGCCGGTACTTCAGCCAGATCGCCAGTCATGGTGGTTGTCGCCCATTGTTTGACGCTGGCAAGCGCTTTCACTGAGGGTCTGTCAGGCAAGGTTCCAGCTTGTAAGGTCTGTTCAAACCGTTGCTGACACAGGTAGCTGCCACGGCCTTTGAGCATGGCCAATTTGACAGGCAAACCTAATGCTTGAATAACGTCTGGTATGTCTCTGGCGAACAATTGATCCTGCAATGTCTTGGTGGCGGTTGAGACAACCACACGTTCACCGCTGAGCAAGGCAGGCACCAGATAAGCAAAGGTTTTGCCAACCCCGGTACCCGCCTCCACCACCAATGAGCCGCCCTTTTCAAGTGTTTGCGCCACCGCCACGGCCATCTCGGTCTGGCCAGGGCGAGGCTGGAAAAAAGCAGTGGATCTGGCCAGGGGGCCGTGAGGCGTGAACATTTCACGCACCACATCGCTGAGTGTGTCAGTCAAGACAGCTCCTGCTCATTGCAATATTTCAGAAGCTTTGGGCATTGGCAAGGGCTTAGCCGTCTTACTTTGGTCGGCCGGATCTTTGGCAGCATTTTGTTTGTGCTTTTGCGCTTCATCTTGTTTGCGTTGATAGTCAGCCCGGTTTTTTTCAGCCTGTGCGGCTTTTTCTGTATGTTGACGCTGGCGTTCGAGCACCTGGTCTATGCGTTGCTGGTTTTTTTCACGGTTGCTCTCAATCTCCTGCTGCTTGCTGAGGTGTTTTTCGTTTTTGTCCAAGTTCTCATTCAGCTTATCGACGAAAGTGTTTTTCTTCTCGATCCGATCTTGTTCCAGCTGCTGTTGTTGCTCCGGGCTTTGCTTTTCCTCATTGCGTAAAAAAGCCTTGTCACCGCGTTGCTGCCTGGCTGCATTGTTCAAAATCAATTCCTGTCGGCGAAGTTCATTGTCCACCGGCATTTTCTTCTCAAGCGCATCTTGTTTGCAGCTATTGACTGCAAATTTTTTGTAGCACAACTTCAATGCCGCCTTGTACTCGGCATCTGCTGCTAGGCGTTTATCGCGAATGATTTGACGCTCTTTGTCCAGATCTAAACCCTGAAGAGTTTCACCCACTACCGTGGACGTAACAGGCTCATCGGCCAAGGCCACAGGCAAACTCAACACCAAGCTTGTCAGCCCACAAAGGGCAAGAAAATATGATCTCATGTCAATGAAGTATCCACCAGGCGTCTGCCCTGGGTTAAAAATGTCGCTGACTGCATTTCTCGAAGCCTTGAAGCAGTTCTCGGAAATTCATGCGACATAGGCCCCTCGGTGTATAAATCCTCAGGCTGCACATCAGCCTGAATCACCAATTTGACACGCCGGTCGTACAACACATCAATCAACCAAGTGAAACGGCGTGCTTCAGAGGACATGCCAAGCTTCATTTTGGGCACGCCACTGAGAAACACGGTGTGAAACTGAATGGCAATTTCCAGAAAATCGTTTTGGGAACGCGGGCCGCCGCACAAGACTTTGAAATCAAACCAGACCATGCCCCCGGCCCGGCGTTTGGCAGACAGTTTTCTTTCCTCAATCATCAGCACACCGTCTTGGTCGGGCGATTCGGCCAAGCGATTGAAAGTGTTTTGCATGATGGCTTCGGTCTCATCGCTGCAAGGCGACAAATACAACTGAGCTTGCTCCAGCATGCGACCACGGTAATCCGTCCCGTTGTCCACATTCACCACTTGCATGGTGGCGTTGAGCAAATCGATGGCGGGCAGCAAGCGGTCGCGGTGCAAACCGTCCGGGTAAAGCTCATCCGGGCGAAAGTTGGAGGTGGTGACAAAACCAATGTCGTTGTTTTGCATGGCCACCAGCAAACGGTACAGGATCATGGCGTCGGTGATGTCTGCAATATGAAACTCGTCAAAGCATATCAATTTGAACCGCTTGGCCATGCGCTCACCGAGCTCATCCAGGGGATTGACGGTGCCCTGTAAATCCCGCAATTCGCGGTGAACTTCGCGCATGAACTCGTGGAAATGCAAACGGGTTTTACGCTCGATGGGAACCGCCTGGTAAAAACAGTCCATCAAAAAACTCTTGCCTCGCCCTACCCCGCCGTACAAATACACCCCCTGAGGTATGTCGGGATGGTTGATGAGTTTTTTTAACTTATTGCCGCGTTTGTGTTTGTAGCCTGCCCATTCACCGGCACAGCGATCCAAGGCTGTCACTGCACGCAATTGGGCCGGATCTGGCAGAAATCCGCGTGTTTTGAGTTCTTGTTGGTAGGTTTCAATGACTGACATGGCGGGTTATTGTGCCCTGAATGACTGGGATGGAGTTCGCATCCCTCCAAATCAACCCTTGGCAACTGCTGTCGGTTTGAATCAACGCACAAAACCAAAGCTCACTCCACGTGGAATGAGCTTGTTCTCATAGGCTTGTCGCGACAGTTCTTCCCGGTAATCCGGGTGTGCTATGGATATCAAAGCCAATGCTCGCTCGGGTACGGACTTTCCTTTGAGATTGACGATGCCGTATTCGGTCACCACATACATCATGTCGGTGCGCGGCGTGGTAACCATGTTGCCGGGTGTCAATGACAAAGCAATGCGGCTTTTGCGGTGTCCATTTTTTTCAAACGTAGACGACAAGCACATGAAGGACTTGCCACCTTCAGACGCATACGCACCACGCACAAACTGCAATTGGCCACCGGTACCGCTGATGTGGCGCAAACCGTCAGACTCAGAAGCTGCTTGCCCCTGCAAGTCCATTTGCGTGGTGTTGTTGATAGCGACCACCCGTTGGTTGCGCATGATTTCATGCGGCAAATTGGTGTCAGCGACCGGCAGGCAAGCCATGTCGGGGTTGCGGTGCAAACTGTCGTAGTAAGCCTGCGAACCCAGCCCGAATGAAAACGCCATTTTCCCGGTGTGAAGTTGCTTGCGTGCGTTGGTGATTTTTCCAGCATGGTAGAGCGCCATCATGCCTTCGGTCAGCATTTCTGAATGCACGCCCAGGTCTTTGGCGTTGCTGTGCAGCAGTTGTTCGCACACGGCGTTGGGCATGCCGCCTATGCCGATTTGCAAGCATGAACCATCTTCAATTTCTGCGGCAATCAATTTGCCGACGGCTATATCCACGTCTGACGCAGGTGGGTTTGGCAACGCCGGTGCCGCTTGGTTATCGCCTTCAACGATGAAGTCGACTTCGCTGATGTGTACGCCGTTGTTAACGCCAAACACATAAGGCAGTCCGTCGGTGATTTCCACCACCACCAAGCGTGCTCGCTCAATGATGTCGCGGTGCCATAAATTGGCGGCGCTGAAATTGAAATAACCGTTTTCATCCATGCGACAGGTTTTGAGCACCACCATATCCACCGGCGGGATGAAGCGCCGGTAGTAGTCGGGAATTTCGCCGAGGTTGACAGGCAAGTAATGAACACGGCCGGCATCGTGCATTTTGCGGTCGTAGCCGGAGAAATGCATGCTGAACAAATGAAAGTGTTTGCCTTCCGGGTCCTGATCCAGCACTGCTCGCGGACGCATGGTGATGCAGGAGCGGAACTTCACATCATGCAATTCGTCTTTGCGCAAAGCCAGCGCATGGTCAAACACATCGGGCTGACACAAGGTGGCACCATAGTCAATCCACATGCCGGACTTGACCATGGCTGCTGCATCAGTGGCAGAAATGGTTTGGGCTGGGTGACGGGATGATCGCATCGACATGTTAAAAAACCTTCGTGATTTGAACGCTGCGAATTCTTAGGCTTTTTCTGGCTTGGGCATAAACTGGCGAAGTATGTCGTGGATGCGGGTTTGCCAACCCGGACCGGTGGCTTTGAATGCCTCAAGCAAGTCGGCATCGATGCGCATATTTAGCGTGGGTCGCTTTTGCGCCAATGAAGGTCGACCGCGGCCGCGCTTGAGTGTTGCCTGGCTCCAGAAATCGTCAACGGCCTGAGAGTTGTCAGGATCGTAAGGTTCAAACTCTTTCACAAAGGACAAGGGCGCGTCGGCAGCCACATCCCGCCGAACTCGGGCCCAGTCAGTGGAGTTTGATGGCTTCATTTTGCCTGATGAGTTGCTCTTGTTCATACCTTTTCCTTTCCTGTCTTGAGGCACGGCGAATGGAAATTGCTCTTACCTCGCCCTCGTGTGGGCGTGTGTAAACCAAAACCAGCACCGTCCCGGCCAACTCTACATATGCCAAATCCAGCCATCTTTTTTCCCCGTTGCGGGTGGAGTCCAAGGTCAGTTTGTGATCAGCGAAATGAACCAACCAAGCGTCCGCCAACTAAATACCGTGTTTTTCAAGATTGATCAAGCTCTTATCTGGGTCAAAGCTAAAAAGCATGGATTTGATTAATTGTATAGGCAAATAATCCGGTTGTGAACCGGAACGGCCTTGCAATGTCTCAAATCAGAGGCAAAAGGGGTGGAAGTCGGACTGTCTAAAACAGACAGCCACACTTAAAGCGTAATTTTTTTGAAATTAAAAATTCAAAGTGCGCTTGTCGATAGCCAGAGCAGCTTCTTTGGTGGACTCACTCAATGAAGGATGCGCATGGCAAATACGCGCGATGTCCTCTGCGCTGGCTTTGAACGCCATCGCAACTGTGGCTTCAGAGATCAATTCACTGGCTTGCGGCCCGATGATGTGCACACCCAGAATTTCATCTGTTTTCGCGTCCGCCAGCATCTTGACCATGCCGGTGGTGTCGCCCAAAGCGCGTGCGCGTCCGTTAGCTAAAAACGGGAATGTGCCTGCTTTGTAGGCCACGCCGTCAGCCTTGAGTTGCTGCTCGGTGCGTCCGACCCATGCGATTTCCGGGCTGGTGTAGATGACCCAGGGCACGAGGTTGAAGTCGACATGGCCGTGTTGACCGGCAATGCGCTCAGCTACGGCGACGCCCTCTTCTTCCGCTTTGTGCGCGAGCATGGGGCCGCGCACCACGTCGCCCACCGCCCAGACGCCGGGCAAGGCGGTTTTGCAATCGGCGTCCACCAAAATGGCTCCGCGCTCGTCCAGTTTCAAACCCACCGCTTCAACATTCAAACCGGTGGTGTTGGGCACCCTTCCGATGCTGATGATCAACTTATCCACGTCCAGTGTTTGCGCTTCGCCTTTGGCGTTGGTGTAGTTAACGCTGACGCCTTTTTTGCTGCTCTTGATATCGCCGACTTTCACACCGAGTTGGATATTCAAACCTTGCTTATCGAAAATCTTTTTGGCTTCTTTGGCAATTTGCTCGTCCACTGCGCCGAGGAAAGTGGGCAGGCCTTCCAATATGGTGACTTCTGCGCCCAGTCGCCGCCAGACCGAGCCCATCTCTAAGCCAATGACACCTGAACCAATCAAGGCCAGTTTTTTCGGAACAGCGCCGACGCGCAACGCACCGTCGTTGGAGAGGATGTTTTCTTCATCAAACGGCACGCCAGGCAAGGCGCGGGCGCTGGAACCGGTAGCGACAATGATCTGCTTGGCGGTCAATGATTCTTCCGTTTTGCCAGACACCTTGATTTCATAACCGGCGTCGGACTTGCTGGCAAAACTGCCGCGACCATGGAAAAACGCGACCTTGTTTTTCTTGAACAAATACAAAATGCCGTCGTTGTTTTGTTTGACCACCATGTCTTTGCGGGCGAGCATTTTGGTCACGTCTATTTTCACGCCGGTGGCCGTGATGCCGTGTTCTGCGAAATGGTGGTTCGCCTGCTCGAAATGTTCGGACGATTGCAACAAGGCTTTGGACGGGATGCAGCCTACGTTAGTGCAGGTGCCGCCGGGGGCTGGACCGCCGCTGGCGTTTTGCCATTCATCGATGCAGGCCACACTCATACCGAGTTGGGCGGCGCGAATCGCAGCGATATAGCCGCCGGGGCCGGCGCCGATGACGATGACATCAAATATTTTGCTCATGGGGTACTCTGATAAGAAAAGTGGTGTGGCAAATCAACTAGGCTGAAATTTGCTCAAAAGAAAAGGTGGGGATGTCTGCACGTTCGCGCGCATGCTCCATCGTGATGGCACAGACCTGACCCTTGTCATCTAAATCGAGCAAGGTGTTTTCATCCAGGTCTTTGGTTTCTGAAATGGGGCCTTGTTTGAATTCAATGTACAAAGTGTCTGTGTCTTGGAAATACTTGATCTTCATAGTTTGAATCCTCGATCAAAAAAAACATTGTGAATAGTTTCGCCATCTTCCAGCAAAACCACCCGAAGGTACCGCTCTTCACCCGATACTGAAATCATCCCCCAGAGTCGTATGCGACCGTCCTGCTGAATCACTGTTCGCAAGGGACGACTTTTTACACGTTCTATCCACTCTAGCTGGATATCTTTTCTATCATCCCGCAAACGAGTGGATAAAAAATATTGTGTGAACTTCACTGTCAATCAAATATCAAACAACAATCGCGCCGGATCTTCCAATGCCTCTTTCATCGCCACCAAACCCAACACAGCTTCACGGCCGTCGATGATGCGGTGGTCGTAAGACAGGGCGAAATAGTTCATCGGACGCACCACGACTTGGCCGTTTTCCACCACGGCGCGGTCCTTGGTGGCGTGCACGCCCAAAATGGCCGACTGCGGCGGGTTGATGATGGGCGTGGACAACATGGAGCCGAACACACCGCCATTGCTGATGGAGAAGGTGCCGCCGGTCATCTCCTCGATGCCGAGTTTGCCGTCGCGTGCTTTAACGCCGTATTCAGCAATCTTTTTCTCAATCTCGGCAAAGCTCATCTGGTCGGCGTTGCGCAGAATGGGCACCACCAAACCGCGCGGTGAACCAACGGCAATACCAATATCGAAATAGCCGTGGTAAACGATGTCGTTGCCGTCCACCGAAGCGTTGAGCACCGGGTATTTTTTGAGAGCATGCACCGCGGCTTTGACAAAGAAGCTCATGAAACCGATCTTCACGCCGTGTTCTTTTTCAAACTTCTCCTGGAAACGCTTGCGCATTTCCATCACCGGCGCCATGTTGATTTCATTGAACGTGGTCAGAATGGCGTTGGTCGCTTGCGACTGCAGCAAACGCTCGGCCACACGTGCGCGCAAACGGCTCATGGGCACGCGTTGCTCTGGGCGCTCGCCTAAGTTGACTGAGGGACCATCGACTTGCGGCAACACTTGGGTGGGCGCGCCGGTGGGGATAGACGCAGCAGCCGGTTTCACACCTGAGGCCACGGCACCGAGCACATCGCCTTTGGTGACGCGACCGTCTTTGCCGGTGCCGGTGACTGAGCCCGAAGCCAATTGGTTATCCGCCATCCATTTGGCGGCGGCAGGCATGAGCACATCCGATTTGGATGAGGAAGATGCAGCAGGAGCAGCAGGTGCAGTGACTGAAGCCGCAACAGGAGCCGCTGCCGCTGCCGCTGCCGCAGGCGCCGCGCCAGCCTTTGCAGTGGCAGCGGTATCAATACGCGCGATCAATTGGTCTGCCATGACGGTGCTGCCATCCACGCAAAGGATTTCAACCAACACACCAGCTGACGGGGCGGGCACTTCGAGCACCACTTTGTCGGTTTCGACATCAATGAGGATTTCGTCAGCGCTGACAGCTTCGCCGACTTTCTTTTTCCATTGCAACAAGGTGGCTTCCGCCACCGATTCGGATAACTGCGGTACTTTGACTTCTACGATAGACATGTTGAATTCCTGAATGTTTGAAGGGCTGAGCTCTGCGCGCACACGCGCTGCATGAGCGGCTTACTTGGTCAATATGAAACCTTTGAGACGGCCGAACGCACCATCGACCAGAGCTTTTTGCTGTTCTTGGTGCAAATGCGAATAACCGACAGCGGGCGAGGCGGAAGCGGCGCGGCCGCTGTAACCCAGTTTCTGGCCGACGGCCATGTTTTCAAACAAGTAGTGCTGCACAAAGAACCATGCCCCTTGGTTTTGCGGTTCGTCTTGACACCAAACCACCTCGACGGCGTTCGGGTATTTTTTCAGCTCGGCGGCAAACACTTTGTGCGGGAACGGATAGAGCTGTTCCAAGCGCAACAACACCGTGTCGTCATGCCCGCCCTCTTCGCGTTTTTTGGACAAGTCGTAATACACCTTGCCCGAGCACATCACGATGCGCTTGACTTTGTCCGCCTTGATCTCTTTCAACTCGGGGATGATGGTCTGAAAACCGCCTTTGATGAACTCGGACACCGGCGACGCAGCATCCTTGTGACGCAACAAAGATTTGGGCGTGAAGATGATCAAGGGCTTGCGCAGATTGCGCACCATTTGGCGACGCAGCACGTGGAATATTTGGCTGGCCGTGGTGGGCTGCACGATTTGCATGTTGGTGTCAGCCGCCAACTGCATGAAGCGCTCGACACGCGCTGAACTGTGCTCCGGGCCTTGGCCCTCGTAACCGTGCGGCAGCATCAAAGTGATGCCATTCACGCGGCCCCATTTCACTTCGCCGGAGGCGATGAACTGGTCGATCACCACTTGCGCACCGTTGGCGAAATCGCCGAACTGCGCTTCCCAAATCACCAAGGTGTTCGGGTCGTTCGAGGCATAACCGTACTCGAACCCCAGCACCGCTTCTTCAGAAAGAATTGAGTCGATGACAGTGAACGGGGCTTGGTTATCAGCCACGTTTTGCAAAGGAATATATGTTCCCGTATCCCACTTTTCGCGGTTCTGATCGTGAATCACCGCATGGCGGTGGGTGAAGGTGCCACGGCCTGAATCTTCCCCGGACAAGCGCACCGGAAAACCACTGGCCACCAGCGAAGCAAACGCCATGTGTTCGCCCATGCCCCAGTCCACTGGCAGATCACCCCGCCCCATGGCAGCGCGGTCGTCCAACACTTTTTTCACCAATGAATGAGGTGTCACACCTACAGGCAATGTGGTGATGCGTTCAGCCAATCGTTTCCATTCGGCCATGGGCAGTGCGGTGTCAGCTGCATCTGTCCATTTCTTGCCGAGAAACGGACTCCAGTCCACGGTGAACTTGGTTTTGAAATTGGTCAGCACCGGCTCTGAAGTGTTTTTACCCGCGTCGAGTGCAGCGCGGTAGGTTTTCACCATTTCCTCGCCTATGGTTTCGCCCAAACCTTGAGCCGCCAAACGGTCGGCATACAAGCGACGAGTTCCAAGGTGTGCCGCGATTTTTTTGTACATCAGCGGCTGCGTCAGGCTCGGCGTGTCTTGCTCGTTGTGGCCAAGTTTGCGGAAACACGTGATGTCCACCACCACGTCTTGGCGGAAAGTCATGCGGTATTCCAGCGCCAATTGAGTGGCCAACACCACCGCTTCAGGATCGTCGCCATTCACATGCAACACAGGGGCTTCGACCATTTTCACGATGTCCGTGCAAAACGCAGACGAACGCATATCGCGCGGGTCTGAGGTGGTGAAGCCGATTTGGTTGTTGATGATGATGTGGACTGTGCCGCCGGTGGTGTAGCCACGGGTTTGCGCCAGCGCCAGCGTTTCCTGATTGACACCTTGACCGCCGAACGCGGCATCGCCGTGCACCAGCACGGGCAACACTTGGCTGCCGGTGGGGTC
>CAMDJS010000053.1 GCA_945900685.1 Bordetella parapertussis
ATCTTGATTGAGACAGACAGCCCTTACCTCGCACCGGCACCCCACAGAGGCAAAACCAATAACCCGTCCTATGTGCCTTGGGTTGCCAAGCAAATTGCGGAGTTGCGCGGCATGACAAGTGAACAGATTGCCGAAATAACTTCGGAAAATTTCAATCATTTATTCAAAAAGCATTTAATACAGATCATATAAATAATACTATAGGGCAATTAAATTCAAAATCGCCTTATGAAACACATACATTCCAAAGAACTCAGACTGGCTTTAAGCCAACTCGCATTCATTCTGATGTTGAGTCTGCCCCTGCTGACTTTTCCGTCAGAAAGCGTATTTGCCCGCTTCATCCCTGACGTGATCGCTTTCACCTGTTTGGGGCTGTGGGGCTTGCTGACATTGATTCAAAAAGAAACACGACATCAACCACTGGAAGTCAACAGTTTGGGAATATTGGCAATCGTTTGGACGGCGATTGTGGCGGCTCAATACTTCAGCGGATTGATCAGCACCTCTGCAAGCTTCACACTCATGAGTCTGGGCTATTTTCTCGCTATGCTGATGATTGGCATCTTGGTCAATATCTGGGTCAAAGCTGGTTATAAAACCGAATTGTTTCACTCTTTTTTAACCGCCGTTTTGGCCGTAGCTGTCATCAACGCCATAGTGATAGTGATTCAGTCCTCTGGCTACGTCGAGCTATTGACACCGATGATTGAAAAAGGCAATCCCGGCCGACCCGGTGGTTTTATCTCACAGTCGAATATCGCTGGCTCCTGGTTACTTTGTGGACTGATTGCACTGGTATTTCACACCAAAGACAACGGACAAACATCATCAAAGACCATCCGGTCTGGGGCATAGGCTGGCGACAAATGCAGCTTGAACAAATCAGCAGGCCCGAGTTGGATGGTGTGCCTGATCACGCCCACAACTTGTTACTTCAAGTGCAATTGGAATTGGGTGTGCTGGGCAGTGTCAGCTTACTTGTTTTTCTGATTTACTGGCTCAAACAAAGGTATATCTGGACCACCAAAGATCCCGTCATTGCGGTGGGATTGTTGGTGTGCGTCGTATTTGGCTTACACAGTATGGCCGAGTACCCTCTGTGGTTTGGGCCCAGTCTTTTTGTATTTTGTGTGGGAGTTGCATTCTTAGCTGAAAAACCTTTGCTACGGCTAAAGATTCATGCCAATGCGGTGCTTTGTGTATTCGCATTGCATCTAATGATGATGGCGTGGATTTACACAGACCATGTCAAAGCCTATGCCAAATTAGAGGCATTCACCAAAGACTTACCCGTCTCTGATGTCAATGAATTTCCTGCGACTTGGTGGTTCAAAACCTATGATGACTACAGAGAACTTCAAGTCAGTTCTGTCTCACAGGACAATTACACACAGTACAGATCGCAAGCCTTGCAATTGACCAATTTTTTAACACAAGCCATACCTTTTCACATGTTGTTGAAGATATATGTCTTCTCCAACGAAGAAACCAAATCATGGGGATTGGCCAGGAAAATTTGCAAGATGGATGTCAAGCTATGGCAAAAGATTGTGGCGTATCATTTATTGACCGGACCCCAAGACATGCAAACTTGGATATTGGCGCTACCGCCTGACCTTAAAAAGTGTTCATCCAGTGAAACTCCTCCCTGAATTACTGAAAATTCATCTGGTCATGTTTGCCTGCCAATTGCTGACACCGGCCTACGCAGGCAGTTACAAAGATTTCTTCACCTTCATTGATGCTGATCGCGCTCAGGAGATAGAAGTTCTGCTGAACAAAGGCTTTGATCCGAACACTGTCAATGAAGAAGGTGTGCCCGCCTTGATACTGGCGGCACAAAAAAAATCTTTCAATGCTATTGTGGTGTTGGTCAAAGATAAAAAAACCAACCTGAATGTCACAAGCAAAGAATTTGAAAATACTTTGATGCTTGCCGCCATTCAAAATCAAATCGAGATTGCCAAGCTATTGATTGAGCAAGGTGCAGAAGTGAATAAAACGGGCTGGACACCGCTTCATTATGCGGCCACCAAAGGGCATATCGACATCATGCGCTTACTGATAGAACACTCTGCCTACCTTGATGCTGAGTCTCCCAATGGAACCACACCCCTGATGATGGCCGCTTATTACGGCACACCCCAAGCCGTTAAATTATTGTTAGAGGAGGGTGCCGATCCGCTGATTAAAAATAAACTCGGTTTGTCTGCCATGGACTTTGCGAAACAATCCACGCACAAAGACTCGCAAGATTACATACAAGCTTTTGTCAATGCAGCAAATGCGCGCTGATACAGAATCAATTCGCTAATAAACGGGTCACGACCACCGCGCCGCGCAATTCACCGGGCTTGTAATTGACGGCCTTGTCGTTCGGATAAAGCTGATCCAGTTTGGCTTTAACCTCAGGACTGATTTGCTCAGGCGTGCCATGACAGGCTGTACACATGGGTTGCAACACTATAGGTTTTGCATAACGCAATTCCAAGTCATATGAGCCTGATTTAACCAGTTGTATAAATTCAATGTCATACGGTTTGTCGCCTTTGGCTAAACGGTTTTCAAACTGCTTGAAAGCCTGTGTTTGCCAATCATTGGGAACACCCATGTCAGGATTTCGCGCTCGGGTTCCGACACGAGCAACTTTCAGTTGATGCTTCATTGAAAGCTTCATGGCAATTTCAGGCGCCTGCGTTTTACAAACCCCGATAGCGTTTTCCGGACCGCCATCGGCCATGGCCGCTTGCAGAGTCTGACCCAATTCTTTGAGCATGGCTGCTGCAATATCGCGGGTTTCTTGCATGGCGGATTGGTTCGGACCGGGGCCAGGCTGGGCTGAAACCACAGATGCGCTGAGGAGCACAAGCAGGGAAACAGCGAGTTGAAGCGATTGTGTGAAGGTGTTTTTTTGACTTAACATAATATGCATCGTATGAAATGAAATAGATCAGGCTTTGTCTGCCGGTTTGAGCTGGATGGCTTTAAATTCCAAGAATTCCTCGAACCCGTATTTACCGTTTTCGCGACCATTGCCGGATTGCTTGTAGCCGCCAAACGGCGCGTTGCCGTTGAACGGTGCGCCATTGATATCTACCTGGCCGGTTCGCATGCGTCGGGCAAAGGAAATTGCATGCTCATCGGTCGAACTCCAAACACCGCCGCCCAGACCATAGATCGTGTCATTGGCAATTTGCGCGGCTTCATCTTCGTCTTTGTAAGTCAACACCACCAACACCGGCCCGAATATCTCTTCCCGTGCCAATGTGTCGTCTGGTTTCACGCGCAATGCCGTGGGTTGCACAAAATAGCCTTTGTCAAACGGCGGTTTGGCGGTGCCGCCTGCGATCAGCTCAGCGCCTTCATCCAGCCCGGTTTGAATGAATCCCAACACACGTTCGCGTTGCGTGGCGGTGATCAATGGGCCTAAGCGGCTGTTTTCATCCAAGCTCAAACCTAAGGGGTATTTGGCGATACCGGTTTGCAATAAAGCCTTGACTTGCTCGTAACTGGATTCAGGCACCAACATGCGGGTGTGGGCAGAACAGGTTTGACCGCTGTTGAGAAAACAAGCAGCCAAAGTGCCTTTGACTGCGGCTTCCAAATTGGCATCTGGCAACACCACACTGGCGGATTTGCCGCCCAGCTCAAGCGTGACGCGCTTGACAGTATCTGAAGCTAATGCGGCCACACGTTTACCAGCCCGGGTCGACCCAGTGAAGCTGACCATATCAACTTGCGGGTGGCTGGCCAGCACTTCGCCGACCACGGGTCCGGCGCCGTTGACCAGATTGAACACGCCAGCGGGCAAACCGGCTTCATGAATGATGTCCGCCAAAATCATGGCGTTGACAGGCGCGATTTCACTGGGCTTGAGCACCACGGTGCAACCTGCGGCCAGTGCCGGTGCAATTTTCAAAGTGATTTGGTTCAAGGGAAAGTTCCAAGGTGTGATGCAACCCACCACGCCAATCGGTTCTCTGACTACCAGAGAATTGCCTACTTTTTCTTCATAGTGGTAAGCGCGGGCCACTTTGGCAGCGTTGCCCCAATTGAATACCGGGCCACCCACTTGAATCATTTTGGCCATTTTGATTGGCATGCCCACTTCACGGGCAATTGCATTCGCCATTTCATCGGTACGCGCTTTCAAACCGGCAACGATTTTGTCGATGAACTGGCAACGCTCCTCGATGCTCAATGCTGACCAAGCAGGAAATGCAGCACGTGCCGCCATCACAGCTTCGGCAGCTTCATCCGCGGTGCCTTGCGGCACCGTCGCCATCACTTCTTCTGTGCTGGCGTCATGAACCTCGAAATAGGCCGTGGCTGTGGTTTGTTGCCATGCGCCGTTGATGTAATGTTTGGTGTAGCTGGTCATGTGGACTTCAGGGGTTGTTTAAGTAGTTAAGCCATTGTATGGGCGGCTTCCCGCAAGCTTAAGAAAATCAAATGCGGCCTGAGAGCATAGCGAAAGGTTAACGACATGACGGGCGGTCAGACGCGAACGTTGCCGCGAAGCGGCGGTGAGCGGCGACCGAGCCGACATGGCGTGAGCAAGCTCACTGCTAAAAAAAATGACAACACTTCAACCGACTAGTGAGAATGATGCCCCTGATGCGCCCACAACAAGAAAGCCTCGCGCCCTTCCCTGAGCAAACTCAGTTTTTGACCCACCGGCAAACACAATTTGGTCGGCACATGACCAAACGGCAAACCCGTCAACACAGGCATCTTCACCTGACTGCGCAACCACGCAACAACCGAGTCGAGTTTGTAGCCCTTGTCATGCGCCGTCAGTTTGTAATCCGTGAATTGCCCCAGCACAATCGCCTGCTGCTTGGCCAGCACACCAGCATGCAGCAACTGCGTCAACATTCGTTCAATACGGTAAGGATGTTCTGCCACATCTTCCAAAAACAAAACACCTTTGTCGATAGCTGGCAAATAGGGTGTGCCTAGCAATGCACACAAAACTGACAAATTACCGCCCCACAACACCGCATCTTCGGCCAGCATGGAACGCTTTGGCAAATGCGCCAAATCAGAGGCAGGCAAACGCCATCCCGCCCCTTCCCCCCTGCCCTGCGCCATGTCATCAAAACAATCCTGCATGATGTCATCTACCGTCAAAGCACCGAAATCCGCGCACGCATGCGGCCCGGCCCAAGTGTGCGCATCGGTCTTGGCAAGCAATCCCATTTGCATTGCAGTGAAGTCGCTGTGTCCGACCCACAAGGTGCCTTGCTTGATAGATGCGGTAATCGCTTTGTAAGGAATTTTTTTCATCAAACGGGTAATGCCGTAACCACCGCGCGTAAGCATGACGACATCTGCACCGCTGGCGGCCGCACGCCCCAGAGCCAACAAGCGAGTCTCATCGTTTCCTGCAAACCGCTGTTCGCTGCTCAATGCGTCGGGGTCAAGCTCTACATCGTGGCCTTGCTTTGCAAAGTGCTTGACCGCGCGGCGCAACGCGGCCTTGTCACGTACAGCGCCTGAGGGAGAAAAAATATAAATATGCATTTTGAAAACCTGTGAACCATATGTAGGGGTTGAGCGCAAATGTAACTTGCCACAACATCAGTGACCGAACCCGTTCAAAGCCAATGTGTACAAATCCTCAGCGCCAACCTGTCCGCCTTTGAGCAACACCTCTTTGCCATGTATATGCACATCCTCTGACACCAGACTGGCGAAATGTGCGTTTTGTGCGAAATGGCTGGCTATGCATTGCAAGGCCTGTGAGCCCAAAGCGCGCATCGTGAAGCTGGATGAATCACCGCCCGCCACCACCAAGCGTGTCAATGACGTTTGCCGAAAGACCTCGCCAGCCATGCGCGCAAATACCAGACCGATGCGTTGCGCCAACTTCCCCGCAGGCCATTCACGCGTCCATTCACGCAGTGAATGTGTATGCGAGACCTCTGGGCCTTCAGCAGTGAAAACCACTACGCTTCGTGCATTTTTCAATGCAATTAAAACTTGATCGATCACCAAATCCAGTCCGGCATGATGCTCATCGAACAATAACTCTGGTGTCAACCGCAAACATAAAAAACCGGATTGCCGTGCATGTGCAATTTGTTGGGCAGACAAAGCAGAGCAACTGCCAGATAACACCAACAATCGGTCAGTGGCAGACAGTTGCTGCAGCGGTGGTTCGTCCGCTGTCAAAGCGTTGTCTCGCCAATATTGACCCCAGCCATGCGCCAATCCTTGCGCTGCAATGGCACACACTTGTCGCCGCCGACTGATGTGATGCAAGACAGCCGCGGTGGTCACCACATGTTGCTGCGTATAGCCATCGAATACAACGCTGTCATGTGAATTTAATTTATCTGCCAAAGATGAAGTATCAAGCGCAGAGTTATCAAGTTCTCGCAAATCCGCTTCTCGCTCGACTGAGAAACCTTGTTCTCTCAACACCGCAGACAGTTTGGATTCATGCATGGGCGTGACCGGGTGAACCGACATCACTGGGTGTTGATCCAAACGGTAAATCTGTTGACCGGCTCGCGCGAAATGGTGTCCAAACACCGTGTACCTGCCGAACTCTGGAGCAGCCGCATGTACCGGCACAAAACAAGTCGGCCAGACTTGTCGCATCAATTCAATGGCATGCCCCAAACTGCCTGTGACTAGAGAGCTATCGAAAGTTGAACAGCATTTGTATTGAAACAGCGGCACACACAACTTCGCAAACGCTTGCAATACAGGCAGTAACTCTTGCGTCATTTCCTGCACATTCAGCGAACGCGCTGTACCCGCAACACCAATGACATCGCATTCGAGGGCGGCTTGCTCCAACACCTGCTGTGTGGGTAATGTGAAAAACAAACGGGTACGCAAACCGTGTCTGGCGTATTGAGCGGCATTGTCAGACGCACCAGTGAAATCATCGCCGTAAAAAAGCACGCGTACGCGCTTGTCTGCGAGTCTCAGATTCATTTTTTCAGCCAGCCTTACCAAAAGTAGCCACTGCTTCGCGTAACTCCCGATGTGTCTTTGCGGCTGCCTCCAAGGACACACCCGCCATGGCCGCATTCCAGGCCTGACGCAAAGCATTCAAACCTGCGGCAATACCACCGGGATGCGCAAACAATCCGCCGCCTGCCAAAAACATCAAATCTGGCGACTGCAATTTGTCCCACGTGGGATGCGCTTGCATCACCGTTTGCCCCGAAGAAAACACAGGCATGACTGTGCAAGGTTTTTGTTGGAACAAGGGTTGAAGACAAGCACGTGCAGATGTAATCACGCTGTTGTCATCTTCTTGAAATTTGTTGGCAATGCCGTTGACATGCATATGGTCTGCACCGGCGAGTCGCCAAATTTTTTGCCAAGCCACATACGACCAACCGGATTGCACATAGCCCCAACCGTTGCGGTGCGCGTGAATCGGCAATTGCGCATGTCGGCGAAAAGCATTGAAGCCGGTCATACCCACCGAGTTCAAACTCAACATCACGGCAGTGCCGCCTTCTGCCATCACCAGATCATGTCGTCGGCGCATTTCATCGAGTTCACCGGTGAGGTTGAAGGCACACATCACCTTGCGTCCACTTCGCTCGGCATGGCGGCGAATGACTTGCATGCAAAGCCGCACACGCTCATCAAACGGACAAGACGGTCCATCGGCTTGCAACTCATCGTCTTTGATGAAATCGATACCGGCTGCACACAATTGATCCACCATGGCCGCCGTGTCTTGCGCACTCAAACCCACCGACGGTTTGATGATGGTGCCGATCAGCGGTGCCTGTGCAACACCAGTCAGGGTGCGCGTACCTTCAATGCCAAAAGCCGGTCCCGGGTAGGCATCAGCGAAAGCCTGCGGCAATTCAATATCCAACAACTTTAAGGCATGCACAGGACGCAATTCATACAAATTGCCGGCGACAGTCGCCAGCAAGTTCGGCAGCGAAGCACCTACATTTTCCAAGGGCCAGCTCAGCGTCAATCGGTAGTGCTGATGCCCTTCAACGGATGCAAGCGCTAGAGGCTCTATCTGCCAAGTTGCTGCCGCTCTGGCCTTGAGCGCCTCGTCCTCACCGGGTATGGCGATAAACGTGCCACTCGATTGTTCACCAGCGATCAATGCAGCGGTGCGATGCGGATCTGCTGCGGTCGTGAGTTGGTAAATGGCGGTGATGCGTTGTTTCATAAATTTAAATGGAAGACCTGATTGATGACCTCATAAACCTCTGGCCCCACTGGCGAGAAATCCGCCATCAACCGGCATAGCAATACCGGTGATGTAGGAAGCATGTGTGGAGGCTAAAAACTCCACAGTAGCCGCAATTTCATCCACGCTGCCATAACGTTCCATGGGAATGGCTTTGGCGTATTCCTGACGAAATTGCGCGCTGTGCAACTTTTGCGTCAATGGCGTGTCCACCGGGCCCGGACAAACCGCATTGGCGGTGATGCCGTGTTCTGCCAACTCAACCGCCATTTGCCTTGTCAATGCAATCACCGCGCCCTTGGAAGTGCCATAAGCGGTGCGGCCTTTGCCCACCGCACGCATACCGGCTACTGATGCGATATTGATGATGCGACCCCATTGGTGTTTCACCATCAATCGCGCTGCGGCTTGGCTGCACAACAAGGTGCCCGTGACATTGATGTTCATGGTGCGCACAAATTCATCCAAGGGAAATTCCAAGAAAGAAGAAACAGTGGCTACGCCTGCGGAGTTCACCAGAATGTCGCAACGCCCGGTCTGCTTTTCAATCTCTGCAAATGCATGACTGATGGATGAAGAATCAGACACATCCATGGCAACTGTTTTGACCTCGTGTCCTTGTGAACACAAATGTTCTGCGGTGAGTCGGGCGGCATCCACATCACGGTCAGCAATAAACACCCGATGACCTTGGTTGGCCAGTCGCTGCACTACCGCAGCGCCAATGCCCATGGCACCTCCAGTCACAACAACCACGCGTTGCTGCGTGTTTACATCTCTTGCCACTTCTCTGCTCCTTAGTTTGATAGATGGAAAAATGTTTGTAGCGCGCGTGATGCAATTTCACGACCATGCTCTTGCACAAAATGGCCGGCATGCGGCAACAACACAGGCTCAGGGCAAGCGCTAATAAGTTGTTGCAATTCGCGCATCACCGGTTCGCCCAGCACCGGGTCTTGTTGCCCGATAAACATCACACTCCGTCCTTGCCATTCATGCTTTAAAAAACGGGCTGCATCGCGGGACACAGCAGCACCCGGACTGTCAACTTCAGATGGCACCATGGGCGGAAACGCTCTTAAAGCGGCACGGTGCCCGGCATCCGGAAACGGCGCGTTGTAGGCTGCGCATTCGTCAGCACTCATGTGCGGATTGCCTCTGGCAAACAACTTACCCACATCGAACAAGGGCTTGGCGGCGCACATTTGTCTCCACGCTAAAAAACCCTCACTCAAGGGCTGCTCGCCAGTTGCTAAGGTGGTGTTCATCACCAACAAAGATTCGTAGCGCCAAGGCTGCGCCATGGGCAGTGTCAAACCGAGAATGCCGCCCCAGTCTTGCACGACCAATTGAACGCCTTTGAGATCCAAGGCTTCAATGAATTCAAGCAACACATTTCTGTGCCAATCAACGGAATGTGCGCTGTCTTTTTTCGGTTTATCACTTTTGCCAAAACCAGGCATGTCGGGCGCCACCACGCGGTGCCCTGCCTCTAAAAAAACCGGAATCATGTGTCTGTACAAATAACTCCACGCCGGGTTACCGTGCAAACACAGCCAAGTCACTTCGGCATCAGCAGGCCCTTCGTCCAAGTAATGCATGCGCAAACCATTGAGGGACGGCAAATCGCTGATGTAATTCGGCTCCCAAGAGTAGCCGGGTAATTCGGCGAACGCACTGTCAGGCGTACGCACCGCGTCATCGCGCAAACGAGTTGCCGCCGCTTTGGCTTTGTGGGCCAGCCTTTGTTGTTTAAAAAAAGTTTGTAATGGCTGCGAACATTGCTCAGCCAACACATGGCCTTGGTTGACGGTTTGATGGTTCAACTGCGGTTTTGCAAACACATCCATCACAGAACCGCAAGCACCAGTTTTAGGCTCAGGCGCGCCCCACACCACTTTGCCTAGGCGCGCATTCAAAATAGCACCGGCACACATGGTGCAAGGCTCCAGGGTGACGTACAAAGTGCAATCGTCCAGCCGGTAGTTACCCAACTTGGCAGCAGCTTTGCGCATTACCAATACTTCAGCGTGCGCGCTCGGGTCGTGTTGCGCAACAGGTGCGTTATACGCTTGTGCAATCACCTGCCCGTCGCGCACCAGCACCGCACCGACAGGCACTTCTCCGGCGGCCAAAGCTGCGTCGGCTTGCGCCAAAGCAAGTTGCATGAAATCTTCGTCATTCATGCGCCGCAATGTAACCTATGCGGGCGTTGAAATCAGTCGCGTTGGTAGCTTAAGAAACGGCCTCGGTATGGCGTTTCGTCCTGTAGGGGCGTGAGTAAATCGGTTTGTGTCAGCCCGAACCCATTGTTTTTCATGGCTTTGTGAAACACGGCACGGTTACCCCGGTTCGGGTCAATGATCAGTACTTGCGCGTGCGCGGCGGCATGGCGCTGTATGAAACCGGCGAGTTGCTGCGGATGATCGCGCTCATAAAGCACATCGCTGCCGATGATCAAATCAAATTCACCTAGCAAGGGATTGGCGCGTTCCCAATGACCACTGACATAAGGCAAGGTGTGCATGTCATTGAGCAGCAAATTGGCACTCAAAAAACGCTGTGTGTATGGGTGGTAATCCGAGGCGGTGACATTGCCAAGTCGGCGGTGAATCACCAGACTGGCCAGTCCCAAGCCGCAACCGATTTCCAAAATTCGCAGATCGGCGATAGGCCAAGCCTGCATCACGTCGGCCATTTTGCAGGCCGATGGCCAGACCAGACCGAACAAAGGCCAAGTGGCTGAAGAAACGCCTAAAGCCAGGGCAATGCCTAGCGGGTCATGAAATTGTTGTTGGTTGAGTAATGAACGAATGTTCAGGGCGGCACCGCCGTCAATGGCGATGCACTCATGCTTGACCAAATAGCCCAATCCGTTGTCGGACGGGCTGGCGGTCAAAACCGTCTGCGACGTGGACCGCTAGGACCCTTGCCTTCAATATGTCTAAAGGTGATTCGACCTTTGGTCATGTCATAAGGAGAGAGTTCCAAGGTGACCTTGTCGCCGGCCAAGATACGGATGTGGTGCATGCGCATCTTGCCTGCGGTGTAGGCCACGAGTTCGTGACCATTGTCCAAAGTGACACGGTAACGAGAGTCGGGGAGAACCTCGTGCACCATGCCGGACATTTCCAGCATTTCTTCTTTGGACATCAGCTGCCTTTAAGCTTGCGGCTTAATCGGCTGACTTGATGTTGGACGCTTGCAGGCCTTTGGGGCCGGTGGTCACTTCAAAGCTAACGCGTTGACCTTCTGCCAGGGTTTTGAAGCCTTGGTTCTGGATCGCGGAAAAATGGGCGAACAAATCTTTGCCGCCGTCTTCGGGTGTAATAAAGCCAAAACCTTTGGACTCGTTAAACCATTTCACTGTACCTGTTGCCATTTATTGCATTTCTTAAAAAAAAGGGAAGCCCCCCTCGGGGTCGAAGGTCAGAACAGGCGATGAGACGAAGGGAGAAATACCTATGAGGGCAGAACTAAAAACGAACTACAACGACATAACCTGATAATCGAAGACTAACTATGCACTGTTTTGGCATATAAAGCAATCTTTATTTCAGTTATCAGCTAATATCTGGCGAATGAGTGACATTCGCGTACTGAAACAGGTGTTGAAACAACACCGCACCATCGCTGTGGTTGGTTTATCAGCAGACTGGTTCCGCCCCTCCTACTTTGCTGCCAAGTACATGCAAGCCCATGGTTACCGCATCGTGCCGGTCAACCCCAAGTACCCCAGCGTCCTGGGCGAAACCTGTTACCCGAGTCTTGCAGACATTCCTTTTCCGGTGGATATCGTCGATGTGTTTCGCAAACCAGCCGACACGCCGGCCATTGCGCAGCAAGCAGCGGACATTGGCGCCAAGGTGCTGTGGTTGCAACTCGGCGTGGTCAACGACGATGCGCGCGAGATGGCCGAAAAAGCAGGCCTCACCGTCATCATGGACCGCTGTGTCAAGATCGAACACGCCCGCTTGTTTGGCGGCCTTGGGTGGTTCGGTGTCAACACCGGCGTCATCTCTGCTCAACGTCAAATCCCACCTCAATAAACATATATGGCAGATCGCACATTCGGTTTTGAAACGCTCAGCCTGCACGCCGGGCAAATCCCTGATGCCGCCACCGGTAGCCGCGCAGTTCCCATTTACCAGACCACGTCTTACGTGTTTGACAGCGCTGAACATGCCGCCAGTTTATTCAACCTGCAAACTTTCGGCAATGTGTATTCAAGGCTTTCTAACCCCGCGGTCGCGGTGCTTGAGGAGCGTATAGCGGCCTTAGAAGGCGGTCGCGCCGCCGTTGCAACTGGCAGCGGCATGGCCGCGCAAATGATTGCTTTGTTGAATGTGTGCGAGGCCGGGGACCAAATCGTTGCGGCCAATACTTTGTACGGCGGCACGCACACGCAGCTCAGTGTGAATTTCAAAAAGCTGGGCATTGAAACCATTTTTGTCGATGCCTCTGACCCCGAAAATTTCGCGCGCGCCATCACGCCCAAAACCAAGGCTTTGTATGCAGAAACCTTGGGCAACCCGTCGTTGAATGTGTTGGATATTGAATCTGTGGCCAACATAGGCAACCAAGCAGGTGTGCCTTTATTCATTGACAACACATTTGCCAGCCCTTACCTGTGCCAGCCGTTCAAATGGGGCACGGCGATCAGCATTCACTCGGCCACCAAAGTCATTGGCGGTCACGGCACGACC
>CAMDJS010000054.1 GCA_945900685.1 Bordetella parapertussis
GATTGTCTTCACGAAGTTGCCTCACAGACTGTTCATGATTTTCTTGGCGTCTTTGATCCGCCTGTTGCTCCCTATATCTGCGAGACTCTTCCCTAGCTTGTCTTGCCTCTTCTCTTGCCCGTCTGGCTTCTTCCAGCGCTTCTCGAGCGTAGGAATCTTTGTCATAGTTGTTATTTTGTGCAAAAGAGGTGCTACAAACACATAACACCACAATTAAAACCAACTGAAGAAGATTTTTCACAGCAGCACCTCACCATTAAAGTTGTAGGGTTTCATGATAATTCAATAAAGATATTTAAATTTGACTTTAGCAGCGTAGAGGTATGAACAAGTCATTACTGGGCTATTCAAATCATTTAAGCAAAACAGAGTGCAACCTCGCTTAGGGGGACCCATTTCAGAATTAGGGGGGTGGGGGTACGGTGGGGTGGGGTCTGGCAGGAAATTGATGGGGGGTACCCCATCCAAAATGCGCTAAGTGAGCCTTAATTGCAGACCTGTCTTTTGGGTATGCTTTTGGGTATGTATAAAACAAAAACGCCCCGAAAGGGGCGTATTCATTGAAGCACTGGCGGAAACGAAGGGATTCGAACCCTTGATGAGGCTCAACACCCCATACTCCCTTAGCAGGGGAGCACCTTCGGCCACTCGGTCACGTTTCCAGTCTTACAAATTATGCCTGATTCTGCTCCAGTTCAAAGGCTTTGTGCAGAGAGCGCACGGCCAATTCGAGGTATTTTTCATCAATTACCACTGAAGTCTTGATTTCGCTGGTGGAAATCATCTGAATATTGATGCCCTCGCCGCTCAGGCACGCAAACATTTTGCTGGCGACACCGACATGGCTACGCATACCGATGCCCACAATAGATACCTTGCAAATCTTGTTATCACCCAGCACTTCAGGGTTGCCCAGTTCCGGCAACACCATGGTTTTCAGCAATTCAATGGCCCGGGCATGGTCGTTACGGTTGACGGTGAAGCTGAAGTCTGTGAGTCCGCCCTTGCTGATGTTTTGAATGATCATGTCGACTTCAATATTGGCTTCGGCCACGGTGCCCAAAATCTTGTGGGCAATACCGGGCTTGTCGGGCACACCGATGATGGAAATTTTGGCTTCGTCGCGGGTAAATGCTATGCCGGATACGATGGCTTGTTCCATTTGTTCGTCTTCCTCAAAAGTAATCAAAGTGCCCGATTTGGCTTCCTGATTGATGTCGATATCCCAAGGTGTAAAGCTGGACAAAACGCGCAGTGGCACTTTGTATTTGCCTGCAAATTCCACTGAACGGATTTGCAAAACCTTGCTGCCAAGCGACGCCATCTCCAACATTTCCTCGAAGCTGACGGTGTGCAAGCGTTTGGCCTCAGGCACAACACGCGGGTCGGTGGTGTAGACACCGTCCACATCGGTGTAAATCAAGCATTCAGCCGCTTTCATGGCAGCAGCGACTGCAACGGCAGAAGTGTCTGAACCGCCCCGGCCCAGCGTGGTGATGTTGCCTTGCGGGTCCACGCCTTGAAAACCAGTGATGATGACAACTTTGCCTTGTGCCAAATCTTGGCCCACACGAACATCATCAATCGATTCGATACGCGCTTTGGTGAATGCGTTGTTGGTGCGAATCGGGACTTGCCAACCTGCATAGCTGACAGATGGAATGCCTTGAGTTAGCAAAGCGATGGCCAGCAATGCAGATGAAGCCTGTTCACCGGTGGCAGCCAATGCATCCAATTCGCGAAAATACGCATCACTGTAGGCGTCCCCAGCAAGTTCCTTGGCAAGCCCGAGCAACCTGTTGGTTTCACCGCTCATGGCAGAGGGCACAACCACCATTTGGTGTCCGGCTTTGGCCCATTTGGCCACGCGCTTTGCCACGTTTTGAATGCGTTCGGTCGACCCCATGGAGGTGCCGCCGTATTTATGAACGATTAAAGCCATGAATAAAGTATGTGAAGACAGCGAAAGCTATCGATTGTACCAACCGAGCACATCCCCATCCCGTCTGACAAACCCCCGCCCGACTTTGATATCGATCGCGTGCCCACGGGTGCGGCATGCCGCTATTTGAACCAGCAGAGCCTCCAACTGTTGGGAACTGGCCTGAGCACCGCAATTGCTCAACCACAACCTGATGGCATTGGTTTGTCTGGCGTCTGTAAGTTGTTGCAAACGCGTAATAACCGGCGGTTCACCGACCAATTCCAAATCCAGTTGCGCCAGCGTGACCAACAATTGTTGCGCTTGGGCTGAATGTCTGGCGCTTCTGGCAAATGTCTGTCGAAAAGCAGGAAAGGCTTTTTGCAACACAGGCAGCAATTGATGCCTGATCAAATTCCGCGTGAATTGCTGATCAAGGTTACTCGGGTCTTCTACCCAAGCCACACCTGTGGACACCAACCAATCACGCAATTCAGCACCCGCTGCTTTCAACCAAGGTCTGTGTAACACCAAGCCGTGGCGTTCTGTTTTTTCAGGCATGGCTGACAAGCCCGGCAAACCCGCACCACGAGACAAAGCAAGCAGCAGTGTTTCAACCTGATCATCTGCATGTTGAGCCAAAGCCACGTCCCGAATATTTCCGCCCCAATGGTTTTTCAAAGCGGAGGCAATCGCGGTGTAGCGACCGCGTCTGGCGGCATCTTCAGGGCTTTCGCCTTGGGTATGTCTGGCGTCAATCCGCTCAATGAGCAGCGGGACTTTGAGTTGTTCACAAATTAAATGGCAATGACTTGCGAAATCGTCCGCTGCTTGTTGAATGCCGTGGTGCACGTGAACCGCTTTGACCTGATTCGGCCAACGCGCAGCACACGCCAACAGCAAGGCCGTGGAGTCTGCGCCGCCGCTGAAAGCGACAGCAAAAGGCAACTCAGGTTTGAAGTGTTTTAAAGACAGGGACTCAGGCAGTCCCGCAGCGATGACGCCTAGATCAACGTGTTTCAGCTTTGGTGTCGTTGAATCGGCCATAGCTTTGCAGCCGTTCGTAACGCCTGTCGAGTAATTCTTTGGGTTGGAGGTCGCTGAGTTGACGCCATGCGTCATTCAAACCACGTTTGAGTTGAGAGGCCATCAACTTGGTGTCACGGTGAGCGCCGCCGACAGGTTCATTCACTATTTTGTCTACCAGGCCCAAGGCTTTGAGTCTGTGTGCGGTGATGCCCAATGCATCTGCAGCATCTGCTGCGCGTTCAGAGGTTTTCCACAAAATGGAGGCGCAACCTTCTGGGCTGATGACAGAGTAAATAGAGTATTGCAACATCAGCAATTGGTCGGCCACACTGATTGCCAGCGCGCCGCCTGAGCCGCCCTCGCCGATGATGGTGGTGATGATGGGTACTTGCAGTTGCGCCATCTCGAAAATATTTCGTCCGATGGCTTCGCTTTGGCTGCGCTCTTCTGCATCAATGCCGGGAAATGCACCGGGCGTATCAACAAAGGTGAACACAGGTAGTTTGAATTTTTCTGCGGTTTTCATCAGGCGCAATGCCTTGCGATAGCCTTCAGGACGGGTCATACCGAAATTGCGCGCGGTGCGTTCTTTAGTGTCGCGGCCTTTTTGTTGACCCAGCACCATGCAGGCATTTCCGTTGAAGCGAGCCAAGCCACCAACGATGCTCAAGTCGTCTGAAAAATGCCGGTCGCCGTGCATCTCCACAAAGTCTGTGAATATTTCGCTGATGTAATCCAACGTGTAAGGGCGCTCTGGGTGGCGCGCGATCTTGGTGATTTGCCAAGGAGTCAAATCACTGTAAATGTCTTTGGTAAGTTGCTGGCTTTTTTTGGAGAGCTGATCAATTTCTTGAGAAATATCAACAGCAGATTCGACTTGCACGTAACGCAGTTCTTCAATTTTGGATTCAAGTTCTGCAATAGGTTGTTCGAAATCCAGGAAAGTTCTTTTGGCCAATCGTTTCTCCTTTGTGGCAAGTTCCGCGCAAGGGCTTAGTAAGCCACGGGCTGCGGATCCAGCGAACGCCAAATATACCAAGTTGCCACACTGCAATAAGGATGCCAAGCGGCTGCCACCTCTCGCGCATCGCTGCGACTGACGGCCTCGCCGGAAAAATAGCTCTTGCTGATGCCATTGATCAAACCGACATCGTCCAATGGCAGCACATTGGGACGCAAAAGATAAAAGATCAAAAACATTTCAGCGGTCCAGCGGCCAATGCCGCGAATGGCCACCAATTCTTCAATGATGGCATCATCGTCCATCTCCGCCCATTTGCGTGTGTGCACAGCACCATTGGAAAAATGCAAGGCCAGATCAACCAAGTACTCCACCTTGCGAACCGATAAACCGGCCGCGCGCATATCGTCTACTTTGAGTTTGAGCACAGAAGCAGGTGTCAGGGTTTTGCTAAGCGCAGTGAATCTGTCCCAAACCGATTGCGCAGCTTTGACAGAAATTTGTTGCCCAACAATGCTTCTGGCCAATGTAACGAAAGCGTCCCCGCGTGACTCTAGACATGCGTCGCCGAACTGAGGCATCAGCCGCCGCATCACACGGTCTTTCTTGGCCAAGTGCTTGCACGCCTCTTCCCAATAAGCGGGTGTGACGCGCTTGACCGGCAAAGCCTTTTTGACCATCAGGCGCGCTCCCACAGTGTGCCCTGTGCTGAATCTTTCAGCACCACGCCCATGTCAAGCAGTTGTTGGCGAATTTGATCAGCTTTGGCAAAGTCTTTGGCTTGTTTGGCTGCAGCACGCGCAGCAATCAATTCGTTGATTTGCGCTGTTTCGTCTGCCGCATCCAAGTTGTTGCCGGTTTGCAAAAATACCAGTGGATCCGTTTGCAACAAACCCAGCACGCCGCCCAAAGCTTTGAGCAGACCACTCAGCTCGGTAGATTGCGTGCGATTGACCTCAGCGGCTAAATCGAACAAGACAGCCACCGCCTCGGGGGTGCCGAAGTCTTCATTCATGGCGGCTTTGAAACGCGCTGCATGCGGAAGGTGCCAGTCAATCGCCACAGTCTGAGGTGCCGCCGCTTGCAACGCGGTGTACAAACGCTTGAGCGAAGCACGGGCATCATCCAAGTGCTGGTCACTGAAATTCAATGGGCTGCGGTAGTGGCTGCGCACCACAAAAAATCGTACCTCTTCAGGTCGGTATTGCTTGAACACATCGCGAATGGTGAAAAAATTACCTAGGCTTTTGGACATCTTGACGTTGTCCACATTGATGAAGCCGTTGTGCATCCAATAGGTCGCCATGCCAACACCAAGTGCACCTTCAGATTGCGCAATTTCGTTTTCATGATGAGGAAACTGCAAGTCAGCACCGCCGCCGTGTATGTCAAACGACTCACCCAACAAACTGCAGGCCATGGCAGAACATTCGATGTGCCATCCCGGGCGTCCAGTGCCAAATGCGCTGTCCCATTTGACATCAGCGGGCTCATCAGGCTTGGCGGCTTTCCACAATACAAAGTCGAGCGGGTCTTGTTTGCCGTCAAGCACGGCGACACGCTCACCGGCGTGTAGTTCATCCAAGGATTTACCGGATAACTTACCGTAGCCGACAAATTTGCGCACCGCGTAATTCACATCCCCGTTGGTGCTGCGGTATGCCAAGCCTTTGTCTTCCAATTTGCCAATCAAACTGAGCATGCCGGGCACATGGTCAGTCGCACGTGGTTCGGCCTGTGGGCGCTCAATCCCCAGCGCATCCGCATCTTGGTGCAACGCCTCAATCATGCGATCGGTAAGTGTGCGAATAGATTCACCGTTGTCAGTAGCGCGCCGAATAATTTTGTCGTCAATGTCGGTGATGTTGCGCACATAGGTGACTTGGTAACCGGATTGTTTCAACCAGCGCTGCACCACATCAAAGGCCACCATAGAACGGGCGTGCCCCATATGGCAAAAATCGTAAACAGTCATGCCGCATACATACATGCGCACTTGTCCGGGTGTCAGGGACTGAAATTCCTGCACTGCACGCGCCAGCGTGTTGTAAATTCGAAGGGCCATCGTGATTGGGTTTGGAATAATTGCACACCAGCAGGTGCGTAATGTCACTCTACTACAATGGAGTCAGTATATCGAGGTCTTTGGGTTTGCCTCTTCCTTGAAGGTGCCATACATTTTTAATTCCATGCGTCTTTACTCTTGTTTTATGAATTTTTACACTGCAGTTTGCAAGCTTGCTCTCCTAGGCATGCTCGTAGTTTCTGGTGGTCTCAGTGTGCAAGCGCAAACTGTCACAGCAGTCACTTACAAAGGCACAGCGCATGATGAAGTACAAAAAAGCATGCAGGCACGCGAATGGTTCAATGCGCTGAGTCAAGTGGATTTGTACCTGACACAGCAACCACGGGATCCGCAAATGCGCTTTTGGCGCGCCAGGTTGCTTGAACAATTGAAGCAACCTGAAGAAGCGCTTGAAACTTACCTGGCACTCGCTCAGGATTACCCTGAACTGCCAGAAGTTCAAAACAACCTCGGCGTCATGCTGGCAGCCAAAGGCCGGGTCGACGAAGCCCGCGTAGCTTTTGAGCATGCCTTGCGCAACAACCCAAATTACGCAACTGCCCACGAAAACCTAGGCGATATATTTCTTCACCTTGCTCAACGCTCTTATGACAATGCTTTTCGCCTAAGCAACATTACTCAAAGTATTACTGTCAAAATCACTGCCCTTGAATCTGCTCTTCAACTTACTGTAGCCCCACCATGAAAAACATCACACGCCGTTTTGGTCTCATGCTCTTGCTTTGTTGCGGAGTGAACGTATTCGCGCAATCCACCTATCCCCAAGTTAAATTTGTCACCAATGTGGGGGACTTCGTGGTTGAGGTGTACACCGACAAAACACCCAAAACAGCAGACAATTTTCTAACCTATGTGCGTGACGGCCACTACAACAACACCATTTTTCACCGCGTCATCAATAACTTCATGATTCAAGGCGGCGGTTACGACGCGAAATACAACGAAAAAACTTCCCGCCCTGCTATCAAGCACGAAGGCGTGGAAGCCAAGGCCAATGGTGCACCGCATAACACGACAGGCACTTTGTCTATGGCCAGGACCAACAATCCGCACTCTGCCACGGCTCAGTTTTTTATCAACGTCAAAGACAACGATTTTTTGGATCACCAGTCTGCCACTCAGCAAGGCTGGGGTTACGTGGCTTTCGGCAAAGTCATCTCCGGCATGGATGTGGTTAGCCGCATCAAGCAAATGCCCACTGGCCCAGGCGGCCCTTTTCCAAGCGATGTCCCCCAAACCCAAGTCCTTATCCAATCTGCAACCCTGGTGAAATAAACATGTCTAATCCTCAAATCGAATTGCATATCCAAGACCACGGCATCATCACTCTGGAACTTGATGCAGAAAAAGCGCCCAAGACTGTGGCGAATTTTTTATCCTATGTTGAAAATGGCCATTACAACGACACCATTTTTCACCGCGTCATTCCCGGTTTCATGGTTCAAGGGGGTGGCATGGGCCCCGGCATGAAAGAAAAAAAAGTCGGCACCAAACTCGACAATGAAGCGAATAATGGTTTGAAAAACGATTGCTACACCGTGGCCATGGCACGCACCAATGATCCGCATTCAGCCACAGCACAATTTTTTATCAACCTCAAAGACAACGATTTTTTAAACTTTTCCTCACCCACCGCTTCCGGTTGGGGATATGCGGTTTTTGGCAAAGTCATCAGCGGCACTGAAGTGGTGGACGCCATCGCTGAACTGCCCACAGGGCGTAGCGGTTTTCACGATGACGTGCCCAAGGAAGAGGTGTTGATCACCAAGGCTGTGTTGCTCTGAAAGCCACCAACCATGCAATCCATTGACTCACCGGCCATTCCTTTGCCAGATGAAGTGATGCGATTGGATTTGCGTGACAAAAACCATATCGTTTTTTTGTCAGATGTACATCTCGAGGTAAGCCAACATTCCACTTATTTGGCTTGGTCCAGCCACCTGAACTCGCTTCAGGCAGATGCCTTGTTCATTCTTGGCGATTTATTTGAAGTCTGGGTAGGTGACGACGTGTTGCATCACCCGGCAGCTGATTTTGAACGTCAGTGCTTGTCAGAAATTCTCTCTGTCAGTCAACGCATGCCTGTGTATTGGATGGTCGGCAACCGAGATTTCCTGCTGGACACACAGGCTTGCTTGTCTGCAGGAATGCGTCCTATCCCCGACCCTTGTGTGGTCATGACTTCTCAAGAAGACTGGTTGCTCAGCCATGGGGATGCGCTGTGTTTGGATGACACCGCTTACCAAGCCTACCGGCGGGAAATACGATCCAGCGAATGGATCACACGGTTAAAGAACACATCCTTGAATGAGCGCATGGTTTTGGCCAAGGAACTCAAAGCACAAAGTCAGCTGAGCAAGTCTCAAAACACACTGTGGGCGGATGTCGATGCAGGGGCCGCTTTGCAATGGATGGATGCCACTCAAACATCAGTGTTGATTCACGGGCATACGCACCGACCCCAAGAACATCAACTCAGCGCCAGCCACCAGCGGATTGTGTTGAGTGACTGGGATGCGCAAGCGCAGCCGCCGAGATTGCAATCCATGCAATGGACACTCGGTCAAGGCTTTACCAGACAAAGCCTGACCGTACCTGCCGCCTGATTTCAGCGTCGCATCAATACCCTGAGTGCCTGCTGCAAGCGTTGAGCAGCCCCGGCTTCAAATGCTGCCTGCAACACCACCGCTGTATCCTGCGCCCAGGTTTGTGCAGGCGGCGGGTCATTGCGCTTGGTCAACAGTTGCAATTGCAAATTGCGACGTGCTTGTTGATGGTCTGCCGGCGTATTCACTTCTGCCGCCATTTCTAGTCGCAACAAAGCAGTGGACGCATCCCCGCTGGCAGACGATTGCAAAGCCTGTACCCAAGCCTGGCGTTGCGCCGCACTGACTCGGCTGCCAAGTTCCTTGACCTGCGGCAGTTGATCAGGCTGCCGATGTTGCCAAGCAGATAACAAGTGAACCAGAATTTCGCCATGGGCTTGCATGACGAGTTTTTTCAATGCGTTTTCAGCCTGCTCTATGGCGTTTCTTTGGGCGCGAAATGCCGCATCGCCCAAACGCGGTCCACGGTCTGCAAATGCTTCGCGCGAGCGTGGTACGTCTCTGTCGTTGCGTCTGCCCGGCGCGTCACGCTCATTACGGCGCGCGCCTGGCTTGTCGCCGAAACGACCAGGGGCAGCAGGTTCTGTTTTCTTTTGTCCGGGTCTGTCGTCACCTCGCACCGCCACTACCTTTTTGGCAGGTGCAGGCGTTTTAATCACAGGTGCAGGCCTTGACTCGGGTGTTTGAGTATCGACGTCAATTTCGTCAGTGCTCAGCGCTTGGGTTGTTGCTTGTGCTTCATCTGCGGGGGGTTCAGTGTGTGCCACATCTTGGTTTTGCAAATCAGGCTCTGGTGATTGCTCAGTGGCTGCAACAACGGCGCTTTCCTGAGGCGCAGCATGCGGCTGGCTTGGGGCTTCTTGCGGGGGCGCAGCAGCCTCTTTGCCGCTCATGACATGGTTAAGGTGCTGCATGGCTTGGCGAATCAGAGCCACATCACCTTGCGCGATGGCTTTCTCCAGCGCTTGGGAAGCATCAAGCACTGTCTGGTCATGCGCGGACAAAGCATGGGCTTGAACGCTCCGTTCTTGGGTCTTGCGCTGGAAGGCTTCATCCAATGGTTGACGAAATGCATCCCACAATTTCTGCGCCAGCTTGCGATCCAAAGCCACCGCTTGAGACTCCACTTGCCAACGCTGCTGCAAAGCCTTGACCGCATCAATTCGGAGCATGGGCGCAGCAGCCAATTGCTTGGCCTCTTCGATCATGGCGCGGCGCAGGCTCACGCTGGCTTGTTGGGCTTGCTCGAGCGCTGCATGTGCCAGCGACATGGCTGCTTTCCATTGCGCTTGCATTTCAGCAAACGTTTTCTCACTCAAGTGACCGCTGTTACGCCATCTTTCTGAGAATTGATGCAATTCACGCGCTTGCTTTTTCCAATCCGTATTGCCTGCATGAGCTTGCGTCCAATTCGCCACTTCAGCCAATAAAGCCAAACGCTGATATCTGTGCGCCTGAGATTCAGCCTTGGCTTTTTCAAGCCATTCCTGCACAAAAGGGTAAGCACGGTTACAGGCTTGGTCAAATCGTTTCCAAAGCGCATGGTTTGGCTGTCCACCTTGATCGGTTTGCTTCCAAGCCTCGCGCAACTGACGCAGTGACTCTTGCAATTTACGTCCGGTGACCACAGGAATCCACTCTGTGACTTCGCTGGAAGCTGCTGGCTTTTTAGACTTAGATTTGGTTTTGACAACCGGTTGCTCTTCCGGGCTTGGTTCGGCGCTTGGCTGCGTGATCTCGGAGCTATCCGCTTGGGCAGCATCAGAAACAGGGGATGTTTCAACGCTATCGCTGGCAGCTTGAACTTGCTCAAGCGCAGCAACTTCAGCGGCAGGTTTGGCAGGTTTGAGCAAGGCCTCCGCTTTGGCGACCAATTCGGTACGCAACTGGTCAGCACGCCAGCGCTGCCAGCCTTCAAGTTCTCCCGCTTTGGTTAAAGCTTGCTGAGCCAATGTATCGAGTTCATGGCTCAACAACTTGGCATGCGTTTTCAAAGCTTGGCGCAAAGCAGTTGCTGCAGCGGTGGTGGCTTTGCTGTGTCCCAAGGCCAATTCAGCCTCGAGTGTCTGAACCAACTGATTGACCGTTTCACCGGCCTGCGCCTGTAACGCTGGGTCAACGGAAGGTTTTGGGGCGGCGGGAGCACTTGATTTGACAGTCTCTCCACGCAACAAACGCAATTGATCAGCCCAAGCAGGCACACCCGGCAGGGGAAGTTGTGCATCACTGGCGGCAGCTTGCGTTTGATCCAAGGCAGCAGAAAAAGCTTCCCACACCACTTGAATGTGCTGGGCGCCTTCATTCAGTATGACTGGGTATTTGGGGTCAACGCTTTGCCAATGCTTATCCTCCAGCAACGCATGCCATTCACTGATGAACCTTTGCATATCGGCAGCCAGTGTCGGCTTGGATTCGACCGCCTCGGTCCATGACTTGGTGGACAGCACCTCAATGCGTTGCGCCAACAAAAGTGAGGCTTCGCGCAAAACCTGAGAACGGTGCGCCAAGTCTTCGATATGTTTGACCAAATCAGCCAATGTCAATCGCAAACTGGCCAGCGGTTCGCGCGATAGCGGCGCACCGACTTTGGCTGAGTCGCGCGCCCAAGCCATGGCGTCAGCGACATTTAATTTTTGGTTTGTAAGTAAAGCGTTGGCCTTTTGTGCCCACTCGTCTGCGAGCGCATCTTGGTTTTTTGAACGACGCAGATCTTCAATTTTTTCTTTGACGGGTTTGGCAGCACCTTTGTCTCGGGCACTCAATTCTTTGAATACCTGCTGAAGTAATTCCAAGGTCGGTTCACTGGCAAGCCAGTCGCGTATGCGGCTCATGCGTTCGCTGGAAGTCGCGGCTGTCAATGCGCCGCCGGTCTGGTTATCCAAAGCGGACAAATCAAGGGAACTGTTGTTAGGGGTGTTCACGGCTGTCAGTGGCTCAGTTGTACCCGAATGGGCTAAGCACTCTATTGTGACAGGGCTCAGGGCTAAAGCATAAAATGCGGTAATGCAACTTTTGGAAACATTCAAAGACACAGTCAAAGTCATTCTGACTGATATCGGTCAGGGCTTTTTCTTGATCACGCACAGCGGACTGGCCTTTCTGGGCTTGGGCGTGTTTTGTTTTCTGCTCATATTCAGTACCCAAGCCGATTTGAGGGATAACGTCGAAGTTCAATTGATCGATTGGTTGCAAAACCGACATGGATTGGATTTCGGCTTCAATGAAGACGCAGACGCAGTGGACCGCGCCACCGCCATAGATCCCCAGGATTTACCCAAGGAACAAGCTGCTATTGCGCTTTGGTTAAGCCGCAAATACCGCGTAGCGCCTGAACCCATCAGCGCTTTGGTGGCCGAGGCCTATGAAATCGGCCCACCTAAAAAGATCGACCCCACACTCATTCTGGCGGTGATGGCCGTGGAATCTAGTTTCAATCCATTCGCACAAAGCAGCATGGGCGCGCAAGGACTGATGCAAGTGCGCACGGATGTGCACACCCTCAAGTACGACAACTTTGGTGGCGAGTTTGCCGCCTTTGACCCGATTGCCAATTTGCGTGTGGGTGTTGCTGTTTTGAAAGAAGCCATCGACCGCAACGGCGGCATTGAACCAGGCCTGCGTCAGTATGTAGGCGCAGGCAACAGCGGTGAGGATGGCGGCTATGTACTCAAAGTTCTGGCCGAGCAACAACGCCTCAAGGATATTGCCAGCGGTAAGCAAGTCTCTACCGTCAGCTCCAAAACACCAGCCGAAAACGGGCTTGTCGATCTGTGGGACAAAGCCAAAATTCTCAGCCCCTTTAATCCGGCCGATGACAAACCCTGATTTTTTTCAACGGAGAAACCATGTACTTACGCTCGCAACTGATGGCCCAAACTGACCCCGAACTGTGGGCTGCCATTCAGCATGAAAACCAACGCCAAGAGCACCATATCGAATTGATTGCGAGTGAAAACTACGCCTCGCCTGCAGTCATGCAAGCGCAAGGCACGCAGCTCACCAACAAGTACGCCGAAGGGTACCCGGGCAAGCGTTATTACGGCGGCTGTGAACACGTCGATGTGGCCGAGCAACTCGCCATCGAACGGGCCAAACAATTGTTCGGCGCAGACGCGGCCAATGTGCAGCCGCATTGCGGCGCATCGGCCAACCAAGCGGTGTTTCTGGCGTTCTTAAAACCGGGTGAAACCATCATGGGTATGAGTTTGGCCGAAGGCGGTCACTTGACCCACGGCATGCCTTTGAATTTGTCCGGCAAGTGGTTCAAGGTGGAAAGCTACGGCTTGAATG
>CAMDJS010000055.1 GCA_945900685.1 Bordetella parapertussis
CCTGTCGCCAAGCGCATTGCTTGAAACACCCAAAGGATTCGGAAAATGTCCATCTTCATCAACAAAGATACCAAGGTCATTACCCAAGGTATCACCGGTAAAACCGGTCAGTTCCACACTGAAAAATGCCAAGAATACGCCAACGGCAAACACTGCTTTGTGGCCGGCGTGAACCCGAAAAAAGCCGGTGAATCGATTTTCAATATCCCGATTTATGCGTCCGTCAAAGAAGCCGCGCACGAAACCGGCGCCACCGTGTCTGTCATTTATGTACCGCCCGCCGGTGCGGCAGACGCGATCTGGGAAGCGGTCGAAGCCGACCTGGACTTGGCGATATGCATCACCGAAGGAATTCCTGTGCGCGACATGCTGATGGTGCGCAACCGCATGAAAGCCAAAGAAGCCGCAGGCGGTAAACGCACGCTGCTCTTGGGTCCTAATTGCCCGGGGCTGATCACGCCTGAAGAAATCAAAATCGGCATCATGCCGGGCCATATCCACCGCAAAGGACGCATCGGTGTGGTGTCTCGCTCTGGCACCTTGACCTATGAAGCCGTGGCGCAATTGACCGAAATCGGTCTGGGCCAGTCCAGCGCAGTGGGTATCGGCGGCGACCCGATCAACGGTTTGAAACACATCGACGTCATGCGCGCGTTCAACGATGACCCGGATACAGACGCGGTCATCATGATCGGCGAAATCGGCGGACCCGATGAAGCTGAAGCTGCACGCTGGTGCAAAGCAAACATGAAAAAACCCATCGTCGGCTTCATCGCCGGTGTTACCGCACCTGCGGGCAAGCGCATGGGCCACGCCGGTGCCTTGATCAGCGGCGGTGCCGACACGGCAGAAGCCAAGCTCGCTGTCATGGAAGAGTGCGGTTTCAAAGTGACGCGCAACCCGTCTGAAATGGGCAAGTTACTCAAGGCGATGCTCTAAATGGCGTTATTTCAAGACCCCGCATTCTGGTTGGCAGTCGGTCAAATTATCATGATCGATATTTTGTTGGGTGGCGATAACGCGATCGTGATCGCCTTGGCCTGCCGTGGCTTGCCAGAACACCAACGCAGACAAGGTATTTTCTGGGGCACGATGGGCGCCATTGTGATTCGCGTCGGTTTGATTGGCGTGGCGTTGACTTTGTTGGGCATCCCTTTTCTAAAGCTCGTGGGTGCTGCCTTGTTGGTGTGGATCGGGGTGAAACTTTTGACCGAGGAAGATGACAACCATGAGGTAGACGCCAGTGAAAAATTATGGGGTGCCATCAAAACCATCGTGTTGGCCGATCTGGTCATGAGTGTGGACAACGTCATTGGCGTGACTGCAGCTGCAGAGGCCGGGGGCGGGGAACACAAGTTGGCTCTGGTGGTGTTTGGTTTGCTGGTCAGTATTCCCGTGGTCGTGTGGGGAAGTACGTTCGTCATTAGGTTGATGGACAAATTCCCTTGGGTGATCACCGTGGGCGCCATGCTCATGGGGTGGATTGCCGGCACCATGGCAGTCACGGATCCTGCGGTATTGGGCTTTTTGCCGACAACGGAGTCGTCTAGCGGCATACCCAAAGTGGACAACTGGTTCTACCAAATATCTGGCGTGGTGGGCGCTGCGCTGGTTTACCTGCTCAGCCAAATCAAAAAACGTTACGCATCAGACAAAGCAACAGACCCCAACTCGTCGCCTTGACCCCGCAAGATCAGACACATTCGGAGTCTGATGAGTTGTGGGCGCATACAGATTTCGTAAGTCATGCTTACAAAGCCCAGACATGGTCGGCCACACAATGGCCCATCTCTCAACCCTAGGAGCTAACCATGCAACAACGTAAACAAGACGGATTCACATTGATTGAGCTGATGGTGGTGGTGGCCATCATCGGCATATTGGCGTCGCTGGCAGTGCCTGCCTACCAAGACTACAGCGTGCGTGCGCGAGTCAGCGAAGGGCTGAGTCTGGCCGGCACCGCCAAGCTGCAAGTGCAAGATGTATTCAACAGCGCCAGTTTTTCAACCTCCGGTTACGCCTCAGGGTTTAAAGCAGCTCAAGCAACCACCAACATCAAAAGTTTGGAAGTTGAGGCAAGTACCGGCGTGATCACCATCACTACGCAGAAAAATGCAGGCGACGGCACATTGCTGTTGGTACCGTATACCGGCACAGCAACAGCTGCCACAGGCTTGCCGGATGCCACCGCAGAATTCAGTGTGCCCGATCAAGCCGTACTGGCTTGGCGCTGTATGGCCAAAGGCGCCAAAACGCCGACCGGCATGACCTTGGCCAATACCCCGACATTGGAATCTAAATACGCGCCGTCGGAATGTCGTTGACGCATTATTCATTGGGCTAGTGAATCAAAATGAAGATAACGGATCAAATTGAACTTGCTAAAAATCTGCACCGGCAAGGTCTTTTAGACGAAGCTTCAGAGATTTATTTGGCCCTATTGAAAGAATATCCCGAACATGCAGATGCCATGCATTTGATGGGGTTGATTGCAGCACAAAACAGAAACCCGAGGCTTGCAATTGACTGGATAAGCAAAGCATTGCATATTGAACCCGCGAACCCAAAGTTTCACAATAATCTTGCCACTGCCTATCTTGATATAGAAGATTACCCAAGTGCTGTTCATGCGTACGATAAGGCCATTCAATACAAAGAAGACTATGTTGACGCGTACTTTAACAAGGGAATTGCACTCATACATTTAAAAAAACATGACTTAGCTATTCAGGCATTGAAGCAGGCTATATCGATTGAATCCAATTTTGCAGAGGCACTCATCCTTTTAGGAAATTCACTCAAAGAAGTTGGTCGAGTAGGCGAAGCCATTGATTCATATGCAAAAGCTGAATCACTTACACCTGAAAACGCAGGTCTTTTGTATAACTTAGGGAACGCATATCAAACACAAAAAGAATTTAAGTTGGCAATCAAACAATACGATAAATGCATAGCTATTGCGCCTGACTTTATCGGTGCCTATGTCAATCGTGGCGTTGTTTTAAAAGAACTTGGCTCTTTTGAAGAAGCTTTAGCCAGTCAAGAGCAAGCGATATTGATTGATGGCAAGTGTGCTGAAGCCTATTTAAATAGCGGAAATGTTCTAAAGGAACTAGGTCGATTTGAAGAAGCAATAGTGAAATATGAGCATGCGATTACAAACAAGACTGACTATATTGAAGCTTATTTGAATCGAGGAGTTTCATTAGAAAAATTAAACCGCTCAGATGAAGCCATTGCAAATTTCGAAAAAGCAATCAGTATCAAAAACGATTACGTAGAAGCGTATTTCAATAAAGGCAGCTCATTAGAAAAATCAAACCGTTTTGATGAGGCTATCGCTTGCTATGAAAAAGCAATCAGCATCAAAGATGACTATGCTGATGCCTATTGGAATAAGTCGCTTGTATTGTTATTGAAAGGGCAGCTTTCACAAGGTTGGTCTTTCTATGAATGGCGTTGGCGAATAGATAAAGGCGGGCCTGAAAAAAGACTCTTCTCAAAACCCATGCTTCAACAAAAGGAAGATATCCAAGAAAAAACCATATTGCTACATGCAGAGCAAGGACTTGGTGATACTTTGCAGTTCATTCGCTATGTGCCTATGGTTGTAGGCTTGGGTGCAAAGGTGGTTTTAGAGGTGCAAGAATCACTTTTCGGATTTTTTCAAGGCATGCATGGAATCTCAAGGTTATTGAAGCGAGGAGATCCATTGCCTGCTTTTGATCTGCATTGCCCTTTACTTTCTCTGCCGCATGTATTTAAAACGGATTTAAGTTCAATACCCAGCCCTTCCTATTTCCCTGCAATGAAGGAAACAAAACTGAAGGCCTGGCGTGACCGGCTAGGCATGAAATCAAAGCCAAGGATTGGCTTGGTTTGGAGTGGCAGCACATTGCACAAGAACGATCAAAAACGCAGCTTATCGCTTTCCATGTTGCAGAGCTACCTGCCTAAAGAAATAGATTTTTTCTGCCTGCAAAAGGAAGTTCGTGACACGGATGCTGACATACTAAAGCTCGGCAATATCCATTGTTTGAACGAACAAATTGTTGACTTCACAGATACAGCTGCCTTGTGTGACTTGATGGATCTGGTCATTTCTGTCGATACAAGCGTTGCCCACTTGGCTGGGTCACAAGGTAAATCAACATGGTTGCTATTGCCGTTTATCCCTGACTGGCGCTGGCTGCTGGATCGCGACGACAGCCCCTGGTATCCGAGTGTGAAAATTTACCGTCAAACTTCAATGGGAGATTGGCACAGTGTGTTGCAAAAAGTCAAGAATGATTTGCTGGCAAGATTCGCTGATCACCACCATTAAATGTATTTAAGCAGACAGTGCCTTGGCGTTGAATGCAGCCACTGCCTGTTATTGTTTGATATCGCAGAAAACATATCAACTCCTGAAGGTAGGAGGTATGTGACACGCAAAACATCTGAGGATTATTTGCTCAATCATTCATCAGAGGATGGCTCCCTGTCAGCCACAAAACTCCCGCTCTTACCGCCGTGCTTCTCCATCAACTTCACATGGTTGATGGTCATGCCCCGGTCTACGGCTTTGCACATGTCGTAAATGGTCAGCAAGGCCACTTGCACCGCAGTTAAGGCTTCCATTTCCACGCCGGTTTGACCGTGGGTTTCGACGGTCGCGGTGCAATTCACGCGAGACGGATCGTGGTGGGTAGAGAAATCCACCGCTACCCGGGTCAATGCCAAGGGGTGACACAGCGGGATCAGATCCGAGGTTTTTTTGGCGGCCTGTATGCCTGCAATGCGGGCGATGCCGATCACATCGCCTTTTTTCGCGGTACCGGCCTCAATCAGCGCCAACGTGGCGGGCAACATGGTGATCTCACCTGCAGCAATCGCCACCCGGTGGGTGCTGGTTTTGGGGCCGACATCGACCATGTGCGCCTGGCCTTGGGCATCGAAATGTGTGAGTGACATGGTTAAAACCTGTGGATTTGGTCAAGCGGATACCCTAGTTTTCACTGCGGGCGCGTGCGAGGGGTAACATCCCTCCCCGATCATACGATTTAGATGTCTTGGTATTTTGAAAACCCTGTTCAAGCGCTCACAACCCCTGGCCGCCGCTTTGGCGCTGGGCTTGGCCATGCTGGGCGCTGGGGCACAAACCCCAAGCAGGCTGCCCAATATCGGTGACGGCAACAGCATGAGCGTGCAGCAGGAGCGCCGTTTGGGCGAGTCCATCATGCGCCAGTTGATGCGTGACCCGGATTACATGGATGACCCGGTGTTGCTTCAGTATTTGCAAAACATCTGGCAACCCTTGCGCGAATCGGCCAAACAACTTGGGTTTTTACAAGCCGAGTTGGATGAAACCTATGCGTGGGACCTGTTGCTGGTCAAAGACCGTACCGTGAACGCGTTTGCCTTGCCAGGCGGTTTCATGGGCGTGCATTTAGGCTTGATTGCGGTGGTGTCGAACAAAGATGAATTGGCTGCAGTGTTGGGGCATGAACTCAGCCATGTGACGCAGCGACATATTGCCCGTTCTCAAGACAGCCAATTGAAGCAAGCACCATGGATGGTGGGCAGCATTTTGCTGGGCGTGCTGGCGGCCAGCAGAAGTCCGGATGCAGCCAATGCATTGATCATGGGTGGCGCTGCCAGTACGGCCCAAGGCCAGTTGAATTTCTCCAGAGACATGGAACGCGAGGCTGACCGCCTGGGTTTTGCTGTCATGACCAACGCTGGTTTTGAAGCGCAAGGCGTGGTCAGCATGTTCCAAAAACTGGCGCAGGCCTCGCGCTTGAATGACAGCGGCGGCTTTCCCTATTTGCGCAGTCACCCGCTCAGCACCGAGCGCATAGGCGATATGCAGTCACGCATTGGTGCCACTGCCACCAGCACACAAAGTACGCCCGGCAATTTAGAACATGCACTCATGGCCGGGCGCGCGCGCGCCTTGATGAGCACACGCTCAGAAGAGGTCGAGTCTTTGGTCAAGGCATATGAAAACCTGACGGCTGCAGACGCGCCTTCTTTGCGCATGGCAGGCTTGATGTATGCCGCCAGCATGGCCTACACACAGCAGCGCCAAGATGTCAAAGCGCGCGCGGTGGTGCGTCAGTTGCTTGCACTCAGCGCATCGGATGCAGCGGGCCTGCGTGCCGTGCGCTGGTTGGCCGCTGACACCGAACTCAAATTGGGCAACCCGCAAGCCTGTTTGACGTATTTACAAGAGGCTTCGGTTGAACGCCCCGGCATGTTGCTGCAAATGCAATGCAAATTGGCGGTCAAAGACAAAGTGTTGACGCAACAAGTGATTGAAAAAATGCAATTGTGGCTGGCGCAATTCCCCAGAGATCCGCTGGCTTGGGACATGGCGGCACAAGCTTATTTGCAAAACGGCATGTCGCTGCAAGCCATTCGTGCGGATGCCGAATCCCGCGCCGTGCGTTGGGACGAGATCGCGGCCATTGACAGATTGCGCGCTGGTCATGAACTGGCGCGCAAACTCAACCAGCAAGGTCAATTGGATTTGGCCGGTCAGCAAGAAGCCTCCATCATTGACACCCGTTTGCGCGCTTTGGAAAAAATACGCATAGAGTTGCTGCGACCGCAAAACAATTAAGCATGAGCCACAGTATCCATATTACCGACATCGAAGCGGCTATCAACCATTGGCGTGACTTGAAACCTTCGCCGGACGGTGTGACGCTGGCGCCCGAGTTGCGTGCCTTGGCCGAGGTGTATGCATTGATGATTTACCACCACCAAGACGAGGCGGCGGAAAAAGGATTTCCACCCAATGCCTACGCCGCTTGGCGCGCTTGGTACGACACCACGCCGGACACGCCGTGCATTGCGATTTGCTCGACCAGCCAAGGCGACCCGGTGTGCAAAGGATGCGGCCGCACCTTTGAAGAAGTGCAGTATTGGACCGAGATGAGCCCGGGTTCTAAGCGACAGGTGTGGCGGCGCATCACCTTGTCGCGTTCGTCATGGCGCTTCAACCGGTATGCAGAGCGGGCGGCAGAAGGCGTCTTGCCTGATGCCTCGTCCGATGCAGGCACACACGCTTAACTTTATTTTTGAAGCGCAAATACCGTTGGCTTAAACGCGCTTGGCCAGACTGGCTGCCAGCCCAATATAAGTCGCCGGTGTGAGAGACAGCAGGCGTTGTTTTTCGGTTTCAGGAATGCCGAGTTTGAGAATCAAACCATGCAAGTCTTCGCGGGTGACGCGTTGTCCGCGCGTGACTATTTTGATTTGCTCGTAAGCGCCGCTGACGCCGTAGCGGCGCATCACGGTTTGTATGGGCTCGGCCAGCACTTCCCAAGCGTTGTCCAGATCGGCGTTCAATGCGTCCGCGTTCAACTCGAGTTTATTCAAGCCTTGCAACAGCGACTGGTGTGCCAGCACCGCATAGCCCAGCGCCACGCCCATGTTGCGCAGCACGGTGCTGTCGGTCAAATCGCGCTGCCAACGGCTGATCGGCAGTTTTTCGCTCAAGTGACGCAGCAGCGCATTGGATAAACCGAGATTGCCTTCAGCGTTTTCAAAATCGATGGGATTGACTTTGTGCGGCATGGTGGAAGATCCGATTTCACCGGCTTTCAAACGTTGTTTGAAATAACCCAGCGACACATAGCCCCAGATATCGCGGGACAAATCGATGAGCATGGTGTTGCTGCGGGCCACGGCATCGAACAATTCAGCCATGTAGTCATGCGGTTCAATTTGGATGCTGTAGGGCTGAAACGTCAACCCCAAACCCAGCGCGTCGGTGGCAGAGGCCGGCGTATCGGTGGTTTCAATCACGCGCCGGGCAAACGCTTCCCAGTCATAGTCGGCACGGGCTGACACGTGGGCATTGAAGTTGCCGACCGCGCCGTTCATCTTCGCCAGCATTGGCACTTGCGCGATACGTGCCATGCCGGTTTGCAAGCGCATCCACACATTCGCCATTTCCTTGCCGACGGTGGTCGGGCTGGCGGTTTGTCCGTGGGTGCGACTGAGCATGGCCTGGTCTGCGTAGGTATGCGACATGTCGCGCAGTTTGTCGGCCACGGCTTGCAAGCCGGGCAACAACACCTGCGCGCGTGCCGCTTTGAGTTGCAGCGCATGGCTGGTGTTGTTGATGTCCTCGCTGGTGCAAGCGAAATGGATGAATTCCAGCGATGCAGCCAACTCGTTTTTCAATTCATCAGACAAAGCATCGGCTTGGCATTGGGCTTTGAGCCAATACTCAACGGCTTTGACATCGTGGTTGGTGGTTTTTTCAATTTCTTTGATGGCCAAGGCATCGTCCGCAGAAAACTGCGCGATCAAGCCGCGAAAAAAAACACGCGCATGCGCTGAATAAGGTTTGAACTCGGGCATGCCGCTGTCAGACAAAGCCAGCAACCAAGTGACTTCGACTTGCACGCGACGGTGCATAAAACCTTGCTCACTCATCAAGGGTCGGAGGGCGGCGAGTTTGCTGGCGTAACGGCCGTCGAGAGGCGACAAAGCGCTGACAGGTTGTAAGTTCATAGCCTGATTTTAGGGCTTGTCATCCCAGACACAATTGATCAGTATTGTTTCTATAAAATACAAGATCAATAACAAATAAATTTTTTTATGAAACTGTTAGGCGCTGTGACCAGCCCGTACGTGCGCAAAGTGCGCATTGTGATGGCCGAAAAAAAACTGGAATACCAGTTTTTACTTGAAGATGTTTGGGCCGCTGATACCCGCATTGTGGAATCCAACCCCTTGGGCAAAGTGCCCTGCCTGTTGATGGAGACCGGTGAGGCTTTGTACGATTCACGTGTCATCGTGGAATACCTCGACACCTTGTCGCCGGTGGGTAAGTTGATTCCGCCCAGCGGCCGCGAACGCACCGAAGTCAAAGTCTGGGAAGCGCTGGCAGATGGTTTGTTAGATGCTGCCATTGCCGCGCGCTTGGAAGCGCATTGGGCTGGCCGCAGCGAAGAGCAGCGCAGCCAAGTCTGGATAGACCGTCAACTCGGCAAAGTGCAAGACAGTTTGAGTGCCATGTCGCGTGGTTTGGGTGACAACCCGTGGTGTTGCGGCAATCACCTCACGTTGGCTGACCTTGCTGTCGGTTGCGCACTCGGGTATTTGGATTTCCGCTTCCCCAACATTGGCTGGCGGGATGACTTTTCCAACCTGGAGAAGTTGCAAGAAAAACTGATGCAGCGCGCCAGTTTTCAGGAAACATCACCGGCGTAAAAGCAGGCCACTCGCCAGACATTGGCGTGTGGTTTTAACTGTTGACGCGGCGTTTCAACCAGCGCATCAAACCGCCGATCCAAGGCAGTTTTTCATACAGTTCTTCGGCGGCGTCCCAATAGTCGCGGTGCATCACAACCCGCCACTCGTTGTTCTCATTCAACCCCATCACCAAGTGCGAGCCGCCGCGTATGCATTGCTCCACACCGGGCTGCATGGTTTTAAAGCGAAACAAAAAATCCCAGACCAGAAAACACTGCTTGCCTTGAAGCATGCGTGAGGTGACCACAAAACGCGGCTGCTCCAAACTCTCAAACATGTGCGCAAAAATCGATTGAATTTGAGCCAAGCCTTGCACGTCTTTGAACGGGTCTTTAAAGCGCGCGTCCGGCGCATACCAGTCGCCCATGTTGGCCACATCCTGCGCTTGCAGTTGTTCAAACGATTGAATGAGCCCATCCAGCCAAACTTCAGGAGCAGCGTGTGTAGAAGGCATGTTCACAGTCCGGTGAACCGGCGCACCAGCGGGAAATACCAGCGGTAGGGCAGCAGGCGCAACAGCTTCAAAAACAAGGTGAAGCGTTTGGGGAAATGGATATCAAACGCACCGTCGCGCCAGCCTTGCAGCATGGCTTGTGCAGCTTGCTCGGGAGAAATGAGCGCAGGCATGTGAAAGTTGTTTTGCGCAGTCAAAGGCGTGGCGACAAACCCGGGATGCACCACGCTCACCCCCAAGCCAATGTCAGACAAATCCAGATACAAAACTTCAGCCAAATGGGTCAGCGCCGCTTTGGTCGGCCCATACGCCAGACTGTTGGGCAAGCCGGTGAAACCGGCAACGCTGGAGACCAGGCTGATGTGCCCCTGACCTTGCGCCAGCAACACCGGCAGCACAGCATCCAACATCAGCAAAGCGCCGGTGTAGTTCACCGACAAATGGGTTTGCATGCTGTGCACATCGTAGGCGTTCGCTGTTTGCGCTGTGTAGTAACCGGCGCAATACACCACCATGTCTATGGGACCCAGTGCTTGCAATGAGCGCACAGCTTGATGGTGCGCTTGCGCATCAGTGACATCCAAGGGCAAAGCGACAGAGCCGGGATGGCTATCGACAAAATCCTGCAGCAATGGAGCTTGGCGCGCAGACACGCAAACTTGCGCACCTGCTTTGTGCAGCGCTTGCGCGCAGGCCAGACCGATACCGCTGGAAGCCCCCACCAACCACACGCGCTTGCCCCGCCAGTCGGACAAGGGCGGGTTGAAAGGTGAAAGCCAGGACATATTGATCAGACGCGCTTGGTGAATGACAAAGTGACCTCACCCAGAAAAATACCGAACTTGGACATGGACGCTTTGTTGAGCATGACCTGCTCGTTCATCACATACATCCAATCGTCAAACTGAACATGCCAAACCTGATCGTTGACCGGCAAGGCCAAGGTGTAACGCCAATTGAACGCGTTGCCTCGGGTTTGACCTTGCGCTACGCCGATGACATCGTCGGCTTGCCCCGAGTAACGTCCATCACCCAGATGCGTCAGTTTCCAAATGCGTTTTTGTTTGGTGCCGTCGCTGTACACAAAGTCTTCGTCCAGCACGCCTTGGTCGCCGTTCCAACTGCAGTTCATGACCACGGTGAAGCGCTTGACCACTTTGCCGGAGCGGTCGGTGAAGATGCCCCACGCATCCACCACGCCATTGAAATAGCGCTTTAAATCGAGTTGCGGCAGTTCGCTCGCGTAATCATTCACCGAAGGACCGGCACAGCCGCTGGCTGCCAGCGCAGTCGCCGCCGCAGCGGAAAGCATCAATCGTCTTTGCATCATGACTCCCAGTTTTGCAGTGTTTTGGCCGAGAAGAACAAAACCGCTGCGGCCAACAGTTTCAATATACAGGGCAACAGCGCATAAGCCCAGCTCAGTGCCAGCAGCGCAGGCGCGTCACGCGAACCGCTGGCGTAACCCAGCCATTGCAACAAGGGCAGGCCGAGGCCCGCAGCCAACGCCAAATTGAGTTTGGTCACCACTTGCCACCAGCCGAAAAATGCACCGCTGTGTTGTTCATCGCTTTGATCGTTTTGCAGCATACCGTTGAGCAATGCACCTGGAGCAATCAAATCCGCGCCCAAGGCCAAGCCTGACAGCAGACACACGACGGTATAGGCGATGTCGTCACCTGCGCCCAGACCCAGTGTCCAGATGAACACCGCCACGGCCAACAACATGCCAGCCAGCCAACTGCGGCGCAAACCAAAACGCGAAATACACATCAACCACAACGGCATGGAAACAGCGGCGCTTAAAAAATACGCGCCCAAAAACTGGGTTTGCATGGAAGACGGCAATTGCAAACGGTCTTGGATAAAAAACAGCATCAATGTCGCAGGCACCGCAGAGGCAATACCGTTCAACATGAACACCATCAGCAAGCGGCGAAAACCGGCATGGCGCCAAGGCCTCAGCAGACTGCGCCACGCCGCTTGCGACACGGGCGAAACTGTGTGGCTGTCAGACGGGCGCGGTGCATACCACCAAGCCCAAAGTGACAAGCCCAGCAGCAGCACAAAGCCGCTGACCAGCGCCGGGATACCGCCCCAAGCGGGTATCAAGGACGCCAAAATCACGCCGCACAAACCCAGGCCTTCTCGCCAACCCACCAGGCGACTGCGCATGGGCACGTCTCCACCGAGACGCGCGCCCCAGGTTTGCAATGCGATATTGAGAAAGCTGTAGCACAGGTAACTGATCAACAAGGCAAGCAACACCAGCAGCATCAACACTTCTATGGTGACACTTGGACCGGTCAACCAGTTCGGGAAAAAAAGCAGCAAAAACCCCGCAGACAACAGCGTGCCGGCCAACCAAGTGCGGCGCAGCAAGGTTTCACTGCCGCGTCGCAATACATTGTCTATCCACAAACCTAAAGCAGGGTCCAGCAAGGCATCCGCCAGTCGAGCCAGCAACAACACGGCACCGATCAAACCCAGCGACACGCCGAACTGGTTCGCAAAGTAATGCGGCCAAATGACATAAAGCGGCAATGCCACAAACGCCAAGGGCAAGGCAGGCAAACCTAGGCGCGCCAAATGGCGGTGATCGAATGGGTTCATGCGGGTTTGTGCAATGTGAATTGCACCACGTCGGTGTTGTGCTCTAAAAATGCGGCTTCGCAATACGCCAGATAAAACAACCAAGTGCGCTCAAAACGCAAATCAAAACCTAAGGCGGGCATGTGATCCCGCACTTGCAAAAACGATTCGCGCCAGCGCTTGAGTGTCTCAGCGTAATCCAAACCAAAAGCCAATTGGTCCACCACCACCAAACCGGCTTCTTTGGCTTGTTCGATGAAGGTTTGTGTGCTGGGCAAAAAACCGCCG
>CAMDJS010000056.1 GCA_945900685.1 Bordetella parapertussis
AGGCATCACCGGCACCGGCGGCGCGGGCAAATCTTCGCTCACCGACGAATTGATTCGCCGCTTTCGCTTGGACCAAAACGACGCGATTCGCATTGCAGTGATTTCGATTGACCCATCGCGGCGCAAAAGCGGCGGCGCGCTGTTGGGCGACCGCATACGCATGAACGCCATTTCTCCTTGGGGCAAATTGGATAAATTGGGGTCAGACACCGATTTGTCAAAGCAACGCGTGTTCATGCGTTCTTTGGCCACGCGCGAATTCGGCAGCGAAATCAGCGCCGCACTGCCTGACGTGATTGCCGCCGCCAAATGCGCCGGTTTCGATCTGGTCGTGGTTGAGACATCCGGCATAGGCCAAGGCGATGCAGCCATCGTGCCGCACGTGGACATTCCTTTGTACGTGATGACGCCCGAGTTCGGCGCCGCCAGCCAACTGGAAAAAATCGACATGCTGGACTTTGCCGAGTTTGTCGCCATCAACAAATTCGACCGCAAGGGCTCTGCTGACGCGCTGCGCGATGTCTCCAAACAAGTGCAACGCAACCGCGAAGCCTGGACCACGCCGACCGAGAAGATGCCAGTGTTCGGCACCATGGCCGCACATTTCAACGACGACGGCGTGACCGCGCTTTACCAAGCCATGAAACCGCGTTTGCAAGAACTGGGTTTGGCTTTGAGCGATGCGCGTTTGCCGCTGGTGAATGTGCGCCACAGCTCGCACCAGACGCCCATCGTGCCGTCTTCTCGCAGTCGTTATTTGGCCGAGATCAGCGACACCGTGCGCGGCTACAAACACCGCGCTCGCGCACAAGCACAACTGGCCCGCGAAGTGCAGCAATTGAAAGCCGCCTCGGCCATGCTGGCGGAGGGCAAACCGAACAAGCCGCGCGCCTCAGAAGCCAGCTTGGGGCTGGCGCTGGAGCGCGAAGAACGCTTAGACGCAGATGCACGCACCCTGTTGAAAGACTGGCCGACCTTGAAAGCCGATTACTCCGGCGACGAGTTAGTGGTCAAGGTGCGTGACAAAGAAATCCGCAGCAGCCTGGTGACCCTGTCTCTCAGCGGCACGCCGGTACGCAAAGTGGCCTTGCCCACCTTTCACGACCATGGCGACATACTGCAATGGCTGATGCTTGACAACGTGCCGGGGCGCTATCCCTACACCGCAGGCACGTTCGCGTTCAAACGCGACAACGAAGACCCGACGCGCATGTTCGCCGGTGAAGGCGATGCGTTTCGCACCAACCGCCGCTTCAAACTGTTGAGTGAAGGCATGCCGGCCAAGCGCTTGTCGACCGCTTTCGATTCGGTCACGCTCTACGGCAACGACCCGGACTTGCGTCCCGACATCTACGGCAAGGTCGGTAATTCAGGCGTCAGTATCGCCACACTGGACGACATGAAGGTTTTGTACGACGGTTTTGATTTGTGCTCACCCGCTACCAGCGTGTCCATGACCATCAACGGGCCGGCGCCGACGATTTTGGCGATGTTCATGAACACCGCCATCGACCAGAACTTGGAGAAGTTCCGCACAGAAAAAGGCCGCGAACCTTCAACGACCGAGGGGGCAGACATAAGGACTTGGGTGCTGCAAAACGTGCGCGGCACAGTACAAGCTGACATCTTGAAAGAAGACCAAGGCCAGAACACCTGTTTATTCAGCACCGAGTTCTCTCTCAAGGTCATGGGCGATATCGCGCAGTATTTTGTCGAGCACCAGGTGCGCAATTTCTACAGCGTATCCATCAGCGGCTATCACATCGCCGAGGCTGGCGCCAACCCGATTTCACAACTGGCATTCACCCTGTCCAACGGTTTTACGTTTGTCGAAGCCTATCTGGCGCGCGGCATGCACATCGATGACTTTGCGCCCAATCTCTCGTTCTTTTTCAGCAACGGCATGGACCCGGAGTACACCGTCATGGGACGCGTCGCGCGCCGTATTTGGGCGGTGGCGATGAAAGAAAAATACGGCGCCAACGACCGTTCACAAAAACTCAAATACCACATACAAACCAGCGGCCGTTCACTGCATGCGCAAGAAATCCAGTTCAACGACATCCGTACCACGCTGCAAGCACTGATCGCGATCTACGACAACTGCAACAGCTTGCACACCAACGCGTTTGACGAAGCCATCACCACGCCCACCGAAGATTCGGTACGCCGCGCTATGGCGATTCAACTCATCATCAACCGCGAATGGGGCTTGGCGAAAAACGAAAACCCGTCGCAAGGCGCTTTCATCATCGAGGAGTTGACCGAACTGGTCGAAGAGGCGGTACTTTCAGAGTTTGTCGCGATTGCCGAACGCGGCGGAGTGCTCGGCGCCATGGAAACCGGCTACCAGCGTGGCAAGATCCAAGACGAATCCATGCATTACGAAATGCTCAAACACACGGGTGAACTGCCCATCATCGGGGTCAACACGTTCAAATCACCACAAGCCAATGAAGTGCCGCAAAAAATTGAACTCGCGCGCTCGACAGATGAAGAAAAACAAAATCAATTACAACGCCTTAACGATTTCCACCAGCGTAACGCCGCTGCTTCTGCTGACATGCTCAAGCAACTACAGCAAGCGGTGATAGCTAATGAGAATGTTTTTCAAGTGCTGATGGATGCGGTGCGCGTGTGTTCGCTGGGTCAGATCACGAACGCTTTGTTCGAGGTAGGCGGCCAGTACCGGCGCAATATGTAACTGGCCAATAAGTTAAAGGCTTGTCACACCAACTGACAGCCTGTGTCTTGCACAAGGCCGGGCATTGACATTAACTGGCGCTGTTGCCGCGTTTGCCGCGTGACAAATCCACGCCCAACTGCTTGAGCTTGCGGTACAAATGGGTGCGCTCTAGACCGGTTTTTTCAGCCACGCGGGTCATGGACCCGCCTTCTTGCGCCAGATGAAATTCGAAATACGCTTTTTCAAAACTGTCGCGCGCTTCACGCAGCGGGTTGTTCAAATCAAAACTTTGCACCGGCTGCATCACCGCCGGTAACGCGGCTGCAGTCATTGGCATGGCGGGCGCCATCCCCAACGGACGGACGGCGGATGATGGCTGTAGAAGAGTTGTAGCCGCTGCTGTTGCGCGACCGAGTGCAGCTGTTTTGCGGTTCAGGCCTTGCTCGACTGACTTCAGCAGCTTTTGCATGGTGATGGGTTTTTCCAGAAAGGCCATGGCACCAATGCGGGTGGCTTCCACCGCTGTGTCAATGGTGGCATGACCGCTCATCATGATGACAGGCATATTCAACAAGCCCGTACTCGCCCATTCTTTGAGGAGTGTCACGCCGTCAGTGTCCGGCATCCAGATGTCTAAAAGCACCAGGTCAGGTTGCAGTTCAGCGCGTATCGCTCGCGCCTCGGCTGCGTTCATGGCCAGTTCCACCTGATGACCTTCATCATTGAGAATTTCAAACAACAAATCACGAATGCCGAGTTCGTCGTCTACCACCAGAATAGTTGCCATGAAGTTTTCAGAGTTCAGTTTCAGGGGAGTTTACAAGGCGAAATGATAGCGATACTTGCGCACCGCCAATCAGTTCAGCTTGCAAACGGTTTTTGATTTCAATGCGTGCATTATGTTCATCTGCAATTTTTTTGACGACCGCCAGTCCTAAACCCGTGCCGCTGGCTTTGGTGGTGACGTAAGGCTCAAATGCACGTTGCAACACCGCTTCGCTGAAACCGGGGCCATTATCAAGGACGGTCAGTCGCACACGCTGTGACTGCGGTCTGGCTTCGGTGCGAACCCAGACCTGCGCATGTGCTTGCTCCATGCTGGCATCTTGCGCATTTTGAATCAGGTTATGTACCACCTGACGCAGTTGTGCCGCATCCCCCATCACCCAAGGCAAACCTGTTTGCAACTCCCAAGCCACTGGCACACGGGCGTTTTCATTGTTGTAGAGCGTCATCATCTCCGTGAGCAATGCATTCAAATCCAACGCTTGCAAACGTGCCGCAGGCAATCTGCCGAAGTCCCGGAATTCATTGACCAAACGCTGCAAAGCATCGACTTGCTCCACAATGGTTTTGACTGATTTGGTGAGCAGCGCTTGCTCCATTTCAGGCAGTTTGCCGTCCAGTTTCATGGCCAAACGTTCTGCGGATAACTGGATCGGCGTCAAGGGATTTTTGATCTCATGCGCGAGTCGTCTGGCCACCTCGGTCCAGGCCTGGCTGCGTTGGGCGGACACAATGTCAGAGATGTCATCAAACACCAGCAGCCATTCGCCTTGCGGTAGCAAAGCGCCACGCGCCACCAAGGTGACATGTCTTTCACTTTGCGTAGAAAAATTCTTGGCACTGGTCAGAGGCGTTGCATCCAATTCAAACGATTGTTCCCAATGGTCAAGCTGCCCTTGTTTTTCTGAAGCGAGTTCATGAAACTGATCGATGACTTGCCTGGCGAACTCTTGCAAGCCATCCATATCCAGAAAACTACTGCCGACATCTATAGGCAAAGTCAATTTCAATATTCGGTTGGCGCCGGGGTTGACAGACAAGACCTTGGCCGTGTCGTCCAACAACACCACGCCTGCCGTCAAGTTATCCAACATGGTTTGCAAATGGCTGCGCGCTAAATCGAGTTGCGCCATGCTGCGCTCAACGGTGTTTCTGGCTTCGAACAATTGCTGCGTCATCACAGAGAAAGAGCGCGTCAATCCGTCGAGTTCGTCCTTGCCTTGCAAAAAAGGCTTGGGACGCAAATCACCGGCGGCCACATCCCGCACACCTTCGGCCAACAGCAGCAGCGGTCTGGCCAACTGGTTGCCCAGCAACACGGCCAGCAACACCGCGCCAAACACCGAGAGAAACAAACTCAGGGTCAAGGTGCCGATGTACATGCGTTCTAAACCGTTGCGCGCAAGCGCTCTTTCTTGGTACTCACGGTTGGCTTCCAGCACGGCTTTGGCATTGGACACCAACGCAGGGGGAAGTTTCTTGACCACTTGCAACACCATGGCCTGCTGGTCCAATTGAAAGCCCGTGTCCGGCAGTCGCCACAGCACTTTGATACGCGGCACAGTGTCTGCGGCACCCGACTCCTCCAGGCCTTCGCTGCGCCAGCTGCTGCCTTGCGAACGCACTTGCCGCCATTCAGATGCGCCAGGCAGCTCGGGGCGAAGCACATAGCCGGATTCATTGACACTGGCCACCAGTTTGATGTTGCCTTGCCATAGGCTGACCTCGGCGGCGTCGAGTTGGTCACGGATTTTCTCCAGACTCACGGTCGACTGCTCACGTGTTGCATGGCGCATATTGCCACTGGCATTGCGTACCCCGACAATCAATTCGCTGGCCAAACTCTCCAAGGTAGAGCGGCTCAAACTCAAGCCTGCGTCCAAGGCCACTTCAACCTTATTATCAAACCAGACTTCGATGGAGCGGGTCACAAACTGGTAAGACACGGCGTAAATCAACACCCCAGGCAAGATACCGACCAAGGCAAAGATGGCGGCCAATTTCACCAACAAGCGACTGCCGAATTTGCCTTGCCGCAGTCGCTGTGACAAACGCCAACCGATCCAACTGATGACGGCGAATAAAAACACGGCCAGCACCGCGTTCAAGTCAAACAACAAACTGTAGTTTTGTTCGTAAACGTCCCAACGTTGTGTGGCTTGGGTCAGCAAAAACAGCAAGATCAGCGACACCGACACCAAAATAGACATGATCACAACCAGCAACCAACTGCGGTGTCGCAGTGCGCTCCAGGTGTTGGATTGCGTCATTTGTTGAGTTCTTCGAGACGCAAGCTGTGGGTGTAGTTGACGTTCCAGTCGCTGCTGGACTGGTTACCGAATTGCAATGCCTGCGGTAACTGACTCAGGTCTAGGCGAAAACGCAAATCCAATCGCTGCTTGACATCTTTTTGCAAAATACTCGGTTCTGCCACGCGCCAGCGACTGATTTTTTGCAATGCTTGCAGGGCATCGCGCAGACTGTCAAAGCTGCTCCCCAGCGTGACACCTAAGCCTGTACTCACCACAGGCGCGGATGACACGTGCATACGCCAACGGCGGGATAAGGGTTGGTAAGTGAGTCGGTAATAACGCTCTGTGATGCCTACGCTTTTGTCATACCAGTACCAACGCTCACGCATGACCTCGGCTTGCAGCACAAAGCTCAGTGGCATGCCCCGGGTCAATGCATCTTCAAGCCCGGCTGACAATTCAAATTCAAAATTGCCGCTGACATAGACACCATCCTCGCCGCGCTCTATGAGTGGTTCAGAGAACTGGACGGCAATTTGCGCCATGGCGGGCTGCATCATCCAATGGCAAACCAAAAAGATGACACCGGCCAGCCACTTCAGTGACTTTGCTTGTGTAAACCCGGTCATTTCAAACATCTTTTTGTTTTTCCAACAAAGCGTAAAAAAATCCATCGTGCTCCCCGGACAGATTGTCCGAGACAGTTGCACCCTTTGCGGTCATGCCCGGCCACAATTGCCCCGGCGACGCCAGCAATTGGGCATCACTGTTGTTTGCAAGAAACGATTGGATCTGGTCTTCACCTTCCAATTTGAACAAAGAACATGTGCAGTACAACAAACGTCCTCCTGCAACCAACAGCGGCCACAAGGCTTTCAGCAGTTTTTGCTGCTGCGCGGCCAATCCTGCCACATCACTTTCGCGTCTAAGCCATGGAATATCCGGATGTCTTCGCACAATGCCTGAAGCGGTGCATGGAGCATCCAGCAAAATGGCATCAAACCGTTGCTGGTTCCACCAAGTCTGGGGCTGTGAGGCATCTGCACATGTCACCAAAGCTTGCAACTGCAAGCGCTGCAAATTATCACGTACCCGTTGACAACGGCTCTCGTCCACATCGATAGCCAACAAATCTATGTCAGCCAACTCCAGCAAATGCGCTGTTTTTCCGCCGGGAGCAGCGCAGGCATCCAGCACATGCCATCGACCCGATACAGGTGGACTCAAACCATTCAATAGCAAAGGTGCTGCCAGTTGAGCCCCCGGGTCTTGCACGGAGAACCAGCCTTTGTCAAAACCCGCCAAGCTCTGCACATGGCTTGCGCGGTGCAGAACCAATCCGTAATCACCGCAAACATCAGAGCCCACGCCCTGTTGCTGCCACGTGGTTTGCAATTGCTCGCGGCTCAAATGCCGTTGATTGACACGCACCGCCATGGGCGCGGCTTGTTGGCTGGCCAGCAACACGGCTTGCCAATCCTGCGGATGGTCGCTTTGCAAAGCCTTGATCCACCACTCGGGGTGGTTCCACCGGGCCGATGGTTGTGCATCGGTGGCTTGCATCAAGGCTTGGCGTTCTCTGTCAAAGCGCCGGATACAGGCATTGAGGAATGCGGCTTGGGCGCGCGTGGACGGGTCGCGTTTGGCGGCTTCCACCAATTGGTTGACCAAGGTATGCATCGGGTACATGGCGTATTCTTGCAATGCCAAACCCAGACCGATGCACAACAAGTCATCCACCACGGGTTGAGGCGCGCGTGTCACCAGCAAAGGCTTGAGAGCCATGGTTCGTCCCCATTGCCTGAGCACTGCAAACAACAAAGCCTGCGCACCCGCTTTTAAAAGCGGTTCAACCCAGGCCAAGGCTTGTGTGTGGTTTTTGCCTTGGCGCACTGCGCGCAATGCCACAGCGCAAGCCCGTAACTGTTGCCACAAGGCAGGCGTCTGGACTGCAGCGTTTTGCTTTGACGGTGCTTGCGTCACAACACTGTGGCCGCGCGGAATTGAAACAGCTTGGCCAGCAAAGCGGCCGGGTAATGGTTGATGGCTTGGTTGTATTCGTAAATCGCCGCATTGAAGCGGCTCAACTCAGGTTGCACCAGCAAATCCAAGTCAAGCCAACGCTGCTTTAAATGATCGGGGATGTTGATGAAATACACATCCGGGTGGTTCAACGCCGCCCATGCGTCTTGCAATTCGGCTGCCGCATCATGCAAGGCTTGGGCACTGTCTTGCTCGAGGGTATGGTTTTGCATGTGTGCAATGGCCACCGTGGATAAGCCCGCAGCCACTTGCAAACGTGTCCAATAACTGTGACCTAAATCGGAATTGCCAGCGTGATCCCACAATTGCGGCGCTGTCGCTGCCGCAGTTACTGCCTGCTGAACCACTTCCTGGTAATTCAGCAAAACGGCTTGTAATGGGCCGAATTGCTGTTTCACTTGTGCACGCAAACGCACCAGTCTGTTGTAAGCACCCAGCGCCCAAAACACCAGAATGGCAAAAGCTATCCAGAACCAGCGTGATTGCAGCATGGTCAAAGACACCTACTGACATGACAGACTGTGCCGACACGGCCCCGAAGGGCCATGGACGGTCAGTCTGCCGGCGTCTCTTCGTTGCTGCCTTCTTGCTGTTGCGCCAAGGCGAGCTCTTCGGCTTCGTTCTCGGTGATTGCGCGACGTTCTGCCTCGTCCATCAGGTCCTTGGCTTTGCGTGCCCTGTGGTAGGCCATGCCAGAGCCAGCAGGGATGAGTCGGCCGACGATGACGTTCTCTTTCAAGCCACGCAGTTCGTCGCGCTTGCCCATGATGGCAGCCTCGGTGAGAACGCGGGTGGTTTCCTGGAAGGAAGCCGCTGAAATGAACGAATCGGTAGACAACGACGCCTTGGTGATACCCAACAACAAATTGGTGTAGGTAGCAGGCATCTTGCTGTCGCGTTGCAATGCTTCGTTGGTGTTGAGCATTTCAGAGCGCTCGACCTGTTCACCGCTGATGTAGTTGGTGTCACCGACGTTGTCGACCACCACACGGCGCAGCATCTGACGAACAATCACTTCAATGTGCTTGTCGTTGATCTTCACGCCTTGCAAACGGTAAACGTCTTGCACTTCGTCGACGATGTATCGCGCCAATTCTTCGATGCCGAGCAAACGCAAAATATCTTGCGGGTCTGCGGGACCATCGACAATGCTCTCGCCTTTGTTGACCACTTGGCCTTCGTGCACCACGATGTTTTTCTCTTTGGGAATGAGTTCTTCCCACACAGTGCCTTCTGGGTCGGTGATCTGCAAGCGGATCTTGCCTTTGGTTTCTTTACCGAAGGACACGGTACCGGTCATCTCAGCCAAAATGCCTTTGTCTTTCGGTGAACGCGCTTCGAACAACTCGGCCACACGCGGCAAACCGCCGGTGATGTCTCGTGTCTTCTGACCTTCCACAGGAATACGCGCCAGCACTTCGCCGGGGCCTACGTCCTGACCGTCGCGCACTTGAATCAGCGCGCCCACTTGGAAGCCGATGGTCACAGAATGGTCGGTGCCGGGGATCTTCACTTCTTTGCCGGAAGCATCGATCAACTTGACCTGCGGACGCACCACTTTGGTGGAACCGCGACGCTTGGGGTCGATGACCACCAAGGTAGACAAGCCGGTGACTTCGTCCAATTGCTTGGCGACCGTCAAACCTTCTTCGACATTTTCAAATTGTGTCTTACCGGCAAACTCGGTGATCACCGGACGTGTCAACGGATCCCAGTTGGCCAATATGGTGCCGGCCTTGATGCTTTGGTCCGGCTTGATCGCCAAAATGGCACCGTAAGGCACTTTGTGACGCTCGCGCTCACGGCCTTGTTCGTCATGAATCACGATTTCACCGGAGCGTGAAATGACGACCAATTCGCTCTTGCTGTTGGTCACATAGCGCATGGTGGCGTTAAAGCCGATGACGCCGTTGGACTTGGCATCTACGCTGGAAGCGACTGCCGCACGCGAAGCCGCACCACCGATGTGGAAGGTACGCATGGTCAGCTGTGTGCCGGGCTCACCAATGGACTGAGCGGCGATGACACCGACAGCTTCACCAACGTTGACCAGACCGCCTCGGCCCAAATCGCGGCCATAGCACTTGGCACACAAACCAAAACGAGTTTCGCAATTCAGTGCGGTGCGAACTTTGATTTCATCCACGCCCAACAGTTCTATCTCATCGATCAAATCTTCGTCCAGCATGTCGCCAGCTGGCACCAAGGTTTCGCGTGTTTCAGGATGCACCACGTCTTCAGCCACAGTACGTCCCAGCACGCGGTCACGCAAAGACTCGATGACTTCACCGCCTTCAACGATGGCGCGCATCAACTGTCCGTTACTGGTGCCGCAATCGACTTCAATCACCACCAGATCCTGTGTCACGTCCACCAAACGGCGAGTCAAGTAGCCGGAGTTGGCGGTTTTAAGCGCTGTGTCAGCCAGACCTTTACGGGCACCGTGGGTGGAAATGAAGTACTGCAACACATTCAGGCCTTCACGGAAATTGGCCGTGATGGGTGTCTCAATGATGGAGCCGTCAGGCTTGGCCATCAGTCCGCGCATACCGGCGAGCTGACGGATTTGAGCGGCAGAACCGCGCGCACCCGAGTCGGCCATCATGTAGATGGAGTTGAACGACTCTTGCTCTACTTCGTTGCCATGGCGGTCAATGGTTTTTTCTTTGCGCAACTGGTCCATCATGACTTTGGAGACCGCATCACCGGCCTTGCCCCAGATGTCAACCACTTTGTTGTAGCGCTCACCAGAAGTCACCAAACCGGACACATATTGCTGTTCGATGTCTTTGACTTCTTTTTCTGCACTCTCAATGATGGCGTGTTTTTCAAACGGCACCAACATGTCATCAATACAGATGGAGATACCGGCGCGAGTCGCCAGACGGAAACCGTTTTGCAACAGTTTGTCAGCGAACACCACGGTTTCTTTCAAGCCGCATTTGCGAAATGAGGTGTTGATCAGCTTGGAGATTTCTTTTTTCTTCAGCGCTTTGTTCAAGTTGCTGAACGGCAAACCGCGCGGCAGAATTTCAGACAACAAAGCACGACCAACGGTGGTCTCTACCAGCGATCTGCTGCTGCTGAATTCGCCAGTGATTTTGTCTTTGGTCCACTCGGTCATGCGCACAGTGATCTTGGCGGTCAATTCAACCACGTCAGCATCCAAAGCGCGTTGCACTTCACCGATGTCGGCAAACACCAGGCCTTCGCCTTTGCCGTTGATACGCTCGCGGGTCGTGTAGTACAGACCCAGCACCACGTCTTGAGAAGGAACAATGGAAGGTTCACCGTTGGCGGGGAACAGCACGTTGTTTGACGCCAGCATCAAGGTGCGGGCTTCCATTTGCGCTTCCACCGACAAAGGAATGTGCACCGCCATCTGGTCACCGTCAAAGTCGGCGTTGAAAGCGGAACACACCAAGGGGTGCAATTGAATCGCTTTGCCTTCGATCAAAATGGGTTCGAAAGCTTGGATGCCCAAACGGTGCAGCGTGGGCGCACGGTTGAGCAACACCGGGTGCTCTTTAATGACCTCTTCCAAAATGTCCCACACCACTGGTGTACCGGCTTCAACTTCTTTCTTCGCCGCTTTGATGGTGGTGGCAATGCCCATCAACTCCAGCTTGCTGAAGATGAAAGGCTTGAACAGTTCCAAAGCCATCAGCTTTGGTAAACCGCACTGGTGCAGTTTCAAAGTTGGACCCACCGTGATCACAGAACGACCGGAATAGTCAACACGCTTGCCCAACAAGTTCTGGCGGAAACGGCCTGACTTGCCTTTGATCATGTCGGCCAAAGACTTGAGCGCACGCTTGTTGGCGCCGGTCATGGCTTTGCCGCGACGGCCGTTGTCCAGCAAGCTGTCCACCGCTTCTTGCAACATGCGCTTTTCATTGCGGGCAATGATTTCAGGCGCATTGAGTTCGAGCAAACGACGCAGGCGGCTGTTACGGTTGATGACGCGACGGTACAAGTCGTTCAAATCGGAGGTGGCGAAACGCCCGCCATCCAACGGCACCAAGGGGCGCAGATCAGGCGGCAACACTGGCAGCACTGACAACACCATCCACTCAGGTTTGATGCCTGATTTTTTGAAGGCTTCCAGCACTTTGAGGCGCTTGGCGTTTTTCTTGATCTTGATTTCTGAACCGGTCAAGTCGTTACGGAGTTTTTCAATCTCCATGTCGATTTCCATGGTCTCGAGCAAGTCGCGCACGCCTTCGGCGCCCATCTTGGCCTGGAATTCGTCACCGAGTTCGATGCGCTTGGCCTCAAACTCGTCCTCGGTCATGATGGCGTATTTCTTCAGCGCGGTCATGCCGGGATCGGTCACGACATACGCTTCGAAATACAACACGCGCTCGATGTCACGCAAGGTCATGTCCAGCACCAAACCCAAACGGCTGGGCAGTGACTTCAAAAACCAGATGTGGGCGCAAGGCGCGGCCAAGTCGATGTGACCCATGCGGTCACGACGCACTTTGGTTTGTGTGACTTCAACGCCGCACTTCTCGCAAATCACGCCACGGTGTTTGAGGCGTTTGTATTTGCCGCACAAGCATTCGTAGTCCTTGATAGGGCCGAAGATCTTGGCGCAAAACAAACCGTCACGCTCGGGCTTGAAAGTGCGGTAGTTGATGGTTTCGGGTTTTTTGACTTCACCGAAAGACCATGAGCGGATTTTTTCCGGGGAAGCCAATCCGATTTTGATGGCATCGAAATGCTCATCAGGTGTGAACTGCTTAAAGAGGTCGAGTA
>CAMDJS010000057.1 GCA_945900685.1 Bordetella parapertussis
TCCACATGTGCCGGTTCTTTGGAAAACAACACGGTGACCATGCCGACAGCCATAGACACCGCCATGGCCACATAGGCCACAGCCCACGCGCTGTCTTGGTAAGTGCCAGCCGGTAAACCGCCGATTTCGGCTTTGGCGGCGATCCAAAACACACCGGCGCCCGCCCAGATCATGGCCAGCCGGTAACCGGTCTGGTAACTCGCTGCCAACACCGCTTGCAAACGCGCTTGCGCCGACTCGATACGAAACGCGTCCAGCGCAATGTCTTGCGTGGCCGAACCGAATGCGGTGAGCAGCGCAAAACCTACCAAGGGCATCAATGAGACTTGCGGATTGCTGATGGCCATGCCGAGCAAACCGGCGATCACACAGACTTGCGACAAGAGCAACCAGCTGCGCCTACGGCCAAGTAAGCGCGTTAACAAGGGCAAAGGCAGGCGGTCTACCAGCGGTGCCCAGGCCCACTTGAAGCCATAGGCCAAGCCTACCCAGCTTAAAAACCCAATCATGGCGCGGTCTATGCCAGCTTCACGCAAACGAAAACTCAGCGTGCCCAGCACCAGCAACAAGGGCAAACCGGCGGCAAACCCCAGCGCCAGCATGCGCAAGCTGTTGGGACTGAGGTAAATCATCATGGAATCCGCCCAATGCAATGGCGAGGACTTGACAGTTGAGGTATCGTTCATACCTTGTATTGTGATGCGACTCCCCACTTCAGACACCATGCTAAACAAACGTCAATTTATGTACCACTGCGCCGGTTGTGCGCTGGGCCTGACCGCGACTTCCCTGCTGGCGCGCGACGGCGTCGAGGTTGGCAAAACCTCGGGCTTTACCAAACTGGTACCGGCTGAACAGGTTGAGGGCTCAGCCAACCAGCAATATGCCCAAATGCTCAAGCAGGCCAAAGACAAAAACGCGCTCGCGCCAGCTGACCACCCCGAGGTGATCCGTTTGCGTGCGATTGCGCAAAAGCTGATTCCCTACAGTTACGAATGGAATCCGCGCGCCAAAGATTGGAAATGGGAAATCAACTTGATCGGGTCGGCGCAAATCAACGCGTTTTGCATGCCCGGTGGCAAGATCGCTTTTTATCACGGCATTTTGGACAAGCTGCAGCTCACTGACGATGAAGTCGCCATGGTGATGGGTCATGAAATTGCCCACGCCTTGCGCGAACACGCGCGCGAGCGCATGGGCAAAAGCGAAGCCACCAACGTGTTGGCCACGATCGGTAGCGCATTGGCTTCCGCGTATTTCAAAGTCGACCCGAATCTGACGGATGCCGTGGCCAAACAAGGCGCGAATTTACTGACGCTGAAATTCAGCCGCGAAGACGAAAGCGAGGCCGATCTGGTCGGCATGGAACTGGCTGCGCGCGCCGCTTACGACCCGCGCTCGGGCGTGACGCTCTGGCAAAAAATGAGTGCTGCCAACAAGGGTGCGCCGCCCCAGTGGCTGAGCACACACCCGTCGGGCAGCACCCGCATCAAAGAGATTGAAAACAACCTGCCCAAGGTCATGCCCTTGTTTGAAAAATCCGCGCAAGCCAAACAGTAGTTATTTAAACAGTCGCCGACCGATCTGTTTGACAGAATCTGTTAAGCAGAATAATATCTGGCAATGATCAATTCGTTCAGTTGTAAGGCTACAGAAGCACTGTTTGACAGTACTTCTGTGCCACGCTTCAAAAACATTGAACGTGTAGCCAGAAGGAAGTTGCTGCAATTGCATGCTGCCAACGAATTGGACAGTCTGCGTATTCCACCCGGCAATCAGCTAGAGGCATTAAAAGGGGACAGACGCGGGCAACACAGTATGCGCATCAATGAACAGTGGCGAATTTGTTTCGTCTGGCGCGATGGTGCTGCTGATCAAGTTGAAATTGTTGACTACCACTGAAAGGTAAAAATGCCTAAAAAATTAGATGAAATCCACCCCGGCGAAATTTTGCTGGAGGAATTCCTAAAGCCTATGAGAATATCTGCGCGTCAACTCGCTGCTGACATCGACGTTTCTCCGAGCCGAATCAGTGAGGTGGTGAATGGCCTTCGTCCGATCACGGCTGACACGGCCTTGAGACTGGGTTTGTTTTTCAACATGGAGCCCAGGTTTTGGATAAATTTGCAAACCGAGTACGACATGCGGGTCGCTACGCGCACGGTGAGCGACAAAATCGCCTCAAGGGTTCGTGTATTTCAGCCGCCAGCGCTGGCTTGAACAATTAAGCTTGTAAATTGCCTATCCCATCGACAATTTGCAGGGTTAAATTTGGTCGTATCAGGGAAAGCGCATCAAGCAAACCGCTTCAACCAATCCAGCAACAAATCATTCACCGCCGCGCTTTGCTCGCGTTGTAAAAAGTGACCCGCATCCGGCACTTCGCGGTACTCGTAAAGCCCGCCAAAACAAGCTGCTTGCTCGCGCATAAGTTCAGCGCGCATGTCTTGCGCGCCGCACAAAGCCAGCGTTGGCACCGTGATGCTGTGTTGCATGGCTGCGCGCAGTGCGTGCAAGGCCGGGTCGGCTTTGGACGGGTCGAACATGGCGCGGTAATAGTCCAGCGCGGTTGTCAACACGCCGGGTTGACGCAGGCATTGCTTGACCTGCGCAATGTGTTCACGGTCTTCATAACCCGGCACTGACCAGTACTGCCACAGGTAATCGATGAACGCCATGTCATTTGCCAACAAAGCTTGCTCGGGCAACACCGCTTGCTGAAAAAACCACCAATGGAATGAGCGCTGAATATGTTTGGGCTCCAACAAATATGTGTTCACGATCTGCGGATGCGGCACCGCCATCAACACCGCGCTGTGCAACAAGTCGGGCCTGGCCGCGCACAGCGCATAGCCGATGATCGCGCCCCAGTCCTGGCCGATGTAATGCAACTTTTCGCCGGGCGACACGGCTTCAATCAAACCGGCGATGCCATGCACCAGACTGGCTTTGTCAAAGAACGCGTTCTCTGCCACGCGCGAGGGCAAATAGCCGGGTAGGTAAGGCACGATGACTTTGTAGCCAGCTTGTGACAACGCATCCATTTGCGCCGACCAGGACTGCGGAATGTCGGGAAAGCCATGCACCAGCAACAGCAAAGGGCCGCGGCCTTGGGTTAAGCAAACAAAATCAACGCCGTTGGCGTGAATCTGAATGCGGTCTTGCATCTCAGGTGCCGCCGACGTACGGGTTGCTGCGGCGCTCGCGTCCGAACGTGCTCTCCGGGCCGTGGCCGGGAATGAACACCGTGTCGTCGCCCATGGGCCACAGGCGCTGCGTGATGCTGTCAATCAAATGCTGGTGATTGCCTTGGGGGAAATCGGTGCGGCCAATGCTGCCTGCAAACAGCACATCGCCAACAAAGGCGCGGTTCATCTCGGCGGAATAAAACACCACATGACCCGGCGTGTGGCCCGGGCAATGACGCACGGACAGCGTGTGTTTGCCTAAAGTGACCGTGTCGCCATCGGCCAGCCAGCGCGTGGGCTTGAAAGGACGTGCGGGTGGAAAACCGTAAGTGGATGCGGCCAAGGGCAAACCGTCAATCCAAAACTGGTCGCCCGGGTGCGGCCCGATGATGGGCAAACCGAGTTGCTCGGCCAGATCTGCCGTGGCACCTGCGTGGTCTAAATGCCCGTGTGTGATCCAGATGTGTGTCAGCGTGATGCCCAACTGCTTGCAAGCAGCGAGCAACACATCGACCTCACCGCCCGGGTCGATGACGGCAGCGGTCATGCCCTCGTCCTCCCAGACCAGAGAACAGTTTTGCTGAAAGGCGGTGACGGGGATGGTTTCGTAGTGGAGCATGGGGAGGTGCTTGATAAAAGTATTGAATTCTTGGAGTAAGCTTGCTAACGCGTTGATTTTCCGAATCGTACACTTACATATGAAGCGGAATCGAGTTGTGGGACAGGTCGGTTTATTTCAGCCAGTTTTCTATCGCAAGTCCCTTGACCCGACCAAAGTCCTTCACATTGTTTGTCACAACAATAGCCCCGATAGCCCGCGCATGTGCTGCAATCATGAGATCAGCCGCACCGAGTTGAGCGCCGCGCTTCTTCAAGTCTGCGCGAATCTCTGAGTAATATGTCGCAGTCGCGCGTGGCCAGTCCAACACCGCCAGGTGCAGGACCAAACTATCAAGCACAGTCTGGTTTTGTTTGCGCTTGGCAACAGCCGAGGCCTGCACGCCATAGGTAAGCTCAGCAAAGGTCACAGCCGACATCACCTGTTGCTGTAAAGGTATAGCCTGCACTTTCGATTTCAGTTTTTCGGATTCACCTCGCATCAAAAAAATGCAGGTATCCGTGTCCAGCATGAACAATGGGTCTGTCAAAACGTGCGCTCCTGAATGGGTAGGCGCTCGCTGCTTGACATGAAGTCATCTGAGGCTTTCAAGCCTAAAGCGAAGAAACCTGACCAATCGGTCGGACGCGGCGTTAAGACAACGCTTTCTCCTTCACGGCGAATGAACACCTCCTGCACCGAATCTGCAAATCGATATTCCAGCGGCATGGTGACCGTTTGTGAACGGTTGTTCCAACCGACGCGTGCTGTCGGTCTAGAGGGTGATGTTGGATATGTTGCCATATATCAAAGTATATGGCATGGAATTCCACCTGGCAAATACTAAGTTGCTTCAACAGCCCGGTTGTGACTCGTCTATTTAGACGGCGAAAAACAACCATTCTGACGCAACCCCCGGTTGCCATGCTGCTCAAATCAATACTTGGTCATTGACGAATAAATAAAGTTAATTTAACGATGAGGAAACTGGAGGAGGATGACTTACTGATGGGCGAATTAAGCACTGAATAAGAATCATTCTCATTTGTACTGATACAATAATTATTTAATTCCTTAAACGCTCAACATGAAAAAAATCGACTTCGCCAAAAAAGCAGCGTTCTTTGCCATGAGTGTGTGCGTGTCAGCCGCGTATGTCGGGCGCCCCATGCTGGTGGACGATGCCAACACGAACGAAGCCGAGCACGGCCATTTGGAGTCATGGTTTGACAAAGAAAACAATGCGCTGTCTTTTTCCCCGGCCTACGCCCCCATAGAAGAATTAGAGTTAGGCGCGAATTTCACCAACAGCCAATTGACCAGCGAAAAAGCCTACAGTTTTCAATTGAAAAGCTGTTTAGCTCTTCACAAGAAAACGGTTGCAACACCGGCGCAACCTTGGGCAGGTCGGCGGTCATCGATGACAGCGGCTATTCCATCTACGGATGGGGAATACTGACTTGCAACTCCACAAACTGGGGCTCCGTGCATGCCAATCTGGGCTGGGACAAGCCCAATACATCCTCCGCCAATGTCTTGTATGGCGTGGCTTATGAATACCCTTTGGAAAATCTGGTGCCGAACATCGAATGGATGCATGTGGAGGGCAGTGAAAACATCACTTCCATAGGTCTTAGAACCGAGATTGTCAAAAATGTGCAACTAGACGGAAGTTACAGAATACAGGGCGACAACAAGTACTGGACCCTGGGCGGCAAACTTCAGTTTTAAAGTGTCAGGCAAATAAAAGCACCCCATCCTCAAACCCGCCAAACCGCAGCGCCAACACATCCATCACATAGTTTTGATGCACCCGCCAGGGCGATGCCGCGCCTTGCTTGGGCAGCATGGCGCTGGCGCGTTGCACATAGCCCGAGGTGAAATCCAAAAACGCTTGTGTGGTTTGCGCCGGGTCGTGCTGCGGGCTGACAAACCGGTAGCCGCGTTTGTCCATGTGTTTGAACAGCCTGCATACATAGCTGGCGGTCAAGTCGGCCTTCAAAGTCCATGAAGCATTCGTGTAGCCGAAGGCCACAAACACATTCGGCAGGCCTGAGAGCATCATGCCTTTGTAGGCCAGCGCTTGGCCTGGCACGAACGCTTGTCCGTCCACATGAACAGCCACATCGGCAAGCACATTCAATTGCAAACCGGTGGCAACCACCACGATGTCGGCTTTTAACGAACTGCCGTCTTGCATGGTGATGCCATCAACATCAAACCGCGCAATCTGCCCGGTGACCACACTCACTTTGCCTTGGCGAATCTGCTTGAACAAATCACCGTCGGGCACGGCGCACACGCGCTGGTCCCAAGGCGCATAGCGCGGTGTGAAATGCGTCTTCACATCAAACTCACGACCCAGGGCTTTCTTCACCATGTTTATCAAATATTTTTTAAAGAACAGCGGTTTGCGTCTGGCCAGCTGGAAATAAACAATGCCTTGCCATATGTTTCGCCAACGCACAAACCGGTAACCCAAATCGAAGGGCAAAAACCGGTCCAGCCACACGCCCAGTGTTTCTTGCGCCGGGCGTGTCACCACATAGGACGGAGAGCGCTGCAACATCGTCACATGGGTCGCGTCTTTGGCCATGGCCGGAACGATAGTGACCGCTGTCGCGCCACTGCCAATCACCACCAAGCGTTTGCCCGCGTACGACAAACCCTCAGGCCAAAACTGCGGATAAACCAACGCCCCTTGAAAACTTTCTTGCCCGTCAAAATGCGGTTGATGCCCTTGTGCATAGCTGTAATAGCCACCGCACATGTACAAAAAACGCGTCTCTTGCACGCGGGTGCTGCCGTCAGCCAGTTGCGCGGTCACGCGCCAGCAAGCTTCTTCTGTTGACCAATCAGCGCTGACTACACGGTGCTGAAAATCGATGTGTTGCGCAACACCCGTCTCAAGAGCGGCTTCGCGAATGTAGGAAAGAATGGACGGCCCGTCTGCCATGGCTTGCGTGCCGCGCCAAGGTTTGAACGCATAACCCAATGTGTGCATGTCCGAGTCCGAGCGCACGCCGGGGTAACGAAAAATATCCCATGTGCCGCCGATGGCCGCACGTGCTTCCCAGATGCGCCAACGTTTGTCCGGACATTGCATTTGCAAATGCCGCGCCGCGCCTATGCCCGACAAGCCCGCACCAATAATCAGTACGTCGAGCATGTCATACCTTTAAGTAGAACCAAAGCCATGTAAAAAAATCAGTCAGTGACTTTGCCGCGCAAAGCCTTGGTCTGTCCGCGCAAGACTTTGCTGTCGACGCGCTGCATGCGCGCGCTAAAAGTGGGCTTGGTAGCTCTGCGTGGTTTCACCGGTTTGGCGGCAATGGCCACCAACTCGTGCAAGCGCGCCATGGCATCGATGCGGTTGCCCTCTTGGCTGCGCGAGCTTTGCGCTTTGATCACGACCACGCCATCAGCTGTGATGCGTTGGTCTGAAAGGGCCAGCAATTTGTCTTTCACCTCGTCCGGCAGCGAAGAAGCGCGAATATCAAACCTCAAATGCACCGCGCTCGACACCTTGTTCACATGCTGGCCGCCAGCTCCCTGCGCACGGATGGCGCTCAGTTCAACTTCGTGGTCGGGGATGGTGAAGACGGGGGCGATCATGTCTGCAAATGAATCACATGCTCATGTCATAAGTGACGGTGACAGGCGCATGGTCAGAAAACTTTTCGTCTTTGTAAATAGACACTGAACGCGCGGTCTCGGCCAGCGCAGGCGTGGCCAGGTGATAGTCCAGCCGCCAGCCCACGTTGTTCGCATAAGCCTGGCCGCGGTTGCTCCACCATGTGTAGCAGGCGTCTGTGGTGTCAGGGTGAAGCTGCCGGTACACATCGACCATGCCGCCATCGTTCAATAGCGTAGTCATCCACGCGCGTTCTTCGGGCAAAAAGCCGCTGTTCTTTTGGTTGCTGCGCCAGTTTTTCAAATCAATCTGTTGGTGCGCGATATTGATGTCGCCGCACACAATCAATTCACGACCTTTTGTCAAAGACATCAGGTGCGTGTAAAACACATCCAGAAAACGGAACTTCGCTTCTTGGCGTTCCGGGCCGGAGGAGCCGCTGGGGAAATAGCTGCTGATCAGCGACAGCTTGCGTTGGGGTGTGTCGAAGCGCAATTCCAAATAGCGGCCTTCTGCGTCGAATTCGCCGCCGTCAAAGCCTTGGATCACATGGCTGGGTTCAAAGCGCGTGTACATGCCGACACCGGCATAGCCTTTTTTCTCGGCGCAATGGAAATAGCCCGATAGACCGGCCAGGGTTTCGAACGTGCCAACCAGGTCGGCTTCCTGTGCTTTGACTTCCTGCACACACATACAATCCGGCGAGGTGGTAGCAAGCCAGTTTTCCAGCCCTTTGCTGCTGGCTGAACGTATGCCGTTCAGGTTGAGGCTGGTGAGTTTGAACAAGGAATTCCCCCATGTCGTTGCACCATACGCCAGACCACACGCTGGCGCAAGCGTTCATTCAATTCTCGCTGGAATCGGGTGTACTCAAATTCGGCAGCTTCAAAACCAAGGCCGGGCGTGTGTCACCTTACTTTTTCAACGCCGGTTTGTTCGACGATGGCGCCAAACTCAGCCGCTTGGCCGGGTTTTACGCGCAGGCGCTGGTGCAGTCCGGCATGCAGTTTGACATGATTTTCGGCCCGGCCTACAAAGGCATTCCGCTGGGTGCGGCTGTCGCCATCGAGCTGGCGCGACTCGGGCATAACTTCCCATTCGCCTACAACCGCAAAGAAGCCAAGGACCATGGCGAAGGCGGCACGCTGGTCGGCGCTCCCTTAAAAGGCCAGGTATTGATCGTGGACGACGTGATGAGCGCGGGCACGGCGGTGCGGGAATCCATTGCTTTGATACAAAGCGCCGGTGCCACGGCCTACGGCGTGGCGATTGCCTTGGACCGACAGGAAATGGCGACCGAGGTGGCGGCGGACGGATCGATCAAAGACGTGGCGCACAGTGCGGTCCAGTATGTACGCGACACCTTAGGGCTGAAAGTCTGCGCTGTGGCGCAACTCACCGATTTGCTGTCCTATCTTCAGGCACAAGGTGGCCTGGGCGAAGCGGTAACTCACTTGCCAGCAGTTCAGGCTTACCGCGACCGGTACGGCGTGGCGTAAACCAAACTCGCGCAGACCGCTTCAGGGCGCTGGCTGTGCCAAAGCGCATTCAAAGTAAGCGAGCTGTCTCGTAAACACAAGGGACAGCCCGACTGACAGAAGTCTTAAAGAACAGCTAAACTGACCAATCACTGACAGAAGTTGGAGTCCCCATGAACGCGCCCCTGCCCGAACACATACGCAAAGCCCTGGAAACCGTTCAGCTCGACGACAAATACGCGCTCGAGCAAGGCCGTGCGTTCATGAGCGGTGTACAAGCCTTGGTGCGTTTGCCCATGTTGCAGCGCCAGCGCGACCAGCTGGCCGGTAAAAACACGGCGGGCTTTATCAGCGGCTACCGTGGCTCGCCTTTGGGCAATTACGACCAAGCACTGTGGAGCGCCCGCAAGCATTTGCAGGCGCAGCAGATCGTGTTCCAGCCCGGTGTCAACGAAGAATTAGCTGCCACCGCCTTGTGGGGCACGCAGCAACTGGGCTTCGCGCCACCGGGGAACAACAAATTTGATGGCGTGTTCGGCATTTGGTACGGCAAAGGCCCGGGCGTGGACCGCACGTCCGACGTGTTCAAGCACGGCAACATGGCGGGCACCACGTCGTGGGGTGGCGTGTTGGCCATCGCCGGTGACGACCATGTGTCCAAAAGCAGCACGGCGGCGCACCAAAGCGATCACATCTTCAAAGCTTGCGGGTTGCCGGTTTTCTTTCCCGCTTCGGTGCAAGAGGTATTGGACTTCGGTTTGCACGGTTTTGCGATGAGTCGCTTCTCCGGTGTTTGGGCCGGCATGAAAACCATTCAGGAAATCGTCGAATCCAGCGCCACGGTCGACATTGACCCGCAAGGTTTGCAAATTGTTATTCCTGAGTTTGAGATGCCGCCCGGCGGCATTCACATCCGCTGGCCGGATGATGCGCTGGCGCAGGAAGCGCGTTTGTTCAATTACAAATGGTACGCGGCACTGGCCTATATACGCGCCAACCGTTTGAACCACACCGTGATACGCGGCCCGCATGACCGCTTTGGTTTGATCGCCAGCGGCAAGGCCTACAACGACACACGACAGGCGCTGCTGGACTTGGGCCTGGACGACAACACTTGTAAGCGACTCGGTATCCGCGTTCACAAAGTCGGCGTGGTCTGGCCTTTGGAGTCGCAAAGCACGCGCGAGTTCGCCGAAGGTTTGCAAGAGATCGTGGTGGTGGAAGAAAAGCGCCAGCTGATTGAATACCAATTGAAAGAAGAGCTCTACAACTGGCCGGACGCCAAGCGCCCGCGCGTGTTAGGCAAGTTCGATCAGGTGGACGGCGACAGCGGCGGCGAGTGGTCCGCACCCAATCCGATCAGCCACACCTTGCTGCGCTCGAATGCCGATTTGTCGCCCGCCTTGATCGCCCAAGCCATCGCCAAGCGTTTGAAAAAAATGGGCTTGGATGCCGACACCACCGCGCGCATAGACGCGCAACTCGCGGTGCTCGATGCCAAACACAACGCCATGCAAGTGCTGGAAGTCAAAGCCGACAGACAGCCTTGGTTTTGCTCGGGTTGCCCGCACAACACTTCTACCAAAGTGCCAGAAGGTTCGCGCGCCATGGCCGGTATCGGCTGCCATTTCATGTCGCTGTGGATGGACCGCAGCACCACCGGTTTCACGCAAATGGGCGGCGAGGGCGTCCCTTGGGTCGGCCAGCAACCGTTCAGCAACGACCAACATATTTTTGCCAACATCGGCGACGGCACCTATTTCCACAGCGGTATTTTGGCGGTGCGCCAAAGCGTGGCCGCCGGTGTGAACATCACCTACAAAATTTTGTACAACGATGCCGTGGCCATGACCGGCGGTCAACCTATCGGTGAACGCGCCGAAGGCCACAGCGTGGTTCAAATTGCGCAAAGTATGCGCGCCGAAGGTGCCAAGCGCATCGTCATCGTCACCGACGAGCCGGAAAAATACGAACCGATCGGCCAAAACGGCGAGCCCGGCGCCTTGCTCGGCTTGCCCGATGGTGTGGCCATTGAACACCGTGACGAACTTGACCGGGTGCAGCGCTTCATGCGCGAAATCAAAGGTTGCACCGTCATCATTTACGACCAAACTTGCGCCACTGAAAAACGCCGTCGCCGCAAGCGCGGCACCATGGTCGACCCAGCGGTGCGCGTGGTCATCAACGAAGCCGTGTGCGAAGGTTGCGGCGACTGCAGTTCGCAAAGCAATTGCCTGAGCGTCGAACCACTTGAAACCGAACTCGGTCGCAAGCGCAGCATCAACCAAAGCACTTGCAACAAAGACCAAAGTTGCGTCAAAGGTTTTTGCCCCAGTTTTGTGACGGTCGAAGGCGGCCAGTTGCGCAAGAAAAACAAAGCCGATAGCCGGCGTGACCCGGCGCAACTCGGTGAATTGCCCGATCCCGAACTGCCGTCATTGACAAGCGGTGTCTACCCCGGCGGCTACGGCATCGTGGTCGCCGGTGTCGGCGGCACCGGTGTCATCACCATCGGGCAGTTGCTCGGCATGGCGGCGCACCTCGAAGGCAAAGGCATCGTCACGCAAGACTCGGCCGGTCTCGCGCAAAAGGGCGGCGCGACCTGGAGCCATGTGTTGATTGCGCAGCAGCAAGACGAGATCCGCACCACGCGCGTGTCCACTGCTGCCGCCGATTTGATATTGGGCTGCGATCCGATCGTCACCGCTGGCAAAGAAACCATGGTGCGCATGCGCCCGGGGCGCACCCGTGTCGCCATCAACGGTTTGGCCACACCGACCGCCGCGTTTGTGAAAAACGGTGCCTGGGCCAACCCCAGCGACAGTTGTTTGGAAGACATCTTGCAAGCGGTGGGCAACGAGCCGCGCAATATGGGCGCGTTCGATGCCAACCAAGTCTCTACCCAGTTGCTCGGCGACAGCATCTTCATCAACCCGATGGTGATGGGCTTTGCCTGGCAGCGCGGCTGGATACCGCTCTCGCAAGACGCCATCATGCGTGCGATTGAGCTCAACGGCGTGCAAGTCGAAGCCAACAAACTGGCGTTCACTTGGGGCCGTTGGTGCGCCCACGATCTGGCCAAAGTCCAAGGGTTGACACAGCCTTTGCAAGTGGTGAATTTCAAAGCGCGTGAATCTTTGCAATCCATTCTGCAAAAACGCATGGGCTGGCTTGAGGACTACCAGAACAAGGCTTATGCCAAGCAGTACATGGCGTTCGTGCAGGATGTGCAGCAAAAAACCTCGGCACAAGTGGCTGAGGCGGTGGCGCGTAATTTGTACAAATTGATGGCTTACAAAGACGAATACGAAGTCGCGCGCTTACACGCTGATCCAGTGTTTTTGCAGCGTATTGCCGACCAGTTTGAAGGTGACTTCACCCTCAACTACCACTTGGCGCCGCCCTTGATTTCCAAGAAAAACGACAAGGGCGAACTGGTCAAACAAAAATTCGGACCGTCCATGTTGACCGGTTTCAAACTGCTGTCGCGTTTGCGCTTTTTGCGCGGCGGTGTGTTCGATGTGTTCGGTTACACCGAAGAGCGGCGCGGCGAGCGTGCTTTGATTGAAGAATACAAAACCAGCATCAGCGAAGTGATGGCTTCGTTCACGCCGGACAAACA
>CAMDJS010000058.1 GCA_945900685.1 Bordetella parapertussis
ATGCTTTCCTCTCGAAAACGGGCGCGCCCATCGGTGTCGGTATATAAAACTGTGCGTGTGAATGTGTGCATGCAGCCATCATAAACAAGCCACTCGATACAATCGCGGCTTCTTCAACAGCCTCTGGATCTACACCATGACCCGCTGCATTCCTACCAAGGCTTTGACATGAGCCGCAAAGTCTTCATCAAAACCTTCGGCTGCCAAATGAACGAGTACGACTCGGACAAGATGGCAGATGTACTGGGCGCGGCCCAAGGCTACGAACAAACCACCGACATAGACCAAGCCGATCTGGTGGTGTTCAACACCTGTTCAGTGCGTGAAAAAGCCCAGGAGAAAGTGTTCTCCGACTTGGGGCGTGTGCGGCACTTGAAGAAAAAAGGCGTGCAGATTGCGGTCGGCGGTTGTGTGGCCAGCCAGGAGGGCGCGGCCATCATCGCGCGCGCGCCGTTTGTGGATGTGGTGTTCGGCCCGCAAACCTTGCACCGCTTGCCCGAGTTGTTGAACCAACGCAAAGCATTGAACAAGCCGCAGGTTGACATCAGTTTTCCCGAGATTGAAAAGTTTGACCATTTGCCGCCTGCGCGTGTTGATGGTGCGTCTGCGTTTGTGTCCATCATGGAAGGCTGCTCCAAATATTGCAGCTATTGCGTGGTGCCCTATACGCGCGGCGAAGAAATCAACCGCCCGCTCGACGATGTGTTGACCGAGGTCGCCGGTTTGTGCGCACAGGGCGTGAAAGAAATCACGCTGCTCGGCCAAAACGTGAATGCCTACAGAGGCAGCATGGGCGGCACGTCAGAGATCGCAGACTTTGCACTGTTGATTGAATACATCGCCGAGATTCCCGGCGTCGAGCGTATCCGCTACACCACCAGCCATCCGAACGAGTTCACGCAGCGCTTGGTCGATGTGTATGCCAAGGTGCCGCAACTCGTCAGCCATTTGCATTTGCCGGTGCAACACGGCAGCGACCGCATATTGATGGCGATGAAGCGCGGTTACACCGCCATGGAATACAAAAGCACAATCAGAAAACTGCGTGCCGTGCGTCCTGACATTTCCATGAGTTCAGATTTCATTGTCGGTTTCCCCGGCGAGACCGAGGAAGACTTTGACAAGCTGATGAAGTTGATCACTGACATCGGCTTTGACGCTTCCTTCAGTTTCATCTTCAGTCCGCGCCCGGGCACACCGGCGGCCAATTTGGCCGACGACACACCGCATGAAGTCAAGCTCAAACGCTTGCAGCATTTGCAGGCGACCGTGGAAGACAACGTCAGACGCATCAGCGAAAGCCGCATGGGAACGGTGCAACGTATTTTGGTGGAAGGGCCGTCGCGCAAAAGCGCAGCCGAATTGATGGGTCGCACCGAGTGCAACCGCATCGTCAATTTTGATGGCGGGCCGCAGTCAGCCCGCTTGGTCGGTCAGATGATTGATGTGCGCATCACCCAAGCCTTGCCGCATTCATTGCGCGGTGAGTTGGTGTTGTCGTAATAGATACCAAGCCGCAGCGCCAACAACTTGTCTGCAAAAGACGGGTGTGTTTTAGTGCCAGCGCTTACAGTGATTTCAAACGGTCAGTAGACGGCACCACGCGGGTTAAGCGAATGCCGTAGCGGTCATTGACCAGCACCACCTCGCCTTGTGCCACCACGGTATCGTTGACCAATAAGTCCAAAGGTTCACCGGCAATGCGGTCGAGTTCGACCACGCTGCCTTGGGTCAAACGCATCAAGTCTTTGATCTTGATGCTGGTGCGACCGACTTCGATGGACAAGTTGACAGAAATGTTTTGCAACACTTCCGGATTGATATTGCCAGGCTGTGACACATGGAATTCTTCCGCTGTCGGCGGTATCTCGCTGGCTTCGGGTTCCTGGTCCTGCGGTTCTGTGGTGGTGTCGTTCATAGGAGTTTCCTGCCTTCTTAATTCTGTCCGGGGACAAGCTGTTTTTCAATCCGCACAGCCACATTCGAGCCGCGGGTACCGATATTGACCCCGAAGGAGGGGACGTCATTGGCCAGAAATTGCGCCAACTCAGGTTTCTTGAAGAAAAGCATGTCGCCTTCCTTCATGGTTTGCAAATGGTGCAAGGTGGTTTTGATTTGACCCATCATCACCTTGATGTCAATCAGTGAGTCACCCACAGCCACAGCCAAGTCTTCGCGCCATATCTTGTCGGATTCTTCGTTGCCGTCACCCGAGGCCACGCGGTTGCGCAACAGGTCGCGCATCGGTTTGAGCGTGGCATACGGGTACACCAGATCGATGAAGCCGCGTCCGCCAGAGGCTGAAGCTTCGGCTTCAAAACGGCTGAGCACCACCAAATCGTTTTCATCCGCAATTTGGGCGAATTGCGGATTGATCTCCGAGCTGACTTGCTCGCAATCAATCTCAAGCACCGGCCCCCAAGCTTCCTTGAGCGAGCGGAAAAACACTTCCAAAATGATGTGAATGATGCGGGTTTCTGTTGCGGTGAATAACCGGCCGGGCGGCAGGTCAGACACACCCTTGCCGAAACCGCCGAAGAAACTGTCTAGCGAGCTGAACACCACATTCGGGTCGATGATGATGACCGAGTTGCCGCGCATCGGATTGATGCGGATGGTGTTGACAGACAACGGTGGCTTGAGCATGCCCAGGTAATCCCCGAATTTCATGATTTGCACACGCGTGGGATTCACACGCGGCGTGGTGCGCAACACTTCAAGCAAACCCAACCGGAACATACGGATGAATCGCTCATTGATCATGTCGATCGATGAAACATTCACGCCCAGGCTGCTGTTTTCGCTGGCCAGGTCGTGCTTGCGCACCCGCACCCCGGTATTGAAACCGGTGTCCGCTTCAAGAGAACCGTCTTTCAACCCTTCAGAGAGGGCGGACAGTTCTTCCGGACTGAGTAAGTTTTGACGAGTTGCCATGTGCCTTTACTGCATGACAAAGGAGGTGAACATGACTTCTTCTACGCCGCCGAAATCTTCGTATTCTTCGAGCAGAGAATTCATGATGTCCTTGAGTTTGACCGCGAGTTCTTTGCGGAATTCAGGCTTGCTGGCTTCAGCTTCTGTGGTTTGACGCATCAAATCCAGCATGGCTGAGCGCAAGGCAAATTCATGCTTTTTGATGTTGTCAAACACGCGCGAGTCGTAATGCGTCATGATCGCGATTTGCACCACCATGACTTTTTTCGAGCCGGTGATGTTGGTCATCAACTCTTTTTCCACTTGAAAGTAGTTCTTTTCAAAGCGGGTGGCTTCGGGCGCTTCCTTCTTTAACTTGGCAGGCGCTTCATCCTTGGCTTTGGTGGCTGCGGCCTCGAGTTCCTCCAGCTTGTCCATGGCGGCCAATTCGGCTTTTTTCTCGTAATAGCCGGACATGTAAAGGGTTCCGAAGGCCACGCCGACCAACAGGACGATGGCACCAACGGCAATTCCTGCTATCAAGAGTATGGGTTTTTTCTTCTTCGGCTCTTCCGAGCCGGCTTCGGGTGCTGTTTCTGGTGCTGCGGTTGCCATGGAAATCTCCTAATTAATTCAATGTTCAGGCGTAACTGTCAAATTGTGAACTGTTGTTGCGCCGAGGTAGAGAATCCTCAGCAATTTTCAGGCCAGAATCATCTGACAGTTTCTCACGATTATCGTTACCTTGGGTGAATTTGCCAGATCTCGCAGATTGGCCTTGCGACCCTTGGCCTTGTGCTTGGCCTTGGGCCACAAACACGGACGCATTGTTCATGCCTAAATCGGCCAGCGCATCTTTCAGACGTTGGCTGCCATTTTGAAGCAAGTCTTTTGTGAGATTGGTGTCTGATTGGAAGTGAGCACTTAGTTTTCCATCTTTCATTTCCAGTTGCACATCGACCAAGCCCAAGCTGGCGGGTTTCAGCGCAAACTTCATCTTCCACTCGCCGGCATTGAGTTTTTCATGCATGCGCGCGGCCAATTCCGTGGTCAGTTTCTCGCTCAGCTTCTCATAGGTTTGGGCCATGTCCGGGTTGTTGGCAAAAGCCTGTGCCGCAGGTGTCGCGGCATGGTGAGGCGTGCGGTTAGCTAAACCCGGCAGGGTAGGCGAGGGTGCGTCTTGCAACAGCGAGGACGAGGAATCCAAAGTGCCCAAGGCATCAAATTCATTTTGAAGCGATTCAATATCTTCAGAACGCAGTTGGGCATCCATCATGGACAAAACTGCCAGCGTGCTCGCAGGTTGCGGTGTGGCGGTTGTTAACTGTGTTTGCGCCGCACCGATTTGAATTTGCAGGTTTTCCATTTTGCCAAGCAACGCTTGCTGACCCTCATCTGGAGACAGTTGCTGTGTGTTCAATTCTTGAAAATCAGCCGTCGTCACGGGTGTGTTGGGGCCGCCCGTCAGCAACTCGGTGTTCATCGCGTTCGCTACAGCAGCCGACGCAGCGGTGTCGCCGATGGCTGTGCTCAGCTGGTTGGTCGAGAAAAAACTCGGCAGGCTGTTCATGCCCAGCATTTGCTGCGTGCTTATGTTGGTGTTGGCGAGTTTGGCATTGGCTGCATTGGCTGCAGATTCACCGAAAAGAGTTTTGACCTGGTTGGGATCGAGTCCCATGGCAAGTGCGAAGTCAGCCACACTTTGTTCGCTGGCCGTGGTTTGCGTGGTGGTGATGATTTGTAATTTATCGCTGACAGCAATCGTGGTCAATGTCGCCGTTTGGTCAGCCAGCAACTCGATCTGACTTGACTGCTCGCTGCTGGAAGCAGCAGCTTGGGCTTGCCTTGATCCATCTGCTTCGTCAGCTGGGATCTGATTCGACAAGTCATTGGGTGTTTGCGAATCTTCAGTGAGTGCTTGGTCGCCAGCTTTTTGTTCGGCATCCATTCGTTCTGAAGCTGTTTCAGATGCTGGCGCAGACTCATTTTGTGTTTGTGTGGTTTTGGTGTCTTTACCCTCAGCATCTGCTTTGTGCGCTTCCTGAGGTTTCACGGGTGCTTTTTTACGGCCTGTCGATGCAGGTTCGTTGCTTGGCTCTTTGTCCGTGTCATGGGGTGTTTTCACCCTATCAGCCCGGCTATCAGCAGGTGTGCCGTTTTGGAGCGGCAAGCCTTTGACATGCGCGGCAAGATCTGGCCGTTGCACATTTCTCAGTGCCTGAACCTGGTTGTGCAGGAAGCTGGCAAAGTCAGCCCCCCTCAAGGTCTCAGATTTCAGGCGAGCAGCGTCTGTGTTCGCGGCAGATGGCTCGGCAAGCTTGCTGCTTGGGCTGTTGGCTGGTAAGTTGTTTAAAGCAGATAAGTTCATATCCGGTCAGTGTTTCCCAAAAAGATGTCAGTCATAAAGCAAGAATCGTGACTGGTCAGGGTTTGCCGTTTCTGTCCGTCCCTTGATCCAACTGGCAGGGAATGGCTGGGTACACGCAAAGCAGTTGGCACATCCATTGCTTCATGAAACTGTCTGCGCTGAAAAGCGTCCCGAAATTGAATTCTTAACGTTTCAAAAACACGAGAAAAGTCACAATGAGCACCTTGAGCCTGTCAACGATTCGACAGAATTTGGCAAAGTTTGATTTCACCGGTCTGGGTATTCCCGTCCTGGTGTTGTTGATCATGGCCATGCTGGTGCTGCCTTTGCCTGCACTTTTATTGGACTTTTTGTTTACTTTCAACATCATCATCAGCTTGGTGATCATCATGATCGCCATCAGCACCCGCAAACCGCTGGAATTCTCATCATTCCCTACAGTCTTGTTGTTTGCCACCATGTTGCGCTTGGCGTTGAACGTGGCGTCCACCCGAATTATTTTGGTGGAAGGCCACACTGGCCATGAAGCCGCCGGTAAAGTGGTGGCAGCTTTTGGCGAATTTGTGATTGCTGGAAATTATGTGGTGGGCTTCATCATCTTTGCGATTTTGATGATCATTAACTTTATTGTGGTGACCAAAGGTGCTGGACGCGTATCAGAAGTGAACGCGCGTTTCACCTTGGACGCCATGCCTGGCAAACAAATGTCTATCGACGCCGACTTGAACGCCGGTGTGATTGACCAGGCCACGGCTAAAAAACGCCGCGAAGAGCTGGCGCAAGAGTCAGACTTCTTCGGTGCCATGGACGGTGCCTCCAAATTTGTCAGTGGTGACGCCATCGCTGGTTTGCTGATTCTGCTGATCAACTTGATCGGTGGTTTAGCGATTGGCGTGATCCAGCATGATCTGCCCGTGGCTGAAGCGGGCAAGATTTACACGCTGCTGACCATCGGTGACGGTCTGGTCGCGCAAATTCCTTCTTTGCTGCTGTCGCTGGCCACCGCCATCATCGTGACCCGCGTCACCACCTCTGAATCCATTTCCGAGCAGGCTGGCACACAGCTCGCCAACCCTTCGGCCCTCTTTATCTCCGCCATCATTCTGACCATGCTGGGTTTGGTGCCCGGCATGCCGCATTTGATGTTCATTACTTTGGCTGCCGCCACCGCAGGTCTGGGTTTGCTGGTGGTGAAAAACGAAGTGGAAGAAGAAGCCACGCAAGAAGCGGTGGCGCAAGCCGCTGCGACCACCGAAGCCACCAAAGATTTGGACTGGGACGATGTGGACCAGGTTGATTTGATTGGTCTGGAAATTGGCTACGGGTTGATTCCCTTGGTCAACCCTGAAACCGGCGGTGAATTGATGAGCCGTGTCAAAGGCGTGCGTAAAAAACTGTCGGCCGAACTCGGCTTTCTGGTGCAGCCTGTGCGTATCCGCGATGACTTGAACATCGACCCTGACAGCTACAACATCGTCTTAAAGGGCGTGGTCCGTGGCAAAGGCGAGATCAAAGTCGGTCGTGAACTGGCGATCAACCCTGGTCAGGTGTATGGCGAATTGCAAGGCATTCCAACGCGTGAACCTGCCTTCGGCTTGGAAGCCGTCTGGATTGAACCTTCGCAACGCGATGTGGCCCGCACACTCGGTTACACCGTGGTTGACGCCAGCACCGCGATTGCGACCCATTTGAACAAAGTGCTGCGTGAAAACTCGGCAGATTTGTTGAGCCACGACGAAGTCCAGCAGTTGCTCGACAAGTTGTCAGCCAAGTCCCCCAAACTCGTGGAAGAACTGGTGCCGGGCAAACTCAGCCTGGGTGTGGTTACCCGCGTGTTACAACAGTTGCTCGGCGAGGGCGTGTCTATTCGCGACATGCGCTCTATTGTCGAAACACTGACCGAAGCCGCTGCACGCAGTGCAGACCCCGAACAACTCGCCGCCTCTGTGCGCCCCAAACTTGGTCGCATGATCATGCAGGCGCTGGTAGATGAATCTAACAATTTGTCTGTCATGACTTTGGAGCCCAGCTTGGAGCAACTGTTGCATAACGTGTTGCAACAAAGCCAGCCGGGTCAACCGGTGGTGCTCGAGCCCAATTTGGCAGAAAACCTGTTCAATTCGTTGCGCCAAAGTGCGCACGATATGGAAGAAGAAGGACATGCAGCCGTGCTGGTGGTTTCTCCGCTGATTCGTGGCTGGCTGTCCAAAGCTGTGCGCTTTCGCGTCAGTGATTTGACCGTGCTGTCCTACAGCGAAATCCCGGATGACCAGGCTGTCAAAGTGATTCACACCGTGAATGCGCTGAACAGAAATTGATACCTATAAAACACTGACTCGAGAGAAACAACATGGAACTCAAACGCATCATGGCAAGAGATACCCGGGCCGCCAACGAAAAGGCAGTGGCCATGTTCGGGCCTGACGTGCTGGTCATCTCAAGCAGCAAAGTGCGCGGTCAAACTGAATTGATTGTGGCTGTCGATGTCGCGCCCATGGATGCAGAAATGGCTGTGACGGAAACCTTTGTACCGACAGACAAAAAATATGCTTTGTCAGACAAACCTGTGGTTGAAGAGACAGCGGCATCGTTTGGTCAAGTGCTGGACCAAACCATTTCTGGCCAAAAACACAAAGGCAAGTCTCCCAAAGCGCAACCAGCAGAGGGATTTGTGTCAGCTGCCAGCTTGAAATCCAAGGTCATGGACGAGACGCCGAGCGTGCCGGCCACGCCGGTTCAAGCACCGGTGGCTGCACCATCCATGGACTCGGCCTTGACTGAAAAATTGATGGTCGCGCAAGAAGAGCGCGACAAATTACGCAGCCGAGAAATCGTCGACCTGGTTCGCGAAGAACTGTCAGTGCTTCGCAAAGAGTTCAAGCTCAGTCAGCAAATGGCTTGGCAAGGTGCAGGCCTGTCCCGCCATTTGCATCCGCTTCGCAATGCCTTGCAAGAAGCCTCTATTCCTGTGGCCTTGCGTGCCTTGCTGATTGACAGCATCCAAAGTTTTGAAGACATCGAACCCGCGATGGAAGAAATTCGTCGCCAACTGTCGCACTCCATGCAGCAAACGCATATTGGTGTGCAAGACAGCGGTGTTCACGTGTTGGCAGGCCCCTCGGGTGCCGGTAAATCTTTGATGGTGGCTCGCATGGCACAACAAGCCAGCGTCACACTTGGCAGCGAGCAAGTCGCCGTGATCAGTTTCAGCGATCAGCGCGCAGGCGCTTGGAACCAGACCCAGTTACTCAGCGCACAGTCAGGTGTGGATTGTTTTCGCGCCACCAACATCACCATGTTGAAACTGCTGCTGGAAGAACACGGTCAGCGCAAATGCATCGTCATTGACACCCCCGGGGTGCAAATGGCCGAGCGTGTGGCTGACATTGCAGCGATTGCGCCAACAGCCCAATTCCATGTGGTCATACCCGCAGATGCTTCGCAGTCATTGCTGCGCCGTTTGTTGTCTACACCGGCTATTCAATGGCAAAGCCTGATGGTCAGCAAACTTGACGAGGCCACACAGCCTTGGTCCTTGATCCAAGTATTGACCGAAGGACATGTCGGCGTGAGTCACGTCAGCCGAGGCGATCGCATGGGCGAATGGAGTCGTCAGATTCAGATTGATGAACTGGTGGGATTGGCCTTGAGCCAACTCTGTGTCACCCAGGTGGAAACTGCGCCAGAAGATTTCCAAAGCACCGTAGCCATGGCATCCGCCAGAATCAGCCGACTGGCGGCTCAGCACACAGGGGCAGCGAATGAGTAAAACAAAAACAACCGAAGTCATTGGCATTGCCAGTGGCAAGGGCGGAGTGGGTAAAACCACCGTGTCCATCAACCTAGCGGTCGCATTGGCTCAACGTGGATACGATGTCATGTTGTTTGACGCGGATCTGGGTTTGGCCAATGCGCAAATTGCCTTGGGTGCTCGCGCTGAATACAACCTCAGCCATTTCTTGACCGGTCAAAAAACACTGGAAGAAATCACGCTGAAAACCCGTCAGGGCATTCAGTTGATTCCAGGTGCATCGGGTATGCAGGAACTGGCGGCATTAAGCCACATACAAGCCGCGAGCATCGTGCAGGCATTCAGTAACTTAGGCAAAAACGTCGACTACCTGATTGTGGATGTGGCCGCCGGTATTTCTCCTTCTGTGTTGTCTTTTTTGGCTGCCTGTCACCGCCGCTTTGTCGTGGTGCAAGATGACCCTTCATCGATTGCGGATGCCTATGGCACCATCAAAGTGATGTCCCAGGAAATGCACTTGGATGAAATTTATTTGGTTCCCAATTTGGTGGACACACAGACGCAAGGGTGGAAGCTCTATCAACGTCTCAACGATGTCTGCGTCAGGTTCTTGAATGAATCTATTCACTACCTCACCGCTATCGAGCGCGATGAGATGGTGTTGGCTGCACTCAGAAAGTACCAATCCGTCATGGAACTGGCACCCGGTACGGCTGCAGCCCGTGATTTCCGTCGTCTGGCCGAGCTTTGCACTCAGCTCAGACCTATTGATCATCCCTCGGGTGGTCTGCAATTTTTCATGGAGCGGCTGCTGAAAAGCAGTGTGAATCAATGATGCGCACGATGACACCAATGAAGATGTACAGCCAGGCCCGCCCGCAAGGCGAGGAACTGGTTCTGGCCCACCTGGGACTGGTTAAACGCGTGGCCTTGCACTTGAAAGCACGTGTGCCGGCCTACATGGAACTCGATGAGTTGATACAAGTCGGCATGATGGGTTTGCTCGAGGCTTCGCGTGTATTTGACGCCAGCAAAGGCGTTGACTTTGAAAACTTTGCCCACAGCCGGGTGCGTGGCGCCATGTTGGACGAAGTGCGGCGCTTGTCATTCCTGCCGCGTTCTGCGGTGGCCTTTAACAAGACACACAACGAAACTTTGCACGCCTTGTCTTCAGAACTCGGTCGGGCACCTACCCAGGCGGAAATCGCCGAATACATGGGCAAGGACTTGGAAGATTTCCAAAAGGAACGCGGCAAAGCCCGTCGCTTTGAAACCTATTCATTGGAAGTGGTGACCGAAGAAGTGATGAGCATTGCAGATGATGCGTCGCACCAACCCGATGTGATGGTTGAAGAAGCCGAGTTCATGGAAGCCGTGACAGACGCCATTGCTTTGTTGCCGGAGCGTGAACAACTGGTGATGCAACTCTATTACGTGGAAGAGTTGAATTTGAAAGAAATCGGCGAAGTCCTGGAGGTCAGCGAATCTCGCGTGAGCCAAATTTTGTCGTCAGTGGTGAAGAAATTGCGCATAAGCTTGCAAGTAGGAGAGGGGTCTGATGCCAAGCCAAACAGGAGGGTCGCATGAACAGCTTCTTCCAACTTTTCTTTGCCTGGGGTTTGCTGCTGGTTTTTGTTTTGGTTCTCTACATCATCGATAAGGTGAATGTGATTTACCAGAGTTATGCCAAACCCGATCTGCCGCAGACATTCAACGATGGACTGTTTGGCGAGTTGTCCGGCAAAAGTCTGTGGGATGCCATGAGTGGTATTCCAGTGCCGGGTGTGGACGCCAAATTTGTGGGCACCCTCAAACCGCATTACGAGCCTGTGTTGCGTCAGCATATTGAACAAGTCTTCATGGAAGGCTACAAACATGGCAAGGCGGGAACCGCTGGTGTGCCAACCAACAACCGCATGATTCCCACCCCGCGTGGTTCCTTGGAGTCATGGTTACCGATGCACCATTTGGCCAGTATTTACCAAGCCGGTGTGGACTTTGCCAAACGCAATCCTGATGATGTGTTGCGTATTCAACAGTCGCTGGACCAGGTGACGGCCATGATTTATGCGCGCATTGGTGTGGGTTTGAATGAAGCGTATTCAGCCACTTTGCTGATTCACCCTGAAGGTGAAGAACCTGACGAATTACCGCCCCCGGAAGAGGCTCCTGTGCTGACCGCTCCAGCAACAGAGCAAGCCCTAGCCCAAGCCCAAGCACCAGCCCCAGCGCCTGAGGCTGCACCGTATTTACAGCCGGACTTGAGTACGCTCGCGCCAAGCGCTGATGCGGAGCAAGTCGTTGTCAACCAAGAAGCCAAACCTGTTCCAGCCTGAGTACATGATGCAATTTCAGTTTCATTCTCAAGTTAGGCCACATGGCTCCGATTCATTCAATGTCAAATATTGAATCACAGGAGTCTATGAAATGAGAGCCAATCAGCGTGCTATCGAGTCCTACGGACAAGTCAAGGTCAGTACCGGCGTGTCCAAGGCCAACAGCGTTGAACTGATTCAAATGCTGTTTGATGGTTTGATTGAAAGCATGTCAGCCGCCAAAGGCCATATCCTTCATAAAAGTTTGGAAGATAAAAGCAAATCCATCGCCCGCGCCAGCCGCATTGTGTTGGGTTTGCAAGGCGCCTTGGATTTTGAAAAGGGCGGCGACCTGGCAAAGAATTTGAACGAACTTTATGACTATGTCACGCGCCGCTTGTTGCACGTAAATGCTCATAATGATTTGGAGGCCTTGGATGAAATTCAAGGCTTGATGGTAGAGATTCGCAGTGCGTGGGAGACGGTGCCTGCATTGATTCCCCGCACACCTCAGCCAAGCACGGCAATGAACTGAAACTGAAACGCTCAGGGGCACTGTTTTTCAGTTACTCTAGCGTGCAGATGGCAGGGCAGAGGGGTCGAGTGACCCCGTTTGCATTAACAGTGGAGTAAGAACATGGCAGCTATAGGTCTGGTAGTTTTGATGATCGCGGTGTTCGGCGTTTTCGTCGCGCACGGTGGCGATTTGACGCCGGTGATCAAGGCCGCCCCTTGGGAATTTGCACAAATT
>CAMDJS010000059.1 GCA_945900685.1 Bordetella parapertussis
CGCGGCAGTGTGGCGACCGGCGGCGCAGCCGGTAGCGGCACGACCGCCACACGCGGAGAGCGCAACGAATTGGTCTTGGCCGCAGCTTATGTGGCCGGTGTCAGCCGCGCGTTCACCATCGGCGGGGCGCAAGCGGTCGCGGCCATGGCCTACGGCACGGCCACAGTGCCGCGCGTGGACAAAATCACCGGCCCCGGCAACGCTTATGTGGCGGCTGCCAAGCGGCGCGTGTTCGGCACGGTCGGCATAGACATGATTGCCGGGCCGTCTGAAATTTTGGTGCTGGCCGACGGCAGCACGCCGCCCGATTGGGTGGCCATGGATTTGTTTAGCCAGGCCGAGCATGACGAACTGGCGCAAAGCATTTTGCTCTGCCCAGACGCGGCTTACATAGACGCGGTGCAAGCGTCCATCGACAAACTGTTGCCTGAGATGCCCCGGCGCGACATCATCGCCGCGTCGCTCAACGGCCGTGGCGCTTTGATACACACACGCAGCATGCAAGAGGCTTGCGCCATCAGCAACCGCATCGCGCCCGAGCATTTGGAGGTGAGCAGCAACAACCCGCACCAATGGGAGCCTTTGTTGATTCACGCAGGCGCGATTTTTCTGGGTGCATTCACCAGCGAAAGCTTGGGCGACTATTGCGCCGGACCGAATCACGTGCTGCCCACTTCAGGCACCGCGCGTTTTTCTTCGCCGCTGGGTGTTTACGATTTTCAAAAGCGCAGCAGCTTGATTGAAGTGTCCGAGGCTGGCGCGCAAATTCTGGGTCAGACCGCATCGGTGCTGGCGCATGGTGAAGGTTTGCAAGCCCATGCACGCGCTGCCGAGATGCGGCTGAAATAATTGGGGTCAGACCCCAATTAATTGAATAAGTGCGGTGATGAAAGTTCCACCAAAAAAGGCGACCGTCCCCGGCACCACAAGGGCGCGCCCCTTAAACCAGGGCTATGAGCGAGGACGGTCTGAAACTTGTATCCCCCGCCCACCAAGAATCGGCCATGCCGCCACATTCTTGAGCTCAACAGTTTAAAAAAGCATCAATGGCTGACTTGCAGCACGTGGCTCTTGATGCTGCCTTCGTTGACATTCACCAATTGCCATAAACGTTGGTGGTAGGCCGCCACGCTGGGCCGGTGCGCCACAGACACCAAGGCACCGCCTTCGCGCATGACCATCGACAGCAAACGTTCGTAAATGATTTTCTCGGTGGCTTCATCCAAAGCACTGGTGGCTTCATCTGCAAACACCCAGCTGGGTTTTTTTAGAAACACGCGGGCCATGGCCAGACGCTGCGCTTCGCCGCCCGAGAGCTGTTGTGTCCATTGCCCGACCGTGTCGAGTTGCGAGCCTAATTGGGGAAGCAAGGCGAGTTCCAGCGCCTGTTTCATTTGCTCATCCGTGTAATCCACACTGATCTCCGGATAAGCAAGTGCATTACGCAAAGTGCCCTCTGGGAAATAAGGCCGTTGCGGGATGAACACGGCATTCGATGGCAGCACCACAGCCTCGGAAATAGGCAAGGGCTGGCGCTTGGCGTCCCAACCGCGCACATAAGGCCAAATGCCTGCCAGCACCCGCAGCAAAGTGGATTTGCCGCTGCCGGAAGGTCCGCGAATGAGGACCGAGTCGCCCGGACTGACCTTCAACACCACATCGTCGAGCAGCACGGTGCGGTCCGGCAAAGTGATGGTGAGTGCCGACGTTTTCAATTCGGTAGCAGGCGGGCTGTCTTGTCCCAAGGGTTGCACCACGGCAAAAGAAATGGCGCGCAGGGTTTCCATCTGGGTTGAAAAAACGCTCAAACGATGGGTGGTGGCGGTCCAGGATGCCAAGTTGCTGTAATTGGTGATGATCCAGCTCAAAGCTTCTTGCACTCTGCCAAAGGCGGAGGAAATTTGCATCAACTCACCCAGTTGAATCGTGCCGGCAAAAAAGCGCGGTGCGGCCACCAAAAAAGGAAACACGACAGCCGCTTGCCCATAGCCAGAGCTGAACCAGGTGAACCGTTTTTGTACTTTCAGCAACTGTTTGAAATTGCCCACGACCTGCAAAAACCTGTGCTGTAGAGACACGTTTTCAAAATCTGCACCGCGGTCCATGGCAATGGCTTCGCTGTACTCACGCACCCTTATCAGGTGGTGACGGAAATTGGCTTCTAAGCGTTGCTGCGTGAAATTGAGTGGCGCCATGCGTCGCCCCAGGAAATGGCCAATCACACTGCCGCCAACGGAGTACAGCAAAGCCATCCAGACCATGAAGCCGGGGATGGTGATTTCATAACCGCTGACCACAAAGCTAAAGCCGCCGGACAACATCCACAAAATACCAATGAAACTGCCCAAGGTCACCACGGCATCTAGCAAACCCATGCTCAACTCAACTGTGGTCGCCGTGAATAACTGAATGTCTTCTTGTATGCGCTGATCAGGATTGTCAGTGCCCCGAAAGCCGTCATGTCCGGCCAAAGCCTGGCGCAATTCAATCTGGTAAAAAATTTGGTGTGTGGTCCAACGGTTAAGAAAATCTTTCGTCATCCAAGCACGCCAGCGAATCTCCAGCAATTGCGTCAGGTAAAAACGGTAGACCGCCACCACAATGAATGCGGCGGCCAGCATGCCAAACACCTTGAGTTGCTCCCAGAAAACCGGTTCATCACGGTTTTGCAAAGCGTCATAAAACACCCGGTTCCATTCGTTGAACTGCACCAGCACGTAAACCATGCCCAAGTTCAACCCAATGATGGCCAACAACAAAAAACGCGCTGACCAGCGTTCTTCTGAGCGGAAATACGGCATGGACAAGGTGCGCACATGACCTAGATGGGTCGTGGTCTTGAGCCAAATAGAGCGTAGAGGGTTAAAAATTCGCATGAAACATCAATCAGCAGGCAAAGGTGTATTTTGCACTCCGCTGGCCACATGGCCTGAGGGGACGTGGCGCGAGGCTGATTCGATATGCCCGGTCTGGTCATCAAAGAAGAAATCCGGCTCGAATTCACGCAAAAACTCGCCCTTGGGCAGGCCGCCTAAAAACATGGCTTCATCTACCTGGATATTCCATTGCATCAAGGTGCGGATGGCACGCTCATGCGCCGGGGCGCTGCGCGCCGTCACCAGTGCGGTACGAATGCGGATGGCAGGCGTGCCCTCAGTTTGCAGGAGGTGCAAGGCCGCCAGCAAGGGCTTGAACGGTCCGGCAGACAAAGGCTGGGCCGCCTTGTCTTTCTCATGTTGCTGGAACGCATTCAGCCCTTGCGCTTGAAAAACCCGCTCGGCTTCATCGCTGAACAACACCGCGTCGCCGTCAAATGCAATCCGCACTTCGTTAGGGTGCGCCTCGGAGGCATGGGCCGAATGCGGGTACACCTGTGCGGCGGGCACACCGGCGTCGAGCGCGGCACGCACATCGCTTAAATGGGCAGACAAAAACAAATTGGCGTTCAAAGGTTTGAGGTAACGCCAAGGCGGTTGACCACGGGTGAAACTGCCGCGTTGAATATCCAGGCCATAGTGTTGCGCGGAACGAAACACCCGCATGCCACTGACCGGGTCGTTGCGCGACAAGATGACAACTTCTACCCGAGCGTCCCCGGGGCGGTTGAAAGCCAACAGTTTTTTGACCAGAGAAAACGCCACGCCCGGCAGCGCCGGTTGCTCCAGTCTGCCGAGTTGCAAATCCATGTAGGCACGGTCGTCGTTTTCTTCAAAGACCTGGTTTTCTTCTTCAAAATTGAACAAGGCTCGCGAGGAAATCGCCACCACCAATTTGCCGTCCAGCGTACTCGCCATGTGTCACCTTCATCGCACGAACTGATTGAGTTGAATGATGGGCAACATGACCGCCAGCACGATCAGCATCACCACCGCCCCCATGGTAACAATCAATAAGGGCTCGAGGATGGTTGCCAGTTGCATGGCACGGCGCTGCACTTCTTGGTTCAAATGCTCGGCTGCATGTTGCAGCATTTGCGGCAATTGGCCGGTTTGTTCGCCCAAGCGCGCAAACATGGCCAACAACCCGGGCAACTGCTTGTGTTGCGACAGCGCAGTGGCCAGTGGCGCGCCTTCGCGCACCAGGTCGATCATTTGCATGGCATGGCTGCGCAAAGCGGCATTGGACAAGGTGTGAGCCGCCGTCTGCAAAGCTTTGAGCATGGGCACACCGGCACCGGTCAACAGCGCCAAGGTGGACGCAAATCGCGCGGCGTTGTAGCCCAGACTCAATCGACCCAGCACGGGCATTCGCAGCCAGATGGCGTCAAACCGCTCGCGCCAACGCTGTTGCCGCAAGGCCAGCCGGGTGCCGCCCCAAGCGGCCAACACCAACAGCAGCGCCCACAGCCAGAAATCTTGCACCCAGCCACTCAGCGCCAATATCACCACGGTCAACCAAGGCAAGCTACGCTGTGTACTGACAAAAACCTGAGCCACCTGTGGCACCACATAGGCCAATAAAAAAACCACCATCAACATGGCTACAGCGCTGACGATGGCCGGGTACAGCGAGGCGGCCAGCAACTTGGCGCGCATGTGTTGGGCTGACGCCAAGTCGTTGGCCAGTTGCAGCAGCACCTGCGATAGCCGGCCACTTTGTTCGCCTGAACCGATGACGGCTTGGTACAACTCATCGAACTCGCGCGGGTGCATCGACAAGGCCTGCGCCAAAGGTGCAACGGCGTTTACCTCGGTGCGTATTTGGGTCAGCAATTCGTTTTTGGCCGGGGAATCGGCTTCTTCGCACAGCGCGGTCAAAGCGCGCTCCAACGGCAATCCGGCGGCGACCAAGCTGGCCAGTTGCCGGGTCCAGACCACCAAGTCAGTGCGGCTGAACACCCGGGCTTGCCACAAAACGATATCGCGCTTGAAACCCGATTTTTCAGCAGACACCGGCTTTAACGTGAGCGGCACCAAGGCCTGCTGACGCAAGTGATGGCGGGCGGCGCGTTCAGATTCGGCATCGATCATGCCGTGCACCTGGCGGCCGCTGGCGTTGATGGCATCGTAGGTATAGGCGGGCAACAACCAACGCTGCGGCGCTGTCAGCAAGCTGGGCGTTTGGCCGCTTAAGTGTTCGGCCTGCAAAGCCAGCGCGGGCTCTGCAAACACTTCTACCTTGTCCGTCACACCTGTGTCGGGTGCCGCCATCAGCGGCAATGGCCACACACTGTCATGCGTGCATACCAATGCTTGCGTTTGCCCTTGGTGTGGAATCAGGTGCAGCTTGGGCGTTTGTTGCGCCGCCAAGGGATGCAATTCAGGCACCAATCGCTGCAATGTGCAGCCGTGTTGTTGCAATCTTTCTAGGGTTTGTACAAGCCATTGCTTGTCGCATGCGGCCACCAATAACTGACCGCCCCGGCGCAAGATGCCGGTCGCGCCCGGTGCCACCGCCAAATGCACGGCTTCCCAAAATGAAGATCACGCAAAAACCGCGCGGTGCTTTCACAGTCACCGAATACGCCGCGATATTGCGTTTGTCTAAAACATTGCGACACCATGTGTTTGTGTGGGACAAGCCCGACACACGGTTTCACATCAAACCCGAATACCGCAGCATGCCTACAGAGATGAATGGGTTGATACGCTTCATGGTGTACACCTTTTTGCGACCAGGGGACGTGCGGCAATTGAAAAACAAACACATCGAAATCATCAGCGGCAAGTTCAATTATTTGCGGCTGACACCGCCAGAGATCAAACGCCACAAAGCGCCAACCGTCAGTCTTCCACAGGCCGTGACTATTTACAAAACGCTGCTGGCGCACCAGACCGCCAAAGGCTTTGGCAAACCGGATGACTATGTGTTTTTTCCGGAAGAAAAAAACCGGCTGCGTTGTCTCAATACGATTGGCTGGTTATTCAACTGGATCATGAACACATTGGGCATCAAAGCTGGACCGCATGGTGCAGACCGCAGTTTTTACAGCCTGCGCCACACAGCCATCACATTTCGTTTGATCTTCGGCGGCAATATCGATTTGCTGACACTCGCTCGCAATGCACGTACATCGGTAGAGATGATCGAGAAGTTTTACGCATCCACTTTGTCCGCCGAGATGAATATCAGTTTGTTGCACAGCAAACGCAGGTCATAGATAAAAACCACTCTCAGTCATATTTATTCACGCAAAAACAATTTGTACACCGGGTTGTCTGTTTCATCCACGTACGGATAGCCGATGGTCTGCAAAATTTTGTCAAAGCTCTCCAAGTCTTTGTCGGGCACTTGCAAGCCTACCAAGATGCGCCCGTAGTCCGCGCCTTGGTTGCGGTAGTGAAACAAACTGATGTTCCAACCCGCACGCATAGCGGATAAAAATTTCATCAATGCGCCTGGTTTTTCAGGGAACACAAACCGCAGCAGCCGTTCGTCTTGCGCCAACCCGGTGCGACCGCCCACCATGTGACGTATGTGTTCTTGCGCCAGATCGTCATGGGTTAAATCCAAAGCGGTGAAACCTTGGCGTGTCAGGTGCGCTGCAATTTTCGGGCTTTGCCCTGTTGCATTGGTGGTCAGTCCTACAAAGACATGGGCTTTGTCTGAATCGCTGATGCGGTAATTGAACTCGGTCACCGAGCGCGGTGTAGCGCTGCCGCCAAAGGCAGGCAAGTCACCCAACAAAGCGCAAAAGCGTTTGAAACTGCCGCGCTCTTCAGGAATGGTGACAGCAAACAAGGCCTCGCGTTCCTCACCCACCGAAGCGCGCTCCGCCACAAAACGCAAGCGGTCAAAATTGATATTGGCGCCACACAGCACAGCGGCATAGGTTTCGCCTTGTGTCTTTTGAAGCGCTACATATTTTTTGATACCGGCCACCGCCATCGCGCCAGAGGGTTCCACAATGCTGCGGGTGTCGACAAACACATCTTTGATAGCGGCGCACACAGCGTCAGTGTCCACGCTGATAAATTCATCCACCAGTCCGCGTGCAATGCGAAAAGTTTCTTCGCCGACCAACTTCACCGCTGTGCCATCGGCGAACAATCCCACATCATCCAGCGCAATGCGCTTGCCCGCATTCACCGATTGCAACATGGCATCGGAATCCAAAGTTTGCACACCAATCACTTTGACATCGGGGCGCACCGCCTTGATGTAATTGGCCACACCCGACACCAGACCGCCGCCGCCAATCGCGACAAACACCGCATGCAAGGGTCCTTGGTGTTGACGCAGCATTTCCATGGCAATCGTGCCTTGTCCGGCGATGACTTCTGGGTCGTCAAAGGGGTGAATAAATGTCAGGCCTTGTTTGTGACCGAGCTTGACCGCAAACGCATAAGCATCCGAGTAACTGTCGCCGTGCAATTGCACTTCCCCGCCCAAGGCCTTGACTGCGTCGATTTTCAAACCGGGGGTGGTCACTGGCATGACGATGACGGCGCGCGTGCCCAATTTTTTGGCGCCCAATGCCACGCCTTGCGCATGGTTACCGGCAGACGCACAGACCACGCCTTTGTGCAACTGCTCAGGACTGAGTTGCACCATCTTGTTGTAGGCACCACGCAGCTTGAAACTGAACACCGGTTGCTGGTCTTCACGCTTGAGCAACACCTGGTTTTTCAATTTTTTGCTGAGAATCGGTGCCGCGTCCAAGGCCGATTCATGCGCCACGTCATACACCTTGGCGGTGAGTATTTTTTTCAAATAATCAGCCGGCGTGAGTTTGCGTTTTCTGGTTTTACCGACTGCTTTTGCAGGGACGGGGACTGCTTTGGAGAGAGAAGTTTTGGTCATGGCGTTTGCGATCAAGCGAGAGACAGATTCTCTCGCATACACCTTGAGCAGAAAAAAACCCCGCAACTTTCGCTGCGGGGCTGTGAATCCACCTTTTCAGAGGGTGGAGGAGACAAAGGGTGCTTTTCACAAAGCGTGAATGAAATATAGCCGATGAAATGGCGACATGCAATCGCCGAATTAACTTGGCTCATACCAAGCCTTTGGCTTGCGACAGGAATAGCCCGACTATGATTCATGTACACAAGGAGAAAACACATGGAATGCACCGTCAGTTGGACCGGCGCGAGCGGGGCTCGTTCCGCGATGGGATTCATGGCAGAGACGGGCAGTGGACATGTCATCGCCATGGATGGCGCGCCCGATCCAGACAGGCCAGATCAAAGCGGACAAAACCTGGCCGCGCGGCCGATGGAGTTGCTGCTGGCAGGTGCGGGTGGATGCACTGCTTACGACATCGTTTTGATGCTAAAAAGAGGCAGACACGCAGTGATGGGCTGCACCGTGAAACTGACCGCTGAGCGGGCCGACACAGACCCCAAAGTGTTCACCCGCATCAATATGCATTTCACTGTGCGCGGTAAAAATATAGCGCCCAACGTGGTGGAGCGCGCTGTCAAACTCAGCCACGACAAGTACTGCTCGGCCAGCATCATGTTGGGCAAAACAGCTGAAATAACAACCAGTTTTGATGTCATAGAAACCTGAAGTTGGCGATACGCCAACGGGCTTGGCCTCAAGTCTTTGAGCAGCCAACGCGGCGTTTAGTTTTTAAATTCGGTGCGCCACTGTGGTCATCACCTTGGCTGCCAGTTTCATGGCTTGCATGACCGGTTTAGGCAGCGGCGCAGCCCCGGCTTTTTGTGCATCTGCCGCATGCTGTGCTTCGTCTTGTTGCATTTGATCAACCACCGCGCGAGAGGCCAAATCCGCCATTGGCAGACGATGCATATGTTCTTGCAAATGCGCTTCTACTTGCCGTTCAGTTTCCACGACAAAGCCCAAACTCAGCGCGTCCCCGCCAAGTTTGCCCGCCACATAGCCCAAGCCAAAAGCACCTGCGTACCACAGCGGATTGAGCAAACTCGGGCGCGCGCCTAAATCAGCCAAACGTGCCTCCGTCCACGCCAAATGGTCTGTTTCTTCGTTGCTGGCTTGACGGAAATGCGCTTTCAATTGCGGGTTGCGCGTGGCCAAGGCCTGGGATGCGTACAAGGCCTGCGCGCAGACTTCACCCACATGGTTGACGCGCATTAAGGCGCCTGCTTCGGTGCGTTCTGCTTCAGTCAGCGACACCGTGTTGATGTGTTGAGCAGGGTTGGGGCGTTGTGCATGGTGTTTGGCAAACACGGTGCGCAATGCGTTGTCTAGCGTGTTGAAAAAAATATCCATTGATTTTTTGGCAAGTCACAACTTGCGCTTAAAAGTATTCAGACAAAAATTGAAACAATCAAAAAGAAATCATTCGAGTCCTTTTCACTGTTGCGTAAAAACAAAACAGTCACGAAGCTGAAATATATCGCGGCAAACATACTTGGGTTGGCTAACTCAGCTTAACCCTTTTCTTTATTAACGGAGTTTTACACATGAAAAAGTCACTTGTTGCTTTGGCAACCCTTTCTGTTGTTAGCAGCGCATTCGCTGATATTGATATTTCTGGTGGTGTCAAGATGTATGGTGTGATTGACCAAGCTGTCACGTCCCAAACAATGAAAGACCCCAGCGTGGCAGGCAGATCAATCAACTACACCAGCATGTTTGCTGCTGCAGCCACCAGCCGCCTTGGCTTCAAAGGTACGCGGGACCTTGGTGATGGCATCAAAGGCCGTTTCCAAGCTGAAATCCAAGTGGAGCCAGACAACGCCACTCAATTGCCTGCCAAGAACCGCGGATCCTTTGTTGGTATTTCCAATGCATCAGCTGGTGAAATCACAGCGGGTACACAAGAAACCACGGCTTACGAAATTTTTGGTATGGATGTCAACGGCCGAGTTGAATACAAGCCCCAAGTCTGGCGCGCCACTACTTCTGCTGATGCACAAGATCGTGCAAACAACTCCTTGAAATACGTCAGCCCTTCGATTGGTGGCATTACTGCTCACGCGATGAGAGGCTTTGCTGATACAGCATCCTCTACTTCATCTGCATACACCTCTTTGGGTTTGAAATTTAACAAAGACAAAATCAGAGCTGCATTGGTGATGGACAAAACGACAAATACAGCTGGTTCATTCAGATTTGCCGGTTTAGTCAATGCTGGTCCCTCCAAAGAAGGTGGAACTTACACAAGTTCTGCACTCATTTATGCAGGTTCAACCGCCGCATCCATTATGCGTACTATTGGTTCAGTTTCTTATGATTTTGGTGTGGCTTCTGTGAACTACCTTTATGCCAAGTCATACAGCGACACCACCAATTCGGGTAGCCTGACAACAAGTACTGTTGGTGTCAAAGTTCCTTATGAGAAATTCACGTTTGCATTGAGCTACGGCACGGGATCGATTGATTCTTACACCACAGCTAATTCTGGTTTAACTACAGCTGGTGATGCAACAATCAACGACACAACTTTCGGCCTGTATTACAACTTAGACAAAGCCACATCCTTTTACCTGCTTGGAAGCAACAGCAACCTTTCAACCGGTGGTGGATATACCCAAGCTGGTAAAAACGTCACCTATGCAATTGGCGCACGCTACAACTTCTGATTGTCTCAAGACAAGCTCCAAGGCTTGAACTTTGAAAACGCCACCCTAGGGTGGCGTTTTTCTTTGTATTTTCAGATGCCCTGTGGTCACTACCGGTGTTTTCATCTCATACACAGAGGGAGAAAACACAAAACCAACACTTTAATAGTGTAAATTCAAATAAATTGACACTATAGAAAACAATATGCCAAAATCGTCATTTATTCATGTTGCCTCATGACAACGAGATGACCCTTAAATCACCTAAAGGCTTTGCCTAGCCTGTCACCCTCTGGTCAAATAACGACAGCTTCCGAAATGGAGGTTGGCCCGGGGATCCGGTGGATTGCTTGCAATCCGCAGTTCCGGAGCCCTTTGTTTAACCCTTGGAGAAAATTGAAATGAAAAAAACCCTCGTTGCAGTTGCAGCTATCACCGCCGTCACAGGCGCAATGGCGCAAGCCACTATTTCTGGCGCTATCGAAATGGGCTACACATCAGCCACAACAAGCACAGCTGGTTCAGTTGCTACAACTAAACGCCTTGGTGATGAGCACGCAAACAGTGCTTTGAATATCAAAGCAAGTGAAGATTTGGGTGGCGGTATGAAAGCTGACATGCAATTCGGTTTTTTACCTGTAGTCGACACACAAGGATCCAGCACAACTTCTTATCAAAGCTTTGTAGGCTTATCTGGTGACTTCGGTCGCGTTCAAGGCGGCGCATTTGTACATTCTCAAGCTAACGTTGTTTTTAGTTATGACTTGATGGGTGCTTGGGGTCTGAGTGTAGCTAACTTTGCTGGTTCAAATACTGGTTATTTCATGAAAAACCAACTCAAGTACAGCTTGCCAGCAATTGCTAATGGTTTCACAGCAGATTACACCAAAGGCTTTGGTGAAACTACTGGCTCAAAAGTTGGTGACTCAAACACCTACGCTATTGGATACAAAACAGGTGGATTCAGTGGAGATTACGCTTATACAACTATGTCGAGCAGCACTACTGTTACGATGATCGCCAGCAACGTTGGATTGTCTTATGACTTCGGTATGGCTAAGGTCAGTGCCTTGATTGCATCTCAGAAAAATGGCTCTAACACCACTGTAACTGGTTCCAGCTACGGTGTTTCTGTTCCTTTTGGCGCAGCAGCTATTGCAGTTCAGCAATCAAATGCTACTGCCTACACTGCATCAACAACTGCAGCTCCAACAGCAGTTGCTCAATCAGCACTTGATTGGAAAGTTTCATATGCTTTGAGCAAGCGTACTAATGTGTATGCAATGTACGGTAGTGCATCAGGTTACGGCACAGCCGCAGCTACTGGAAACAGCAACAAGAAAACACAATTTTTCGTACTCCACAGCTTCTAATCTAAATTTGGCATAGCTAAATTTAATTGGTTGAATTAAAACCCGCCTGAAAAGGCGGGTTTTTTTATGCGCAAATTGAAAATGTAATCTACTTAAAATGGTGCTTTATTTATATGGCGGATTCAAGCACGAAGTGCAACACGGGATAACGATTGATGAAACACCTCTGCAGGCGTTCTGAATCCCAATCGTTTACGGGGGCGGTTATTCAATCTGTTTTCGATCATCTTAATTTCCTCGTCCGTAATACTTGCCATGTG
>CAMDJS010000060.1 GCA_945900685.1 Bordetella parapertussis
TTGCAGGTTCTGGCTGATCAGCAGGTGGTGGTGGAGTCTTGGCCACGCCATGCCGGTGATGCGTTGACCGTCAGATGGAACGAGCGCGAACAATTTGTCTGCCAAAGCAGCTCAGGAAGCTTGGCGGGTTCAACGGCATAACTTGCTTATGATGGAGACATTCAACCCTTACAACAGGTGTGCCCATGTCCAAAGCGTTTGCCAGTCAGAGCGATCTGAGCGATAGAAAAATCAGTTTCACCCAACTCAGTCAGCATTGCTGGGCCTATACCGCAGAGGGTGACCCGAATTCCGGCGTCATCATTGGCGACAAATACATACTGGTCAGCGACACCACGGCCACCCCGTTGATGGCGCAAGATTTGATTGCGCGCATTCGCGCGGTCAGCGATAAGCCCATCAAATACGTGTTGTTGACCCACTACCACGCGGTGCGGGTGTTAGGTGCCAGCGCTTATGTGGCTGAAGGCGCGACTGAAATCATCGCCAGCAAGGGCACTTACGACTTGATCGTCGAGCGCGGTGCCGAGGACATGCAAAGCGAAATGGACCGCTTTCCGCGACTGTTCAGAGGCGCCGACAGTGTGCCCGGATTGACTTGGCCGACGCTGGTGTTTGGCGACGGCAAGCCCGGCAGACACGGCAGCATCCGCTTGGATTTGGGTGGTGTCAGTGTTGACATCTGGCACCCCGGTGCAGGCCACACGCGCGGCGACACCATCGCCTGGGTGGAAGCAGAAAAAGTATTGTTCAGCGGCGATCTGGTGGAATACCAAGCCGGTGTTTACACAGGCGACGCGCATTTGGCTGAATGGCCGGCCACGCTGGAAGCCCTGCGCGGTTTGGAAGCCGAGGCGATCGTCCCCGGTCGCGGCGAGGCCATGATTGGCAATGCCAACGTCAACAAGTCGCTGGACTACACCCGCGAGTGGGTGGAAACCTTGTTTGCCTGCGGCAAAGAAGCTGTGGCGAAAAACATGGATTTGAAAGCCGCCATGGCCTTGACCCGCCAACACATGGACCCGGTGTTTGGCAAAGTATTTATTTACGAGCATTGCCTGCCGTTTGATGTCAGCCGTGCCTACGACGAAGCCAAAGGCATTGTCAATCCGCGCATCTGGACAGCAGAGCGCGACAAAGAAATGTGGGCGTCTCTACAGGCTTGACCAGCTCATGAGGCTTTGTAGCGCATCAAGGCCCTGACATCCGCTTCATAGTTTTTGAGGGTTTTCACCGCGTGTTCGCGTTGCTTGGCGGTGGTCAAGTTGTGGAACTGGGCAACGGCTTCGCAATTGGTTCGCTTGCGTTTTTTCAAATAAGCGGCATACGCGGGGTCGGATGAATGCAAACTGTTTTGCAGCCACTTGCGAACCAAGGCTCTGGCTTCTTGCGCATCCGGCTTGGTTTGCAAAATCCGCTCATGCATCACCATACTTTCTTTTTGCTGCCGCATCCGTTCGGCATAAGTGCGCTCGGGTTCATAGCCGGAGTCTTGCGCGAGCTGACGCAGCATTTTTTCCTGCGCGGTGCTCAAACTTCCGTACAAACGCTCGGAATTCGTCTGGCCTTTGTCCGTCTGTACATCGAGTTGTTTGTCACGCGGCGCATCAAGTTTCCACTCTTTGCGGTAATCCTTGAGGTCTTGTTCGTATTTGCGTTGCAGCGTTTGCAATTGGTCGGCGTTCAGGCTTAACGCGAGTTTGGTCAACGGCACTTCAAATTGTTCAATCAATGGATCGAGGGTGACATTGATGACCTCTGCCATGGCACAGACTTGATCCGGGTTGATATCGTTTGGCACCATGTCTTGCATTTGTTTGAGCACATCCGCATACACGGGGAGTTGGTTTTGACGGTGCCATTCCAGCGTGAGCTTTAAATCGGCCAGGGTTTGCTTTTCCTGCGCGGCATTCAAATCCACATGCGGGTTGATCCAGAAAAACATCAGCAGATTCGGGGCATTGTTGTAACCGGGCACCACCAAACTGCATGCCGACAAGGCCAGCAAGCAAGCCAAGGCAGACAGTTTGGCCAGCCAAGACAGATGGTGCAGGCGCTGATTGATAATCGCTGGCATACAGGGAATCAAATTCATGTCAAAGATTGATGTGGTCATCATGGCAGCGGGCAAAGGCACCCGCATGAAGAGCAGTATGCCGAAAGTGCTGCACCGTTTGGGCGGTAGGGCTTTGTTGCAGCATGTGATTGACACGGCTGAGTTGATTCATGCGCGACGCACGGTGGTGATCACCGGTCACGGCGCCGAGCAAGTGGAGGCCGTGCTGTCAAATCAACCGCAGTTGCAAACCGTGCGGCAAATGCCGCAACTTGGCACCGGCCACGCCATGCAGCAAGCTATTCCGGTATTGCAAGACGATGGTGTGACCTTGGTGCTTTCAGGCGATGTGCCCTTGATTCAGGCCGACACTTTGCAAGCCTTGTTGCAATTGTGTGATGCCAAGCATCTGGCTTTGTTGACCTTGCAAACCCCGACGCCCGGGGGCTACGGGCGCATTCTGCGCGGACCGGCGCAGCAGGTCAACGCCATCGTGGAAGAAAAAGATGCAACGGATCAGCAACGACGCATCCAAGAAATTTACAGCGGCATCATGGCCGTGCCCACCCACTTGCTGCGCGCTTGGTTGGCGCGCTTGGACAACCGCAATGCACAAGCCGAGTATTACCTGACCGACGTGGTGAAGTTTGCGGTGGCTGACGCTTGTGAAGTCAAAGCGCATTGCATAGACCAAGCCTGGCAGGTGGAGGGTGTGAACACCCCTGTGCAGTTGGCGGCGCTAGAGTGTGCCTTTCAGCATTTGCAGGCAAACCGTTTGATGGAGCAAGGTGTGCGACTGGCAGACCCAGCACGCTTTGATGTCCGGGGCGAATTGGTGTGTGACCGCGATGTAGAAATTGATGTCAATTGTGTATTCGAAGGCAAAGTGCATTTGGGCGAGGGAGTGCGAATCGGCCCCCATTGCGTGATTGCCAATGCTGTGATCGGTGCTGGTAGCCAAGTCTTGGCTTTCACCCATATCGATGGCGAAGCTCAAGGCGTGCGTATCGGTCATGGTGCGCGCATCGGCCCGTTTGCACGTTTGCGCCCGGGTGCGACATTGGGTGACGATGTGCACATTGGCAATTTTGTGGAAGTCAAAAACAGCACCTTGGCCAAGGGCGCTAAAGCCAACCATCTGGCTTATGTGGGTGACGCTCAAGTGGGCGAACGTGTCAACTACGGCGCCGGTGTGATCACTGCCAATTACGACGGCGCCAACAAGCACCACACCACCATTCAAGCGGATGTGCATGTGGGCAGCAACAGTGTGTTGGTCGCACCCGTCACCTTGGGCGCGGGCGGCACCATAGGCGCAGGTTCGGTGGTCACCAAAGACACCTCGCCCGGATCGCTGACGGTGGCGCGATGCAAACAGGTCAGCACCCCGAACTGGCAGCGGCCAGACAAAAAAAACAAATAAAGGGCAGACGCTATGTGTGGCATTGTCGGCGCGGTTTCCACCCGCAACATCGTTCCTGTGTTGGTACAAGGACTGCAACGTCTGGAGTACAGAGGCTATGACTCCTGCGGCGTAGCGGTCAACGCCGACCAAGCGCAACTCGGTCAGGCGGCCGGTTTGCAACGCGCGCGCAGCACGGCCAGGGTGTCTGAGTTGCTCGCACAAGTTGGTGATGCAGCAGGCGGATTGGCAGGCGCTACTGGCATTGCGCACACACGCTGGGCGACACACGGCGCACCCGCGGTGCATAACGCGCATCCGCATTTCAGCCACGGCCCGAAATCGTCTGGCAACCAAAGCCCTCGAATCGCATTGGTTCACAACGGCATCATTGAAAACCATGAAGCTTTGCGCACCGGTTTGCAGGCCAAAGGCTATGTGTTTGACAGCCAAACCGACACCGAAGTGATGGTGCATTTGATTGACTCTTTGTACCAAGGCGATGTGTTGCAGGCCGTGACGCAGGCCATCAAACAACTTCACGGCGCGTTTGCGATTGCCGTGATTGCCAAAGACGAACCGCACCGGGTGGTGGGTGCGCGAGCTGGTTCACCTTTGATTTTGGGCGTGGGTCAAGGCGAACAATTTTTAGCCAGCGACGCCATGGCTTTGGCCGGTGTGACAGATCAAATTGTGTACCTCGCTGAAGGCGATGTGGTGGACTTGCAATTGCAAAGCTACACGGTGTATGACTCGTCAGGTCTCCAAGTTCAGCGTGAAGTGTTGACCGTGCAGGCGCACAGCGGGGCGGCAGAACTCGGCCCTTACCGCCATTACATGCAAAAGGAAATATTCGAGCAACCGCGCGCCATTGCCGACACGCTGGAAGGCATAGAAGGCATCGTGCCCGAACTGTTTGACCACCCGGATCGCCCCGGTGAAGCATCTGCTGTGTTCAAGGATATTCACTCGGTATTGATACTGGCATGTGGCACCAGCTACTACAGCGGATGCGTAGCCAAGTACTGGTTGGAATCTGTAGCGCACATACCTTGTCAGGTGGAGGTGGCCAGCGAATACCGCTACCGCGACAGCGTGCCGGATGCGCACACCTTGGTCGTGACCATCACGCAGTCGGGCGAAACCGCAGACACTTTGGCGGCATTGAAACATGCGCAAAGCCTGGGCATGCATCAAACACTGACGATTTGCAATGTGTCCACGTCGGCCATGGTGCGTGAATGCAAACTGGCCTACATCACGCGTGCCGGTGTCGAGATTGGTGTGGCCTCCACCAAAGCGTTCACCACGCAACTGGCCGGTTTGTTTTTATTGACCTTGGCGCTTGCCAAAGCCAAGCATCGCTTGAGTGCAGACGAAGAAGCGCAGCACCTCAAGGCGATGCGACATTTGCCTGTGGCACTGCAAAGCGTGTTGGCTTTAGAGCCGCAACTCATCGCCTGGGCGCAGGATTTTGCGGACAAAGAAAACGCACTGTTTTTGGGCCGGGGCATGCATTACCCGATTGCTTTAGAAGGCGCGTTGAAGTTGAAAGAGATCAGCTACATACACGCCGAGGCTTACCCTGCTGGCGAACTCAAACACGGGCCGCTGGCGCTGGTGACCAGCGAAATGCCTGTGGTGACCGTGGCGCCTAACGACACCTTGCTTGAAAAACTCAAAAGCAATTTGCAAGAAGTGCGCGCACGCGGCGGTGTGTTGTATGTGTTGGCAGATGCGGACACGCGTATTCACTCCAGCGAAGGTTTGCATGTGATTCGCATGCCCGAACACTACGGCGCTTTGTCCCCGTTGTTGCATGTGGTGCCTTTGCAGTTGCTGGCGTATCACACCGCATGTGCCAGAGGTACGGACGTGGATAAGCCGAGGAATCTGGCCAAAAGCGTGACTGTTGAATAAAAAATAAGTACAGGTAACAAGTTTCCTCATATAAAAGTAAACTCAGGAATCACTGTTTGCTTGATTGAGCTATGAAGAAATATGGGATAAGTTTGTTGCTGGCTGTCTTGCTCATCTCTTGTGGCGGAGGAACGCCGACGCCCTCGCAGGTTGATGCGGCCGTCTTGAGCAAACTTGAGGTCAGTCAAACCCTTTACCAAGCCAGTAACCACGAAATCACGTTGACGGCCACGGCCAACACTGCCGCCACCGCCTATTGCTTCAAGACAGGTGCTGGTCAACCAGTGGCCTCTGACGCGTGTTTTCAGAGTTCCAACCATAAGGTCATTCAATTGCCGGGCACTTTGCCTGCGCACTACGTCTGGGTGAAAAATGCAGCCAATGTGGTCAACGCCAAATCCTTGAGTGGTCCTTGCTCTGCCCAAGGCTATGCCGCATCCGATAAAAGCCAGTTGTCCACGGTGTGCATGATGACCAGCCAGGGGGAAATGGTGCTGGAGTTGGAAGACCAAAGAGCCCCCATCACTGTGCAGAATTTTTTGAAATATGTGAACGCCGGTTTTTACAGCAACACCATTTTTCACCGCTATAACCAAACGTTCATACAAGGCGGAGGCGGTGAGGCATTGCAAAATAACCAATTGGTCAACAAAGCTCCGTTGTACGCTCCTATCGTGCTGGAAAAACCTTCAATCACCGGCGTTTACAACACGGTGCATGCCATTGCCATGGCCAGAACTACAGACTCCAACTCTGCCACTTCGGGTTTCTTCATCAACCTCATCAACAATACCAGTTGGAATTCAGACACCAATGCTTATGCCGCATTCGGTCGTGTGGTTTCGGGTCAAGAGGTTGCGCTGGCTATTTCCAGATTGAGCGGCACTTCTGCCAGTGACGCTACGCTCACGCCCGTCAGTCCCGCTTGGGTGTTGTGGGCGGTACAGCTGAAATAAATATTGGCTGATGGATTCAAGTAGCATGAACGCACTCGCGTTCAAATCAATTTAACTATGCAAAATTACGAAAGCGCTCCGGACAACCTGCCCGTACCCCAGGACGATGGTGCTGCTGATCACTTGCCGGGTTTGCGTTTGCCTGATGTCGTCTTACCGACAACGCAAGGCGGCACATTGGCTTTGACCACGCTAAATGGTTATGTGGTGATTTACTGCTACCCCATGACCGGACAGCCCGGCGCACCCTTGCCGCCGGGGTGGGATGAGATTCCCGGCGCGCGCGGTTGCACACCGCAAAACACAGCGTACAAAGACCATTACGATGAACTCACCGAGATCGGCGCGCAGGTGTTTGGCTTGAGTACGCAAACCACCGAGTACCAGCAAGAGATGGCGCAGCGTTTGCATTTGCCTTTCGCCATTTTGAGCGACCATGACATGGCGTTTGCCAAAGGCTTGCAACTGCCAACGTTTCACACCAACGGCATGCATTTATTAAAGCGGTTGACGCTGATTGCGAAAGACGCCGAAGTTGTAGCGGTGAAATACCCTATTTTCCCCAGCAACAGCGATGCTGCCTGGGCGGTGGATTGGCTGCAACAACACAGCCGATAAACAAACAACCCTCAAAAATCAGTCTGCAAGTCTTATGCGGAAATGATTTGGATTTCCAAGGTTTGCAGCAACACCGGTTTGAGCAATATCTGGTAGCAGTCTGCGTCGAATCCGGTAGGGTTTAAATGTTTGTCTATAAAGTCGTTGCGCTTAGAACACCAAGTGCCCGCATAGCCCCAGTTGTGAATGCGATGTTTTTGCAACCAGTCGCCGCGTTTTTCCACCACATCAACAGCGCCCGCAAACGGCCAGGTATGCACCTGCAAATCTCGCAAGGCATCTCGTAAACGCCGGTCATGGTCAGCGCGTGATTCATGCCCGGTGCAAGCGCCTGCACATTGCTTGGTTTGCCAACCAAAACAACCACGTTGATTGACGGGTTCCAGACCGAGCAATTGCAAACACAAACGGTGTTGCTGCGCCAAGGATTGCAGTTTGTCCTTGGCTGCTTTGCGAGAAGAAAACAACCCAAACAAATCAGGGGTGATGCCCGGTTGAACCGTTTGGTCATCCACCCAAGACACCTTGCTGCCTTCGGGTTCATCAATCAATTGGAGACTGCAAAGTTTTTTGATGCGCCGCAAGCGCTGGTTGTACAAAGGACTTTGCGTTTTGATCATTTGCGACTCAAGCAGCAAAGCACCGATTTCACCGGCTGTTTCTATGGCTTCAATACGCCGTGTTTGCGACAGCATGCGCGCTTCATCCGGATTGCGCAAATGCGACAAGATACGCGAGCGAATATCCACGCTTTTGCCTATGTATAGCGGCAAGTTGCCCTCGCCATGAAAGACATAAACTCCCGGCGCACGCGGCAGTGCGTCCAGATTCAAACTTTCACTCACAGCGTTTCAATAGAGAGCTTTCGGAACTTGACCACACCTTTGTTGTATTGCAATGCGATCGGTCCAGCGCCGGTGTGCGTACTGTCGTTCGTATCGACAGTGGTTTGACCGTTGAGCACCAAAGTCATGCGCGTTCCCACAACAGTGATGTCGTAGGTGTTCCAACGGCCGCCGGTTTTGATATTGGGCTGCACCTGCGATTTGGCGATTCCAACGACGGTGCCCGTGCCGTAACTTGCGTCAGGTCGTTTGTCGAAGATGTTGGCTTCATACGCGGTTTTGTCGTTGATCGCGTTCGTGTCGGTGCAGCGAAAAAAGATACCGCTGTTGGCTTCTTCATCCACCCAAAACTCGGCTACCAAACGAAAATTTTGGTAATTCGCGCGGCTCACTAAAAACCCATCGCCCAACTCCGCTTGGGTAAGTCCGTCTTGCAAGCGCCAGTTGGCATTTCCTATGGGCTTCCACGCGTTCAAGTCATTGCCATTGATCAATTCGGTGACAGCAGATGTGGTCTTGCTTGATGCAGGTATGTTCATGCTCAACGCGTTGGTCCATTCTTGCAAACTGCTGCAAGCGGACAGCGTCAGATAGGCAAAGCCGGTGGCCAGCCATCTTGCATGTCGTGAGCTCAAAGTGGTGTTCATTGAAATTCCTTTGTGAAGCTTGTGAAAGCGGTCTGCGTAACGGGTTCTTTGCCTATGGTCAGTCATTCTGCACGCACTCTTCGCGAATTCACTGGGGATTTATGCGTAGTCCAGCCTCAAAACCATGGTTTGTATGCGGGCATGACTATAATTTGTGCACACAATGAGCTACATAAAACATATCCGTCGCGACCTGCAGGACATGCAGGCCTACACCGTGCAAGACGCAAGCGGCATGGTCAAGTTGGATGCGATGGAAAACCCGCACCGCTTATCTGCTGAGCTGCACGCGCAATTGGGCGAGCGCTTGGGCACCGTCGCTGTTAATCGTTATCCGGGCAGTCGCATTGACGATCTCAAACGCGCGATTACACAACACACCGGTTTGCCCCAAGGCTACGGCTTGATGTTGGGTAACGGCTCAGACGAATTGATTTCTCTCTTGTCCATGGCCTGCCAGACCCCCGGCGCAGTGGCTCTTGCACCTGAGCCCGGTTTCGTCATGTACGCCATGAGTGCCAAATTGCAAGGCATGACTTACGTGCCGGTGTCATTGCGGGACGATTTCGAACTCGACGAACCGGCCATGACCGAGGCGATCGCCAAGCACCAACCGGCTATCGTGTACCTGGCTTACCCGAACAACCCGACCGCGAATTTGTGGGACGCGAATGTCATGCGTCGCCTCATCGCACAGGTGTCGGCTTATGGTGGTTGGGTGGTGTTGGACGAAGCCTACCAACCTTTTTCTTCAGACACATGGTTGACTGAGATCAACCGCGAACGCCAAGCCAACGCGCAAGTGATGTTGATGCGCACCTTGTCCAAGTTTGGATTGGCCGGTGTGCGTATTGGCTATATGCTGGCGCGCACTGAAGTCATTGCTCAACTCGACAAAATCCGCCCGCCCTACAACATCAGCGTGTTGAACGCCGAATGCGCATTGTTCGCGCTGGAGCATGCCGATGTGTTTGAGAAACAAGCGGAGGATGTTTGCCATGAACGCCAGCGCTTGAGCCAGCGATTGGCTGCATTCAAGGGCGTGACTGTTTACCCGAGTCAGGCCAACATGATGTTGCTGCGTTTGCCCGGCGACGATGATGCTGCTACCCGTGTGTTTGCGGCCTTGAAGTCTAAAAACATACTGGTGAAGAACGTTTCTAAAATGCATCCTGTGCTTCACCACTGCTTGCGAATCACCGTGGGCACCTCTTCTGAAAACGACCAATTTCTTTTGGCACTCAAAGAAGTGCTGGCCTGAAGCTTTAACGAAATCCACACGCCCATGATACAACGCATAGCCGAAGTACACCGCGACACCAAGGAAACCCAAATTCAAGTGCGGGTCAATTTGGATGGAACCGGTCAGTCCGATTTATCCACCGGCATCGGTTTTTTTGACCACATGCTGGACCAAATTGCCCGACACGGCTTGATCGACTTGTCCATCAAAGCCACCGGCGATTTGCATATTGACGGACACCACACCGTGGAAGACGTGGGCATCACTTTGGGGCAAGCCGTCGCACAAGCGGTGGGTGATAAAAAAGGCATTCGCCGTTATGGCCATGCTTATGTGCCCTTGGACGAAGCGCTCAGCCGCGTGGTGGTCGATTTTTCCGGCCGCCCCGGTTTGGAAATGCACGTGCCTTTCAAGAGCGGCATGATCGGTCACTTCGATTCGCAATTGGCGTTTGAGTTTTTCCAGGGTTTTGTGAACCACGCATTCGTCACCTTGCATATTGACAACCTGAGCGGCGAAAACGCCCACCACCAGGCCGAGACTGTGTTCAAAGCATTTGGCCGCGCATTGCGTGCGGCCACTGAACTCGACCCGCGATCTGCGGGCATGATTCCTTCTACCAAAGGCTCGCTCTAAGCTTTTATTTCTATGGCAAGCGTCGCGGTCATCGATTACGGCATGGGTAATTTGCGCTCGGTGGCGCAAGCCGTCATCGCAGCGGCGCACGGCAGCGGGGTGGAAGTCGTCATCACTTCCGACCCGGCCGAGGTGCGAAAAGCCGAACGCGGGGTGTTGCCCGGTCAAGGCGCCATGCGCGACTGCATGCGCGAGCTTCATGACAGCGGCTTGATGCCCGAAGTGCTGCACGCGGCGGCCAACAAGCCGCTGTTTGGGGTGTGCGTGGGCATGCAAATGTTGCTCGACCACAGCGCCGAGGGTGACGCGGGCGGAACAGCTTGCTTGGGTTTGATTCCCGGCGAAGTGGTCAAGTTTGAGTTGAATGGTCAGCATCAGCCTGATGGCAGCCGTTTCAAAGTGCCGCAAATGGGCTGGAACCAAGTGCGACAGACAAGTCAGCACCCACTATGGTCGGGCGTGCCAGACAACAGTTATTTCTATTTTGTGCACAGTTTTTATGCCAAGCCGTTAGATGTGCGCCACACCGCTGGGGAAACCGATTACGGCCAGCCCTTTACCTCGGCTGTTTCAAGGGATAATATTTTCGCAACCCAGTTTCACCCTGAAAAAAGTGCTGATATGGGTCTGATGCTCTACCGAAACTTTTTGTCTTGGTCACCTTGAAGACTTTATTGTCATTGACTGCCACCACCACTTCTTATGTTGCTCATTCCCGCGATTGACCTGAAAGACGGTCATTGTGTACGCCTGATCCAAGGCGACATGAACCAATCCACCATCTTCAGCGAAAACCCAGCAGACATGGCTTTGCAATGGGTGAACAAGGGCGCCAGGCGTTTGCATCTGGTCGACTTGAACGGCGCATTCGCCGGCAAGCCGCAAAACTACAGCGCCATCCGCAGCATTTTGAAAGCGGTCGGCGACGACATACCGGTGCAACTCGGCGGCGGCATCCGCGACTTAGACACCATTGAAAAATACATAGACGGCGGCGTGCGCTACATCATCATCGGTACGGCGGCAGTGAAAAACCCCGGCTTTTTGCAAGACGCGTGCAGCGCGTTTGGCGGCCACATCATCGTCGGGCTGGACGCCAAGGACGGCAAAGTCGCCACCGACGGCTGGAGCAAGATGACCGGCCACGAAGTGGTGGACTTGGGCAAAAAATTTGAAGACTACGGCGTCGAGTCCATCATTTACACCGACATCGGCCGTGACGGCATGCTGAGCGGCATCAACATCGAAGCCACGGTCAAACTGGCACAGGCCTTGTCCATTCCCGTCATTGCCTCCGGCGGTTTATCGAATATCCAAGACATAGAAAAACTGTGCGCGGTCGAGGATGAAGGCATTGAAGGTGTGATTTGCGGGCGCGCCATTTACAGCGGCGACCTCGATTTTGAAAAGGCCCAAGACCGGGCCGACGAACTCAACGGCTGACATGCTGGCCAAACGCATCATTCCCTGTCTGGACGTGACCGCCGGACGGGTGG
>CAMDJS010000061.1 GCA_945900685.1 Bordetella parapertussis
CTGACATGCAATCGCGCAACCTGGTCATCATTGGCAGTGTGGTGATGTTTCACCTCGCCGCCCTTTGGGCATTGCACACCGGCCTGCTCAAGCGCATGGCCGAGGTCGTGGTGCCGGTGATGATGATCAGCCAGTCCGAACCGCCGCCGCCCCCACCGCCGGTGGTAAAACCGGTGGAGCCAGCGAAACCGCCGCCGCCCGCAGCCAAGACACCGCCCCCACAACAGCCGGTCATGACACCGCCGCCATCCCCTCCGCCAGTTGCGCCCGCTGCTGCCGCACCTGAACCGGCGCCGGTGTTGGCCGCACCTGCCACACCTGCCGCACCTGCGACCGTGGTCAACACACCGGCACCCGCGCCCGCACCAGCGCCCGCACCGGTGCCTGCACCGGTGCCTGCACCGCCCGCCAAGGTCGAGTTGCCCAATAGCAAAGCGGATTACTTGCACAATCCACCGCCTGACTACCCGCGCATGAGTGTGCGACTGGGTGAGCAAGGTCAGGTGATCCTGAAAGTGCTCATCGGTGCAGATGGGGTGCCGCAAAAAGCCGAGCTGCAAACCAGCAGCGGTTTTGAAAGATTGGACAAAGCCGCGTTGGATGCCGCCATGCGCTGGCGCTATGTGCCGGGCAAACGCGGCGGTGTGGCAGAAACAATGTGGTACCTGTTACCGATGACATTCAACCTGAAAAAAGAGTGAACATGAACAACGACTTTGGACTGATCAATTTATGGCTGGAGGGCGACGGCGTCACCCGCTTTGTCGCGCTGCTGTTGCTGGCCATGTCGCTGGCTTCTTGGATCGTGATCCTGCTCAAAACTCTGAATCTGCTGACCGCCAGAAAGCAGGCCGCGCGCATCGAAGCTTTTTGGCACAGCGCAGACGTCAACACCGGTTTGAAAACACTCGGCGATGAGGCTGACAACCCGTTTCGCCAACTCGCACAGCAAGGCATGCAAGCGCTGGCGCATTTGAAAACCGGCAGCGCACACGCAGATTTAGCCAAGCAACTCGACACCAGCGATTGGGTGACACGCGGTTTGCAAAACGCCATCGATGACGCCACGGCCAAACTGCAATCTGGTCTGGCCATTTTGGCTTCGGTCGGTTCCACCGCGCCGTTCGTGGGATTGTTCGGTACGGTGTGGGGCATCTACCATGCGCTGATGCAAATCGGCATGGCAGGCCAGGCCACCATCGACAAAGTCGCTGGTCCCATCGGTGAGGCCTTGATCATGACGGCGCTTGGTTTGGCTGTCGCCATTCCGGCGGTGCTCGGTTACAACGCACTGGTGCGCGCCAACAAATTCATCATCGGACGCATGAACCGTTTCGCCCACGACTTGCACGCCTTGCTGGTGACTGGCGCGCGCGTGAAAGCCAAGGAGTAAGCATGGCCTTTGGTACCCAGGACGACACCGATGAGGTGATGAACGAAATCAACATGACGCCTTTGGTGGACGTGATGTTGGTGCTGCTGATCATCTTCATCATCACCATCCCAGTGATGAAGCATGCGGTGAACATTGAATTGCCGCGCGCCAGCAACCAGCCGCAGGACGCCAAACCGCAAACCATTCGCTTGACGGTGGACGCCGAGGGCAAATACTTTTGGAATGACACGGCGGTGGATGATGCACAACTGCGCCAGCTTTTGGTAGATGCCGCTTCCAAAAAACCGCAATCCCCCTTACATATTCGCGGCGATCGCGCTGTACGCTATGAGCGTGTGGCGCAGGCAATGGCCGCTGCACAACGCGCGGGCATGACGCAAATTGGTTTCATCACCGAACGTGAATAGCCCGAACCTGAACCCACCACAAGGCATTCCATGGCAGACCACAGCGGATTCAACTTTGACAATTTACTTCCCGGCTTTGATTTTTTAAAGCAATTCGCGCAAGCCAATCCGGCTGCTGGCATGCCCACGGCCGCGCAATGGGTGACGCCCACCTTGGACCCGGTCGAGCTGGACAAGCGCATACAGGATTTGAAATCCGTGCAGTTCTGGTTAGACCAAAATGCCAAAGCTTTGAGCGCCACCATCCAAGCGCTGGAAGTGCAGCGCATGACCTTGTCCACTTTGCAAAGCATGAACCTCGGCATGGCCGATGTGGCCGCCGCCATGACAGGCAAACCGGCGGCAGCCAAAGCCGCGCCCTCCGCTTCAGACACCGGCAGCCAGGCGGCGATTGATCCCATGCAATGGTGGGGCGCTATCGGGCAACAGTTTCAAACCATCGCCTCTCAGGCCGTGGCTGATATGCAAAAGCACACAGACACTTTCACAGCCGCAGCAGCTAAATCAACGGCCAAACCGGCAGCAAAACCGGCGGCAGCAAAACCGGCGGCGGCCAAGCGCACGGCATCTACAAAGACTGCCAGCCCATCCGCTGCTCGCAAAAGCAGTGCAGCCAAACCCCGCACCACCAAGCGTTAATGGATTTATTTCCTATCGGCCATGCCACGCACCCGCATTGGGAAATGGCGGCAGACCTGGTGCTCGCGCAGTTGCGCGCTTGTATGCGCGCAGGCGTGTTTGCCGCGCGCCCATCCTTGGGGCTGGTCTACATCACCGACCATTACGCTGAAAACGCGCAAGCCATGTTGGACTATCTGGTGCAAGAGTTGCCAGAGGTCGAGCATTGGAGCGGCACGGTTGGTGTTGGCATTTGTGTCAACAGCGTGGAGTATTTTGACGAGCCAGCCATGGCCGTCATGCTGTGCGACATAGACACACGGCACTTTCGCGTGTTCAGTGGCGAAGCGCCGCTGGGCCAAGCCCTGTTGCAAGGTTTTCATCCGCACACCGCGTTGGTGCATGCAGACCCGAACACGCCGGAGTTGAGCGAGTTGGTTCAAGATTTGGCCGACAACATCGAAAGCGGGTTTGTGTTTGGCGGCTTGACTTCAAGCCGCAGCGATAACGCGCAGTTCGCCCTCAGTGTGGATAAAACCCAAGCCGCGGCCAAGCGCAACAAAGGGGTTTATGCAGGCGGTTTGAGCGGGGTCGCGTTCAGTGCAGAAGTGTCCCTGCTTACCCGGGTGACACAAGGTTGTGTGCCGTTCTCAGAAGTGCGCACCATCACCTCGGTGAAAGAGCATGTGGTGATGACTTTGGATAACGAACCAGCTTTGTACGCATTGATGCAGGACTTGGATGTGCCGCTGGACAGACCGCGCTCGGCTGTCGACAAGGTGCGCGAAACACTGGTCGGTTTTGCGCCTGCGGATCAGCCCTTGGTGCGTTTGACCGGCGGCCTGGATGATGCTGCCGTGGTGCGCCACATCATCGGCTTAGACCCGGTACGCCATGGCGTGGCCGTGGCTTATCACGTCAAGGTGGGCATGAAAGTGGCGTTTTGCAAACGCGATGCCGCGTCTGCCAAAGCCGATTTGCTGCGCATTGCCACCGAAATTCGCGAGGCGCTTGAGCCATTGGAGCAAAGCGCAGAAGATGCCGAGTGGCAGGAAGACGAGACCTTGCAACAACCGCGCCCCGGGCGGCGTATCGCAGGTGCGGTGTATGTCAGTTGCACCGGCAGAGGCGGGCCGCATTTCGGCGCACCGAACGCGGAATTGAACATCATCCGCCGCGCTTTGGGGGATGTGCCCTTGGTCGGGTTTTTCGCTGCGGGAGAAATCGCCAACCAACAGATTTACGGCTACACCGGCGTGCTGACCGTGTTCACCACCCCTTGACATAACGGCAAGTATGCCGGTTGTTTTGCTGCTAAAAGATCACTTAAAAGCTGCACTAAGTATCATTAACTGGATTAATTTAAATATTTAAGAACTACTATTTGTATGCGGGTGCGGCAACAGCTTGCGCCCTCTCTTCAGGAGACTGGCATGCAAGTTCAAACTTTTCAATCATTTGGTTTTCATCGGTTGGTAAGAGCGCGCTACGCGTTTCGTTTGCTGGTGACCGCCAGTTTCCTGGACACACCGCGTCAAATGGACTGCCTTCTAGACGCCATATACAATTGCTATATACATATCTCGGGAGATAGTCATGTCCATCGGCACCGTTTTCGTCAATAACCGTACCCAGGCCGTGCGCCTGCCCTTGGACGTGCGTCTACCCGAGGGTGTCCAAAAGGTGGACATTCGCGTCAAAGGCAAGGAGCGCATCATCGCCCCCATCGGCCAAAGCTGGGACAGCTTCTTTTTGGATGGCCCCACAGTGAGCGACGACTTTTTGCCCGAGCGCGCCACGCAGCACCAGCCGGAGCGAGAGGCGCTTTGATGCTGCGCTACCTGTTAGACACCAACATCGTCATCTATGTATTGAAGCGGCGCCCCGTCGAGGTGCTCTCCACCTTCAACGCCAACGCCAGCCGCATGGCAATGTCCTCCATTACCCTTGCCGAACTCTTGCACGGTGCAGAGAAAAGCAGCCGCGTGAGCGAAAACCTATCCGCCATCGAGGACTTTTGCAGCCGCCTGGAAGTTCTGCCCTATGGCCCCAAGGCCGCGCAGCATGACGGAGCCATTCGCGCAGCCTTAGAAAAACTCGGCCAGCCTATCGGCGTGAACGACCTGCACATTGCAGCGCACGCCCGTAGCGAAGGCTTGGTGCTGGTGACCAACAACGTGGGGGAGTTCGCGCGGGTGCCTGCACTGGAAGTGGAAAACTGGGTGCATACGGCGTAGTAATGTAGTTAGTTATTTTCGAAATCTTTGCGCGTAAGTCATGCTATGAAGCCAACAAAAAGGCCAAAGCCATGCTGTTGGAAATGCCACTCAACGAACTGCGTCAAGCACGCGGTTTGTCGCAAAAAATGCTGGCCGAAGTTCTCAACGTGCAGCAGCCCTCCATTGCCAAAATGTAAAAGCGCATTGACATGTACCTGTCCACGCTGCGCAGCCATAACTAAGCCATAGGCGGCGAGTTGGACATCATTGCCCGCTTTCCAGATGGGACTGTGAAGATCAGCAACTTTCCGGAGTTGGGGTTGACTACTTAAGTCACTGGGCTGTGGGCGCCTGCGGATTGAAAGGGTGGTGGGTTTGCATATAAACAAACCAACCATTAGAAAAATATGAGTAATTTTCAGCTAATTTAAATTGGTTTTGAGGCTATAGTGATTAGGCGACGTGCGCCCGCTTACTTGATCGAGAAAGAGGGTGTTCTACAAAGAGGGAGCGCCAGTTCTATGAGGAATTCATACATGAAAAGTGAATATTTATCTGCAAGCCATGGTGAAAGAGGTTTGCGGGATTTTTTACAAAAAGATGGAACAGCAGGGCCCGGATGTATCCACCGGGTTTTGCCTTCTTCATCAAGTTATCTGACTTAATCCTTCAACCGTTCCTATCCACGAAGGGAGTTAGAAATGAAGGCATATAAAGACATCAATGGCGATTCCGGCGTCTCCGCATATGACTACGGAGACGATTGGATCAAAGTCCAGTTCAAGCACGGTGGAACCTATGAATATCGAGCATCGAAGATCGGCTCCGCGCACCTGTCAAGAATGAAACGCCTTGCCGACACCGGCGACGGACTGAATGCATATATCAATATCAATCCTGATATCCGTAATGGCTATTCGTCAAAGGGCTGACGCTCAATCCTTCGTGCGATGGCAAACCCTTCGAAAACCTCAATCTGAGTGTTATGCACAATTGCTTGCACATGCGGGTGGCAGTTCTTCTCAAGCCAAATCATCAGGGGCATGGCGGCGTTCCTCATTTCGTCCATCTGCTTTTCGGTCAAAGTCATATCTTGCTCTCCAGATAAAAAGCCAGTTAATCCGTCAGTCAAGGGGACGCGCCACGACAAAGTCGCGTCCCGTCCCTCACTTTACGTTAGGTGTCTCAATTACATCCTATGAATTGGCGATGGTTTACACAGAACGCCCGAAAGAGCCACACGTGATCTCGCTGCGAAAGGCAGAAAAACATGAAGCTAGCTACTACCGCCAAGTTGCCAAAGAAAACCTCGGCTAAGGTCAACGACCCAGACAATCCCGCATGGACTGAGGACATGCTGGGTGCGCCGGTGATTAAACGGGGTCGTGGTCCGCAGGCCACCCCGACAAAAATCCTCACCTCTGTTCGTTTGGGCGCGGACAGTTTGGAGAACGCGATCGAGCCTTGTGACAAGGTGGCATACAAACTTGACGATTTGGTGGCGGGGATGACAGAAAAAAATCGCCATGATGAAGTGTCATTTGGTAAGCCTGTGGGTAAAGAGGCGCTTTAATGGCAAATCGTCGCACTTATTTGTCCGAGGCCGCTGACATGTTTGGTTGCAATTTGACCCACAAGCCTTTGCTTGAGTCACTCCATGATCCGGCCATTGCCGAATTTGAGGCAGCCTGGGAGCTTGAGAGTGAGCGACGCTTGGCTGGACTCAAGTGAGGTGCTATGCGCTACGCAATCGTTATTGAAAAAGCAGAAGGAAATTACTCGGCGTATGCGCCTGATTTGCCCGGGTGCGTAGCTACCGGGGCAACCATTGCTGAAGTCGAGTTCGAAATGCGCGAGGCCATCGTCTTTCACCTTGAAGGCTTGCGCGCCGACGGCTTGCCAGTGCCTGTAGGTGCAAGCCATGTTGAGTACGTTGAAGTCACCGCATAACAGGCCATTCCATCGGACGGCTGCGTCGCTCTTACCGGAAGATCGCTCACGCCTAGTAGATATTCTGCTTGAGTCACTCCATGAGCCGGCCATCGCTGAAGTTGAGGCAGCCTGGGGGCTTGAGATTGAGCGCCGCTTGGCTCAATATGATCGCGGAGAAACTTACAGCATTGATGGCGACGAAGTTTTCGCCAAGGCGCGAAGTATCGCCCGGTGATCAAGCCGCGTTAAAAATAAAGTTAGAAACAAAACCACCCGGCGGGCTAGAATAATTTCATTGAATTTGAACAGGACTGCGATCATGAAAGCGCAACTCTTACAGCAAGCAAGCGTGCTTGATATTGACGAGCAGATCGAATTGGCCGAGGCTATATGGACCGGCATCGTCAGTCGTGGTTTAGTACCGTCGTTGACGCAAGCACAGAAATTAGAGTTAGACCGCCGCCTCGCAGACCATCTGGCAAATCCGGACGATGTAATTGCATGGGATGACGTTAAAGCAGCAGCTCTTGCCAAAATCAGTCAATGACCCTGCCCATTGCCTTTCATCGGGCCGCTAGTGCAGAATTCATCGAAGCAACTGCTTGGTATGACAGCAAACGATTGGGTCTTGGTCTTGAGTTCATTGCCGAAATTGACCGGTGCATATCGCTGGCCTCTATAAATCCTCTCCAGTTTGCTATTGTTAAAGAGGACATTCGACGAGTTGTCGCCAATCGTTTTCCATACAGCGTTTACTTTCGCGCAGACAAATCTCGTATCGTGGTCTTGGCTGTATTTCATGGCAGCAGGAACCCCTCCATTTGGCAGTCCAGAAGAGCCTAGTCATACCAAATTCACCGCTCCCAGTCGCTATTAAACCCCCCGTGCCCTATCCCCCTTAAATCTCCCCACAAATCCAGCGAAGTCCCCCGCATCCAGCGCGTCCCGCACTTTTTGCATCAGGTTCAAGTAGTAATGCAGGTTGTGCACCGTGGCCAGCATGGGGCCGAGCATTTCGCCGCAGCGGTCCAAGTGATGCATGTAAGCGCGGCTGAAACCATCTCTCCCACCATCGTTCCAGCTCACCCCTGAACTGCCCGCACACGCATAGCAAGTGCAGCTCGGGTCTATCGGTTGCGGGTCGCTTTTGTGGCGAGCATTACGCAGCTTCAAATCGCCATAGCGGGTAAACAAAGTGCCGTTGCGTGCATTGCGCGTGGGCATGACGCAATCGAACATATCCACACCAACGCGCACGCCTTCCACCAAATCTTCCGGCGTGCCCACGCCCATCAGGTAACGCGGTTTGTGCGCGGGCAGGCGGTGCGGTGTGTGCGCCATGATGCGCAGCATCTCGTCCTTGGGCTCGCCCACGCTCACGCCGCCGACCGCGTAGCCGGGGAAATCCATCTCCACCAAACGATCTAACGACTCTTGCCTTAACGACTCAAACATGCCGCCTTGCACAATGCCGAACAATGCATTTGGGTTGTTCAAGCGATGAAATTCTTCCTGGCTGCGCCGCGCCCAGCGCAAACTCATTTGCATCGATGTATTCGCTTCGGCTTCGGTGGTCAACTGGCCTTTGGTTTCATAAGGCGTGCATTCGTCCAGCTGCATCACGATGTCGCTGTTCAAGGTGGTTTGAATTTGCATACTCACCTCGGGCGACATGAACAGTTTATCGCCGTTCACCGGAGACGCGAAATGCACGCCTTCCTCGGTGATTTTGCGCATCGCGCCCAGTGACCACACTTGAAAGCCGCCGCTGTCGGTCAATATCGGTTTGTCCCATTTCTCAAACCCATGCAAGCCGCCAAAGCTTTGCATGATCTCTTGCCCCGGGCGCATCCACAGATGGAAGGTGTTGCCCAAAATGATTTGCGCGCCCATGTCGTGCAGGCTGCGCGGCATCACGCCTTTGACCGTGCCGTACGTACCCACGGGCATGAAGATGGGCGTTTGCACCACGCCGTGGTTCAGGGTGAGGCGGCCACGGCGGGCCAGGCCCTCGGTTTTTAAGAGATCAAATGTCAGCATGCGGGCAGTTTACTTATATAGTTAGAGTGAACGATTGAATGACGAGGTGATGAAATGTTGAAAACATCATTTGTATCCGCTGAGGGGGTGATTACTTTGCCAGAGGCCATGATGAGTCAAGTGGGCATTGAGCAGGGATCAAAGATTGAATTGGAAGTCCGTGACGGATCAATTGTGATTAGAAAACAATTGCCAATCAGTGCTTACATGGGCATTCTCAAAGGCTATGACCTTGGCGATATTGAGCCTCCTAAAGAGCCGGATAAAGACTAGCCCTGAAACTCTTTCTCATTTGGCACGGCTTAACAGCATGGCATCCCCATAACTAAAGAAACGGTATTGCTGATCTATCGCGTGTTGATACACACGGTGCATGTGCTCAAACCCGCTGAACGCCGCCACCAGCATCAACAAAGTGGATTTAGGCAAATGAAAATTGGTGATCAACACATCCACCACTTTGAATTCAAATCCCGGCGTGATGAAGATGCGCGTGTCCCCCTCTGAAAGCCCGGTTTGCGCCCAGGACTCCAGCGTGCGCACACTGGTCGTGCCGACCGCCACCACGTGCCCGCCGCGAGTGCGGCAATCTGCAATGGCTTGCAAGGTGGCCGCAGGTATGCGGTACCACTCGCTGTGCATTCGGTGCTCGCTGATGTCTTCGGTTTTCACCGGTGAGAAAGTGCCCGCACCCACGTGCAGCGTGACGCTGGCGGTGTGCACACCACGATTCGCCAGCGAATGCAACACGTCTTCATCGAAATGCAGCGCGGCGGTAGGAGCCGCCGCAGCGCCCGGGTGTTTGGCGAACACGGTTTGGTAGCGCTGTCTGTCTTCTTGCTGGTGTTCGTCGACCGCAGATTTTTGATGGCGCTCTATGTAAGGGGGCAGCGGCATGTGGCCGTGTTGTTGCATCAAAGCATGCGGCTCACCGCTGAACGACAGTAAAAACAAAGCGCCGTTCTCATCCGGCCAACGCCCGAGCAGCGTGGCCTCAAATGAGTGACTGCGTCCGCTGCGGTCCCACATCATCAGCCGCGCACCGGGCGCGGGTTTTTTGCTGACCTTCATGTGAGCAACCACGCGGTTTGGCGCTGCGCCCGCCACATCGGGCAGCACCCGCTCGATCAGCAATTCCAGTTGCCCGCCGCTGGCTTTTTCGCCGAACAAACGCGCGTTCACCACCTGCGTGTCGTTGAACACCAGCAGATCACCGGCTTGCAGCAAATCTGGCAAATCTCGAAAGATGCGGTCCACCGGTTGCAAAGGGTCTCGTGCGTCAAGCAACTTTGAACCGCTGCGCTGAGTAGCAGGGTGCTGGGCAATCAGTTCGGGGGGAAGTTGGAAATCGAAATCGCTGAGTGTGAACTGGCGAACAGAAGAAGAGGGCATGTGCTTGAGGGCCGGACGGGCCCGTTCCAAGTGAAATTGAAAGCGCAGATTGTGGCAGTAAACATGCTGGCGAGATCAAGTGAATCAAGCGGAGGTGAAAGCATGCATGAACCTGCATGTCAGAATGAACGCAATGATCTTCAACGCACAAGACACCGCCGCTGCTTTGCCCTACCAGCCCTTGGCTGATTGCATCAAAGAGTTACTGCAAGACGCCTCAGTGAAGGTGCCGCCGCGCCTGGTACAGCCCTTGTTCAGCGGTGGCAGTTTGTTTGTCATGCCGGCTTCTGACAAGCAAGTCGCCATCACCAAGCAGATCACCTTTGTCGCTGACAACGCTTCCCGTCAACTGCCGGCGATTCAAGGCGATGTGCTGGTGTTCGACGCAGTCAACGGCAAGCGCTTGTGCATGCTCGATGGGCCCACCGTGACGGCGCGGCGCACGGCAGCGGTGTCATTGCTGGCTGCGCAACTGCTGGCACCCAAACCGGACGGCAAGTTGCTGATCGTCGGCGCGGGGGTTCAAGGCCGCTCACACTTGGAAGCATTTGCCCAAGGACTGGGCGTGAAAGAAGTGATGGTCGCTTCGCGCAGCCAAGCCAGCGCGCAAGCATTGGTGCAACATGCGATCAACATAGGCATAGAAGCGCAAGTGGTGGACAACGCCGACGAAGCAATGGCCGAATGCAGTCTGGTGGTCACCGCCACCAGCGCCCAACAAATCGCCATGCAGGCTCGGCCCAGAGACGATGCCTTTGTGTGCGCCGTGGGCGCGTTCAGTCCGCGCATGGTCGAGTGGGCACCCGAGGTGTGTGTGCACATGGCGCAGCACGGGCGCATCGTCGTCGATACGCGCGACGCTGACCATGAAGCCGGTGATTTATTGCAAGCCGGTTTGGATGTGTCGCAATTCGCCAGTTTGCAAGACGTGGTTCAACAACCGCACGAATTCACGAACACACCAGGCCCGGTGTTTTTCAAAAGCTGTGGTTGGGCGGGTTGGGATTTGGCCGCCGCGCGTTGTGCGCTGCAAGCTTTGAAAAACACGGCATAGCCACTTCAGCAGGCACAATCCGTTCACCCATGTCTGCCGAAACATCTTCAAGCTCCGTCACCGAGCGCAAACCATTGTCTGTGCCGCAAAAAGCCTTGCGCAAAATGGGCTTGCTGCGCCCGGTGGACATGGCTTTGCATTTGCCCATGCGTTATGAAGATGAAACCAAGTTGGGCACACTCGGCTCTGCACGCGATGGTGACAACTTGCAATTCGAAGCCGTGGTGCAAAGCTGTCAGGTGGTGTTCAAACCGCGTCGCCAGTTGCAAGCAGTGGTGACGGACGGCACAGACATTTGTACGCTGCGTTTTTTCAATTTCTATCCCAACATGCAAAAGGCCTTGGAGGTCGGGCGCAAAGTGCGGTTGCGTGGCGAATTGCGCGGCGGCGGTTTCATGGGTTACAGCATGATGCACCCGACAGTGCAGCCCGCCGGTGCGCCGTTGGCCGCTGCGTTGACACCGGTCTATCCCAGCACCGCTGAATTGCCGCAAGCCTATTTGCGCAAAGCCGTGTTGGGCGGTTTGGCCCGCGCTTTGCAAAGCGACGCATTCACCGAGACGATTCCGCAAAACCATTTA
>CAMDJS010000062.1 GCA_945900685.1 Bordetella parapertussis
ATCGCCGACGAGGCTTTCTTCACCGGCACCGCTGCCGAGGTCACGCCCATCCGCGAACTCGACCGGATTGAAATCGGCATCGGCAGCCGCGGCCCGATCACCGAAAAAATCCAGACCGCGTTCTTTGACATCGTCAATGGCCGCAATCCGAAATACGCGCATTGGCTCACCGCCGTTTGATCACGTGAACGCTAAAACACAACCCATCGAACTCAAGGCCGCCGACCTGAACAGCCACGGCGGTGTGTTTTGCCCCAGCCCCATGGCCGGTATGCAAACCTGGAACACCCACCCCAAAGTGTTTCTGGACGTGGCCCGCACCGGCGAGGCCAAGTGCCCTTACTGCTCTACGGTTTACCGTTTGAAAGACGGTGAACATGTGCATACACACTGACCACACGCCTGACCACCACACATGGCAATGACACGCAGTTTGATCATTGCGCCTCAGTGGATAGGGGATGCAGCCATGAGCGAGCCGCTGCTGCGTGAATTGCATCAACGCGGTGAGCAGATCACCGTCGCCGCCTTGAGCTGGGTGGCACCTGTTTACCAACACATGCCATCGGTTGCCGAAGTGATCGAGTTGCCGTTCAAGCACGGCAGCTTGCAATGGGCTGAGCGGCGCGCGCTGGCGCGTCAATGGCGGGGCAAATTTGACCGCGCTTATGTGATGCCGAATTCTTTGAAAAGCGCATTGATTCCTTGGTTAGCGGATATTCCCGTGCGCATCGGTTACCACGGTGAATCCCGTTATGTCTTGTTGAATCAGCGCCTCCCCAATCCGACGCCTGAAAACCACCCGTCCATGGTGCCGTTCTACTTCGCGTTGTCCGGTCAGCCTTTGGTGAATAAACACCTGATCCGTCCGGTGTTGAACCGCGATGCAGCGATGGTTGAGCAAACTTTGCAAACCTTTGGCTTGCGCAAAGGCGAATACATCGTCATGGTTCCCGGCGTGGAATACGGTCCCGCCAAAATGTGGCTAATGGCCAATGTGGCTGGTTTTTGTGATTTGGCGCAAACCCAAATTGTCTTGCTGGGCTCAGCCAAAGAAGTCAGCTTGTGCCAGTCTGTGTGTGAACTCACGCGCAACCCGCGCGTGATGAATTTGGCGGGTCAAACCCAATTGAGCCAGGCGTTTGATGTGTTGTCTGCCGCATCTGTGGTGATCAGCAACGACTCTGGTTTGTGCCATGTCAGCGCGGCTTTAGGTGTGCCGCAAGTCGTGGTCTACGGTTCCACCAGCCCCTACCATGCGCCGCCGCTCAACCCCCGGGCCAAATCCATTTGGCTGGGTGACGATCCGAGCTATTCACCCAAGCTCGATTGCGCGCCGTGTTGTGAAAGAGTTTGCCCGCTGGGTCACACGCGCTGTATGGCGGATGTCAAACCCGAGCAGGTGTTGCAATCGGTGCAGTCTTTACAGTCTGCGTGATGTCTTCACGCAGGGTTGAGCCACTTCATGTAAGCGGACACGCCTTGGGAGACATCCAGAAATTCGTGGTCATACCCGACACCGCGCAAGGCGGACATATCGGCCTGGGTGTGGTTTTGGTAAGCGCCTTGCAAATGCTCGGGAAAAGGTATGTATTCGATGCGCGCATCTGCTTGCCGGTGCGCTTTGTGCCACGCGAGCACGGCGCGCGCCACCTCATTGAAGGTGTGGGTGCGTCCGGTGCCTAAATTGAAAATACCACTGTGCTGCCCGTGCTCCATGAACCACAAATTCACTTTGACGCAGTCGCTGACATACACAAAATCGCGTTGCTGTTCGCCGTCGGCATAACCGTCTGTTCCTTTGAACAAGCGACAAACACCATCGCTTAAAACATGGCGGTTGAAATGGAACGGGGTGGAGGACATGCTGCCCTTGTGCGCTTCGCGCGGGCCATACACATTGAAATACCGTAAGCCGACCACCTGATGGCGCAAGCGTCCTTGCAAGCTGCGCACATACTGGTCGAATTGAAATTTTGAGTAGGCGTACATATTGATTGGCAACTCGGCGGAGCGTTTTTCGCTGAAACCGTTTTTGCCCAAACCATAAACCGATGCAGACGAGGCGTAAATATATTGAGCGTTGATGGCCTGACACCAGTGCAACAAAGTTTTGCTGTACTCGAAATTGTTGCGCATCATGAACTGGCCGTCCCACTCGGTGGTGGCAGAGCAAGCGCCCAGATGAAAGACAGTGCTCACCGGCCCCATGTCCTGACCTGCTTGCAACCGCGCCATGAAATCGTCTCGGTCTAGGTAGTCGCGGATGTGCAAGTCCGCCAAGTTGTGCATTTTGTGACCGTTTTTCAAATGGTCAACCACCATAATGTCGGTGTGCCCGCGCTGGTTGAGTTGTTCGATCAAGTTGCTGCCGATAAGGCCGGCGCCGCCGGTGACGATGATCATGTTTCAGGTGATTCCGGTTATTTCTTTTTTCACATCAGACAGGAAAAACTTGAGTCTGCTGCCTTCATGTGGCTATTGTCAGGCAAACCGCAGGCGTTCAGAGGGACAAGGTTTGACCCGCACGCACAGCCATTTGCTGTTGCAGCGCTTGCCAGACCTGCGCGGGGCTTAGAGCACGCATGCAGTCACAGTCATGGTTGCTGCAAGTTTTTTCACAATCTTGGGGCAATTGCAAATTCGCACCTGCCGGGCTGATGCCGCCCCAGCGCACCTGGTTCACACCCTGCTTGGGCGGAAACAAACCCACGCACGCCTGACCCAGCAAAGACGCCATGTGCAGCGGCCCGGTGCCCGAGGCCACCAAGCCGGCACTGCGGGCGATGCGCTGCATGTAAAGCTCAAGCGCGTCCGCGCCCATGACACTGGTGAATCCGGCAGGGAACAAATGTTGTTGTGCGGCAAACACCTCGGCATCTTGGGCAGTGCCACCAATCATTGGGTGCCAGCCGTCACGCACCATCAAACGCGCCAGTTCAGCGAAATGCTCAATCGGCCATTCGCGTCCGTTGCCGCGTGAATAAGGGTGAAGCACGATGTCTTTGGAGCTTGCCTTGTCCGGGTTGGCAGGCACGCGCATGCCTGACCAATGCACTACAAGCTGGCGCATGAGCGCATCGCTCGGGCAAGGCGTGTTCAATACTTTGGCCAACAACATCAAATTCAAATAGGCTTCATGGTGTTGACTGCTTGCCCGGCTGAGCCAGACTTTGTGATTGCAATTGAACCAGTGGTAGAGCCTGCCCCAGACGCCGCTGCGAATCGGAATTCCCGCTTGCAGGGCCGCTTTCGCTATTTGGCGATTAGGAAACACATGGATGATGTGGTCGGCATGCATTTGCCGCAGCCATTCACTGAGCTCATGTTCAGCCATGTGCTCAGGCCAGATGGCTACCGTGTCTATCCACTGACAGGCTTGCGCGACAGGCGCTGCATAGGCTTTGACCAGCATGGTGATCTGCCAGTCCGGGTGCACAGATTTCAGCCAACCCATGGCCGGCAAGGTCAGGCAGACATCGCCAATCGCATCGGTGCGGCTGATGATCAGGTGCATGGCTTCAATTCTTTTTGGGTTTGGAAGTTATAGGCGATGAGATACACAAAGAAAAACCCTTCCATGTAGAGCATGGAGTCGGTCAGCGAATTGACCAAAAACAAGAGCATGCCCATGTAGGCGATGTGAGCCTCAGTGGACGTGCGCGACACGGGCATCTGGCGAAGACTGGCCAGCACCAACAACGCAAAAAGCAAACCACCGACCAACCCGTATTGGGATAACAAGGTCAGGTATTCATTGTGGGTGTGCAACAGAGTGAGGAACTCACCGTCTTTGTCAGCCAAACTGTTGGTCGCAGTGTGAAACGATCCGGGGCCGTGTCCCTGCAGCGGCTGTGACTTGAACAAATCGAAACTGATTTGGAAATACTGCAATCGAATGCTTTGCGGTGTGCCGGAATCAAAAGCTTGCTGTGCTTCTGCCACCGTGCGGTCCACTCGCTTTTGAATCAGCGGCACATGTTGGTACACCGTGAACAAAAGCAGGCAAGCAGCGACAAAAGCCAGTATGCGTTGACGCACATTCTGAAGATGCCAAAAGAGGAAGCAACTCAAACTCAACAGCAAACTGATCAAAGACATGCGGCCGTTGAGAAACACGGAATGAACGCACAAGATAAAAATCAAACTGCCGGTCAAAAAACGGCGCTTGGGGTTTTCAACAAAGTGCGACAACAAAATGAACATCACCAAAGCGATGTGCATGCCTTCGATGATGTAGATGCGGAAGTTGGAAGAATATTCAAACGTGCCAGTTAACAGCAAATGAACCAGTCCGTGCCCTTTGTAGAGCGACAGCACAATGGAAAAAAACTCCGCCGCCACATAGGCCCACGCCATGCGTGTTTTCAGCAAAGACGTCATATAGAAAAACACAGGAATGGCAAGCAACAATTTTTTGTACTTGAACAAATCCTTCATCAAAAAGTCATGGCTGGCCTGTGAATACACACCGGCCAACACGGTCCACGCAAACAAGGCCACACAAAGATGTAAAACACGGGACGTTTTGAATGCCTGCCACTTCTGCGTCCAGTCCCCTGAGGCCAGATAAAAAATCAACAGCGCTGTGGCGAAATAACTGGCGATGGGTGTGGAAAAAGGAAAACAAAAAACAAAAAGAAGGATGAGCCAGTGCGGGACCTGTGAGAGTTTGGGCATGGACAGCGTGGTCATATCAGTGGTTTTCCCGTCAATGGGCCGGATGCATCAGCGCTGTCAGCGCATCCGCCACGCTGCTGGCAGTGATGGCTTGCATGCACGCGCATTCGGTGTTGGAACAATCGCGGTTGCAAAAATCCGGCAACTCCAGATTGCGCGACGCAGGCGTCAGACATCCCCAGCGCTTGCTGTGCACCACTTTTCTCGGTGGAAAAAGCCCGACACAATGTTGACCCATGACGGATGCAATGTGAAGAGGGCCGGTGCCGGAGGCCACCAACGCATTCGCCTCTGCAATTCTTTGTATGTAGGCTTCAAGCGTGTCTTGCCCGAAAACCAATTGGCATTCATCGGGAAACTGCGATTGTTCAGACGCAAACAACTCGGCATCTGCTTGGGTGCCGCCGATCACGGGACGTATGTTTTGTTTGACAAGCCAATGCGCGAGTTCGGCATAACGCTGTATCGGCCATTCGCGCCCGTGACCGCGTGAATATGGGTGAAGAATCACTTGCATTTGACCGGGCGCTGGATGGGCCGTAGGGCGAAAACCGGCCCAATCCACCATATGGTTTTTCAACTCGTCAAATGAAGGCTCTGCCGCTTTCAAACTTTTCACCAGCAACAGCAAATTGAAATAGGCCTCATGCAAACCGCTTTTGGCCCGGCTCATCCAAACCAATTGGGTGCAAGTGAACAAGTGGTAGTAGCGGCCTGCCAAACCACTGCGGTTGGGAATCTTCGCTTGCTTGGCGGCTTGGCTTAAAGTTTTATTGGCCGTGACATGCACAAAGTGGCTGACTTGAAAGCCGGATAAAAAAGTGGCGATCTCATCCACAGATTGACCGGGTTGCAGCACCACTACTTCATCCAGCCATGCGCAAGCACTTGCAACGGCTTGAGAATACGGGCTGACCAGCATGGAGATTTTGCAATCAGGCAGTAACTGTTTGATGTAGCCGACGGCTGGCAATGTCAAACAAACATCTCCAATACCTTCAACTCGACTGATCATCAAATGCATAATTAGTTGCTACGGTTGAAAGAATGGAAAGAGTGAAATCTAAATATGAAAAGCTATTATCATGCAAACAGTGTCAGTCGATAAAACCAGTGATGAAAATTAAATTTCTCTATATTGAGTATGGTCATCAAAAAACTTATGTGGATGAACTGACATACTCACTGGCGACCTTGCTTGACCACCATTCACTGGTCAAATCTGATGTGTTGGTCTATACCGAAAAAACCGAAACATATGCGCATTTACCCGTCACAGCGGTATCGATTGCGCAAGACATCACAGCCTATTCTTTGAATGGTGCTTACCACTTCAGGGTCAAGCCGTGTGTGATCAAAAGAGCATTGGAAGAACACGGGCAAGATGCCAATATCGTTTTTTTAGACACAGACACATACTTCAAAAAAAACATCAACCGATACTTAGCCAAAATCAATCCACAGCATGTGCTGATGAACAAATTTGAAAAACGCAATCCTTACCCGGGTGAAGTTTTACAGTCTGTGCAGTTGCCATCAGGAAAAATGTATGCCTATGACGAGCAATATTCCATCATGTACAACTCAGGTCTGGTGGGTTTGCATGCATCGCATACCGCTTGTTTGGATGACGCCATAGCCATCATTGATGCCATGGTGAACGCCTCATTCAAAGCCCACACCATCGAGCAATGTGCGGTGGCAGAAGCCTTCCGGATTCATCAAGTGCATATCTCTGAGGTGTACAGGGAAGTAAAGCATTACTGGCCGAGCACAGATAAAAAATACATGCGCCGTCAATTGGCGAGCTTGGCTGAATCTGGTGTGCAGCCCAATGGCCTGCCCGTGGGGCGCATCAAGCATTCGTGGTTGCGGGCCAGGCTGCATAAATTGCCTGGCTTCGGTACTTAAAGACCCAATTTGTCTGTCACCTTGCGCTTGAAATTTTTCTGAATACTGTCAGATTTTTGCGTGATGTCGTGGAAACTTTGCGGCTGATCCGCCGCATACAACTCGAAACTCTCACACAGTAAAGCCTGTGGTTTGGCGACTGTGTTTAACCAATCTTTGGTGCAATGCGTGCGCTCGGACTCTTTGGTGCAACCAAGCCGTTGGATAAAGTATTTCACGTCGCCTTGGGCCCATGCGTAAGGAGATCCCCAGAGAAAAGGCTCTGCCTTGAAGAATTCAAATTGAATCAGTTTCAAGGGCTCGGGAGACCGTAAAAACAAGGGTTTGGAGACCCAATAGTCCACCGCCACCGTGTCAATACCGCGAGCGATGAGTGCTTTGGCTAGGCAATCAAAGCGTGCAAACTCCGGTTCGATTTTGCTCACCATCGCAGGTGCAGACAAAAACAAATACACAGAAAAAATCGTCGTACATACCAACGACAGCAGCAGCTTGCCGAGTGTGATGGCAGACTCTTGAAACAGCAAAACCATACTGCTGCCCAAGATGGCAATGATGTACCTTTCGCGGATCGGGGCAATCGGCCATGCGGGGTATTCCATCAAGGCCAAGGCCAAGGCGGTGGCGAGCAGCAAAAAGCCGCATACTTTTTCCGCGCTGAATGTCAGCGTGATGGGGATTTTGAATTTGGCATAAGCCAACTGAACAAACCAAGACGCTAAGGCACCGGCGATCAACATCAAAATCACTTTGTTGAAATAGTTGTTCAATTCACCGTAGACAAAGCACAGCGCCCATACAGCCATTAAAAACACATGCTGCTTGTATTGGCTGTTTTTCTGGACCAAGGACCGGGCCACCAGATAGGCAGAACCAATCAATAAAAACATGGGGTCGGACAAAGAGAACGCCATCACCGCCAGAAAACGGAATCTGGCGGGCAAATACAAAGTCATGATGACTTGCAAAATCAACAGCGTATGAGACGACAGCGATACGGCGAAGTCCAATGCAGTGAACATGTAAATGGACAGGTACAGCGCGGCTGCATAGGGCTTGGTCACCAGCGTCACGGCAAATGCAATCAACGCAAATTGAACGAGGCCGGTATAGATGACGCGCACAAACGGGTCGACGCTTAAAACGCTGCTTGCTTGGTAAAACAAATAGTCAGGGAAATAATTGACGTTGATCGGCGAGCTGTAATTGGCCCAGCCGAATTTGTCCATGGTCGCCAAATAGAGGGAATCAGAAAAAATAAAACTCGACAAACTCAGGGTTTGTAACTGCTTAAATATCAGCAAAGAAAAAAGAACAAAAAAAGCGACGAGTAAAAATGCTTGTTTAGATTTCATATCAAATGTCACGCCAGTTTCGCAAACTAAATGACAGCCGGCAGATGTGTTTCAAGGCGTGCCTTGTATTTTTTCAATCAAGCTGGTGGTCGAGTGCCCGGCCAAAAAATCCAGGATCACCACTTCCCCACCAGCTGCCGTCACGCAGTCGCCGCCTGCCACTTGATCGCTGGTGTAGTCACCGCCTTTGACCAACACATTGGGCAACACATGGCAATACAAACGCTCGGGCGTGTCTTCTGAAAAAGCCACCACGCCGTTGACGCAGGCCAAGGCAGACAACATGCGCAAGCGCGTAGACAAGGGGTTGACCGGCCGCCCTGTGCCTTTGAGTCGCTGCACAGAATCATCGTCATTCACAGCTACAAACAACATGTCACCAAGCGCACGTGCTTTTTCCAAATAATCGATATGCCCGGGGTGCAAAATGTCAAAACAACCGTTGGTCATGATCACGCGTTGACCAGCCGCGCGGGCTTGTTGAATACGTTGGTGCAAGCTGTCTTCGCTGTACACCGCGTGCTCACCCGTCTCTGGTTGCAAGGCTTGACGCAATTCGTCAAAGCTGACGGTGGCGGTACCGAGTTTGGCCACCACCAGACCAGCCGCCACGTTGGACAGGTTCATGGCTTGTGTCAGTGGCAAACCAGCTGCCAGCGACGCGCCCAATGTCGCCACCACGGTGTCACCCGCGCCGGTCACATCAAACACTTCTTGCGCACGTGTGGAAATATGCACGGCCGGTTGACCGCGCACCATCAAGCTCATGCCTTTTTCGCTGCGCGTGACCAACACCGCTTCCAAATCGAGTGAGGCGCGCAATTGCTGTCCCTTGGTTTCTATCTCGGCATCGTTGGCGCAATGCCCGACCACGGCTTCAAATTCACCCATGTTCGGGGTGATCAAGCTGGCACCCCGGTAGCGTTCGAAGTCGGTGCCCTTGGTGTCGATGATGACGGGTTTACCGGCGGCGCGTGCCAACTTGACCATGTCAGCGGCGCAACGCAAAGCGCCTTTGGCATAGTCAGACAAAATCACGGCATCGACATGCGCCAATTGCGCTTGGTAGGTTTGTAAAAACGCATCTGCCTGCCATTGCGGGAATTGGTCTTCAAAATCCAAACGAATCAGTTGCTGCTGGCGCGAAATAATGCGCAGCTTGGTGATGGTTTTGCTGCCTTTGACGGTTTGCAAATGCGCATCAATGCCGCGTTCGCTGAGCAACTGCAGCATGTGATTGGCCGAGTCATCTTCACCGACCAAACCCATCAACATGGTTTTCACGCCAAGCGCGGCCGTGTTGGCCGCCACATTACCGGCGCCGCCTAAACGCACTTCCTCTTTGTTGACATGCACCACGGGCACAGGGGCTTCGGGCGAAATGCGTCCAGTCGGTCCGTACCAATAGCTGTCGAGCATGACGTCGCCCACGATCAGCAAGCGGGCATGTGAAAAATCGGGCAACACGTTGGGAATAGTGCTCATGGTCAAACCTCAGTCAGCAGACACCAGTCCTAGTTTCAACTCGACCGCGCCGCACAGGCTGTGGCCAATCAATATGTGTGCTTCTTGTATGCGCGCCGTCACTTGGCTGGGCACCACAATGGCTATGTCGCATTGCGCCTTGAGTTTGCCGCCATCGCGCCCGAGCAAGCCAATGGTGCTGATGCCCAAGGATTGGGCTGCAGCCACAGCAGCCAGCACATTGCCGGAATTGCCTGAGGTGGAAATGGCGATCAGGCAATCGCCCGCTTTTCCCAAGGCTTGTACTTGTCTGGAGAAAATGTCATTGAAAGAATAGTCGTTGCCTATGCAAGTCAATGCCGAGGTGTCGGTAGACAAGGCCACGGCCGCGATAGGCGGTCTGTCTTTCATGAAGCGTCCGGTGAACTCCGCTGCCAAGTGCTGGCTGTCAGCCGCTGAACCCCCGTTGCCACACAACATCAATTTGCCGCCTTTTTGCAAACTCTGCACGCAAGCGTCAATGGCTTGGCTGACAGAGGTGTCAAGCGCGCCGAGTTGCTGGCACAAAGCCATGTGCTCGTTCAAGTTGGTTAAAAAAGTGGTGTCGTTCATGAGTCAGTGGCAATCAAAGTAGGCAGTGTGCAGTCTCAAGCGAGCAGCAGGCAAAACAAAAACCGGTTGAAAAAATAGATTTATTCAACGTGAGGGCTATCTTAGTGCGGAAATTTGACGATTCGCCGCCGATCAAGGCGCTCGCAGGGCTAAACATTCAAGGCTTGACAAGGGGCGAAACCGCATCGAAATAAGCCTGACACACATGTTGGGTCAGCAAGCGCTCAGAGGCCGCATCCAAAAACTGGCGGGTATACGCTTGGGCTTGGCGAATGATGTTCAATGCTTCTTCAGGGTGGCTTTCGTAGTGGTCAAACACCTGCTGCAAGTTGCTGAAGTCTTCAGCGATTTCCGCGTAGTGAACACCGGGTAGAAGACGGCTTTCCAAAAACCAAGTCTCAAATTTGGGTTTGGCCATCACACACAAAGAGTTGGAATGCATGATCCATTTCAAATTGGTGGCCACATCATTGCCCTCTACAGAGATGATGTATTTGAATTGCAATTGTTGGTGAATGCTCAACCATGGTCTGTGTTGCGCATGGTCTGCAGGCAATCCCGGGTCGCCTGCATCACAGCAGCTGAGCCCAGCCGTTTGTTGCAAAAACAATTGACGGTGCGGTTGGTAACCGGCCCCGCGCCACACCATGGCAGCGCGTTTGCTGTGGAAGGGCATCGGGTCATGGGGAAAGCACATGTGCCTTCGCACATCCACGGGCAGCAACACCGCATTGCTGTTGTCGCCCTCGATCGGGCGGCTTTTCAACAAGGTGGGCAGATCGGGAATCCAATTGACGTCGCCGAATTCTTTGACAAAAGAACGGTTCAAAAACCGTGGGTACAAACAGCGCAGCAAATCGCCGACATAATGGCTGTTTTTTTTCAAACTGATGTCGCGCGCGGTGCTGCTGTTGTCAGGCAGTGGCAGCGGGCCACGCAATTGGCAATAAGCCTGTAAGCGCAATGCTTGGGGCTCATTCAAAGCGGGCAAGGCAGAGAACGAGTTTTCACGCACTGGTGTGTATTTCACACGCAACCAAATGAACAGGTTGCGCAATTGCCACTTCAGCGGCCAGCGGTCCCAGCCCAATTGCCATTGGGACCAAAGTACTTTTAAAAACAGCATAGGCTTGTGCAAGTCATCAATTTGGCCTTTATGCGCGCTTGCGCAAACCCAGAAAAATCACCGCAACCACCACGATCACGGCTCCGGCGATTTGAACTGGCTCAATGCGTTGGTCAAGTATGGCCCAGCCCAGCACCAATGCGAACACCGGCTCCACATTCATGATGGCGGTGTTGCCCGCCACGCCGAGTTTGGGCAAGACGGTGAACATCAGCGTGAAACCGCTGCCGTACAAACAGGTCAAGCCGATCAAGCCCAGCCAGCCGATGTCAGTTTGCGGCCAGTGCGAACCACCTTGCCAACCAATCACAGCCAAGGCCACACTGGCGGCCAGCAGCAAACTGAACAAGGTGCGCACCCGACTATCAAGGCCGGTGGTTTCATGTTGCGTCCAAACCAGCACCATACCGAAACTCGCGGCCGCCGCCATCGCAAACGCCACGCCCTCCCCCATGACCGCCCATTGCTGTCGCGCACCCAAACCGG
>CAMDJS010000063.1 GCA_945900685.1 Bordetella parapertussis
GTACGAGGAAGAATTCAATAAAACATGTGGCAGATGACCTAAACCTATGCCGTACAAGTACACGCTGTCGCTGTTCATCAAGCGAGGCAGTGCTAAATTAGCCTCTCGCCAAGGGTCGTACGCGCTGGCCATTCGAATACCTTCAATAGCGATGCTCGGGTAAGTCCCAGCGATGGGGGTTACCTTCAGGTTTGAATCAGATGCATCTTTTCTCAAAGAGTGGTTGTAAGACATGGTTCCATCAAAAAACATTTGCAGACTGAAAAGCAATTAACGCGCCATAAATAGGTATTGGCTTATTTATTGCTTTTAAACAAGACTGATGAATTCAAGGATGAATGAAAAAAACTTCTGAATAAAATAAAAATTATTCAATAAAAAGATGTTTTAACAAATTTTGTAACCCAAATTGAATGTGAATCTCATGTTGAAACCCATACCTTATGCGCGTCAAAGTATCAGTCAATCTGACATTGATGCCGTGGTCCAAGTGTTGAACTCCGATTTTTTGACACAAGGGCCTGTGGTGCCTGCTTTTGAAGAGGCAGTGGCAAATTATTGCCATGCAAAGCATGCGGTTGCAACGACGAATGCCACATCAGCACTGCATTTGGCTTGTTTGGCATTGGGCTTGGGGCAAGGTGATATTTTGTGGACGAGTCCCATCACCTTTGTTGCTTCAGCCAATTGCGCTCTGTATTGCGGCGCATCAGTGGACTTTGTCGATATTGATCCCCAAACCTACAACTTATGTCCTATAGCGTTGGAAGAAAAGCTATCAGCTGCACAGAAAACAGCACAACTGCCCAAAATAGTGGTGGCTGTACATATGTGTGGTCAACCTTGCGACATGAAAGCGATTCATGCACTGTCAGTGAAATATGGATTCAAGCTGATCGAGGATGCTTCACACGCCATAGGCGCCAAGTACCAAGGCGAGTATGTGGGGGGAGGGCGCTACAGCGACATCACCGTGTTCAGTTTTCATCCCGTCAAAATCATCACCAGTTGCGAAGGCGGCATGGCTTTAACCAACAACACGCAATGGGCTAAAACGATGATGCGATTGCGCAGCCATGGCATCAGCAATGAACCAATCGACATGACAGTTCAGCCAGAGAATGAAATTTGGAATTACCAGCAACATGAATTGGGCTTTAACTACCGGATGTCAGAAATACATGGCGCCTTAGGTCTGAGCCAGTTTCAGCGTATCGATGAATTTTTAAGCACTCGCCACAAAATTGCAAAGACATACGATGAAGCGTTGGCGGATTTACCCATCGTCACGCCTTGGCAACATCCAGACGGCGTGTCCAGTTACCACCTCTACCCCATCAGGATCAGCAAATCAAAACATGGATTGACGCAAAAACAAGTCTATACAGCCCTGCATGGGGCAAACATCAAAGTCAATTTGCACTACATACCGGTTTATTTGCAACCTTTTTATGCCAATCAAGGATTCAAACGGGGCTATTGCAAAAACGCTGAAAGCTATTTCCAAGAGGCGATCAGTTTGCCCATGTATGCCGACATGACACAAGCGCAACAAGAAGAGGTATGCAGGCAAATTCGTCTTGTGTACGAAAAATCAGTTGTTCATGCATAACTTAACAAGCCCATCAATCATGAAACGAGAAAATTCAATGAACCAACTTGCCATGGCCATGGCTGAACTGAAACATCAAAAACCCATTTACCAACCCACAGCATTTTGGGCTTCGGCGAGTGAACGTATCGCCCAAGATTTGATCGAGGCAGGGGTGTCGCAGTTTCGAAAAATTCCATCGGCCACCAGCTTTTTTGTTCCTAACTACAGTGGGCCGGCCAGTGGTATCAATCATGCACAAGCTGACATGCTGACACAAGCACTGCACGGTACATACCCACAAGCAAGTAAATCTCACCAAGCATTGCATCACTTCATTTCAGGCAAGCAAGCTGCATTGGCCGACTACCGAGTGCTGATATCAGGAGACAGCGCCCAGCAACTGCCCTTGTTGCAAACCTTCAGTGAGAGTGACTACGGTCAACCCTTGGAGCAGTTTGTATGGAGTGGCAAGCGCTATAGCCGTTCATCGCTCAACTACCTTTTGGGACTGTGTTTTTTGAAAACACATTTGGGCGGAGATATTCCACAAACAGTCCTTGAAATTGGTGGCGGTTTTGGAACCTTGGGTGAAATATGGTCCCAATCGCAGGTGCCCCATTGGAAATACATTGACATCGATAGTCCTCCCACACAATTTGTGGCAGACCATTACCTGAGAGCGGTGTTGGGCGAAGACCAAGTCACGGGATTCACCGATATACCTCCCAAACAAATGATCGCTATCCAAGACCTGAAGCAAGCATCGGTGTTGTGCTCATGGCAAATTGAGCAATTGCAAGGCGAGGTGGATCTGTTTGTAAACTTCATTTCATTTCAGGAAATGGAGCCCGATGTGGTGGCCAATTACCTGAGCCATGTTGATCGATTGAAATCCCGATGGATTTTGCTGCGCAATATGCGTGAAGGTAAGCAAATCCAAAAAGAGGGGCATGTGGGTGTGAAAACACCGATTCGATCTGATGACTATGTGAACATGCTGGACAACTACAACTTGGTGGCTCGCAATGTTCACCCGTTTGGCTATGAAACCGTCGACGGATTTCATTCTGAGCTTCAATTGTTCAAGCGCAAATGACACTCCATGAAACTAGCCATCATTCCAGCACGCGGCGGTAGCCGACGTATCCCACGCAAAAACATCCGCAACTTTGCGGGTTCGCCGGTGATTCATTGGCCTATTGCAGCTGCCCTGGCCACTGGACTGTTTGACCATGTGGTGGTGAGTACCGATGATGAAGAAATTGCCTCTGTGGCCAGACAGGCCGGTGCGTTAACGCCCTTTGTGCGGCCCTCTGAGTTGGCAGACGATTTCACGCCTACCCGGCAAGTGGTCAACCACGCTATCAATGCCTGTGAATCTTTATGGGGGCCCTATGCGCAGGTTTGCTGCATCTACGCCACGGCACCCTTGATTGAAATAGATGATTTGAAAACCGCACACCAATTACTGGTGCAGTCCCAAGCACAATTTGTGTTCTCTGCGGTGGCTTTTGAATTTCCTATTCAACGCGCATTTCGCTTGAGTCCAACAAATGAGCCCCAGATGTTTCAACCTGAACACCGGTTCACACGGTCACAAGATCTGGAGCCTACTTTTCACGATGCAGCTCAGTTTTATTGGGGCCAGCGAGATGCTTTTTTACGTGGTGACCATATGTTTTCGGATGGGGCAAAAGCCTATGTGCTGCCGCCTCACCGCGTCAGGGACCTCGATACCGAGGAAGATTGGTTGGTGGCTCAAGCCTTGTGGCAAGCCCGTGTCAAGGAACAAAGCAGCACAACATGATTCTTATTCGTTGCGATGCCAGTGAACAATGGGGGATGGGTCATTTGACCCGTTGCCGCGCATTGGCTTATGCATTGCACGCATTAGGTATGTCTGTGTCCATGGTCGGACCTGCAAAAGATTTGATGCAGCCTGAAGACGCAGTTATTTTCACGCATTGGCACCCCATGGTGTGGCAAGACGATCAAGCTGCTGGCGTGCAGCAATGGTTGGAATTAGCCCAGAACTGGCAGGCAGTCGGCTTGGTATTGGATGAGCCACGGGCAGACGTAACCTGTCAAAAAGCCTTGTTCAAGTCAGGACTGCCATGGTTGCAATTTGACGGAACCGCGCAAAAGCCTTTGTGGGCCAGTGCCGTTCTGAACGCCTTGCCTGATGCGAATGCCAATGCGTACGCCAAGGTTTTGCAAAATCCGCAAGCCGCTTTGCTGCTCGGGCCACAGTACGCTGTTTTGCGTTCAGAATTTGAAGCTGTCCATAGGGCAGACAAAAAGCTTAACCCCTTCAATATATTGCTCATCATGGGTGGAGGTGACGACCGTGGTGCCTTGGCATGGTGTCTTAAGGCCTTGTCGCCAATGCTTGACGAGAACACCCGCTTGCAGGTCATCAGTGGGGGAGCTAACCCCCGCAATATTGAAAATCTTGAATGGGTACGAAAGACAAATCTCCCATGGATTGACTATGCCATCCAACCAGCAGCGCCGTGGACGCTGATGTCGCAATGCCATATGGCTGTGATGGCCAGTGGCACGACTGCACACGAAGCCAATTGCTGTCGCTTACCGATGGTGCTTGTGTCGGTGGTCGAGAACCAACACAAGCCTGGCTTGGCTTGGCAGCAGGCGGGTCAAGCACAGTATTTGGGTCCCTGGGAGTCAGTCAGCGAAAGCACACTGCAACACAGCGTAGCGCAATGCAGGCAAGCCATTCTCTCAAGCAAGACAGATGTCCAAACCATGGTGGATGGCCGTGGCGCTGCCCGTGTGGCACAAGCCATAATCAATCTCATTCATGTGAAATCCAATGAAGCAATCCAGCTTTCCTAAACAGGTCGATTCAATCACCTCTGTTGCTTCGCTTTCAAAGCGTTTAACGGATACACATGACTTGGTGGGCTTGTCCGATCAAATGATTGACTCTGTGGGCTCTCCACAGGAGTGCAGCCAAGGTAGCTTGGTGTTTTTACGACCACAGCCTCTAGAGGATTTACAAAAAAATGTCGATGCCTGTCAGGCCAGCGTATTGATCGTCAATCAAGCGGTCACTGCAACTCACGGAAAGACCTTGCTGGTCACGGCAGATCCACTGTCTTTGTTTATCAAGGCGCTTCAGATTCTTTTTCACCCAGAGCCCACACCCACAGTGCATTCATCAGCCGTGGTGTCACCTGCTGCACACCTTGCAGCTGGCGTCAGCATCGGCGCAAACAGTGTGGTTGAAGCTGGTGTTTGCATAGAGCCTGATTGCCACATCGGGGCCAATTGTTTTATCGGCGGCAATGCGCACATTGGGCAGGGAACGGTTATTCAAAACAATGTGTCTATCGGTGGTGTTGGCCTGGGATTTCATTTTGAAAGCAATGGGAACCGTCTGTTTTTCCCGCATCTGGGGACTGTGCGGATTGGCGCCAATGCAGTCATTGGTTCTGGGTCTGTCATTGCTAGGGGACAGCTGACTGACACCGTTATTGGCGTCGGTTCACGCTTGGGAAATCTGGTCAATGTTGGTCACAATGTAACCATAGGCGAAAACTGCGCCATTTCATCTGGGACTTCTATCGCCGGTGGCGTGCATATCGGGGATGAATGTCAAGTTGGTGTGGGCGTGTGTTTTAACGCCAAGATCACTGTGTCGAGTCATTGCAAAATAGGTATGGGTACGGTGGTGACCAAGTCATTGCCTAAAGGCATGTCGGTTTTTGGCAATCCCGCCAAACCTTTGCCGACCATGGACAAGTTTTAGGAGCTCGCAGATGTCTACTGAAACTGTTGCACTGGATTTGGATTTCAAGGGCCAAAGAAATTACATCACTGGTGCAGATATTGCTCGCTCTATGTTGGCGATCATTGGACCTTGCACCAGTTTGCGAATTGAATTCCACCACATGGCTGCTGTTGCCCTCATGATGCGTGAGGTGGCCGCCATGGAACTGCCCACCCTCAAGCACAGAGACGATGTTTACGCACTCTTGGCTTGCAAGGACCTCAACAGTAATTTGCGCTATTGGATCGCCGAGGCCATGCCGCAAGTGCCAGAGCTTTGGCGGATCGACTATGACGAATCCATCTATACGCGCAGGGCTGTGCTGATGGCATCAAGTATTCAAGCGGATGCGTATGCTTTGCAAGCAAATCCGCTAGACGCTTTGGTCGCATTGAACAAGCATTTACTCAACCACTGCGTTGAGGTTCATCCTTGGATATTCGTCAGACTCGATTTGCAACAATGGCCTTTCGATAGCAAAGACGTGCAACTAAATTTAGTTGGCACTGCGTCTCACGGTATCCACAGAACAACGATTTCCAGCAACGGCAAAGTGGTTGGCAGTATTTACTTCACCAGGAAACCTGCGCCATGATTGGTATTCAATACATTTCGGCTTACCTGCCCCAAAGCTTTATTGACAATACCTTGCAGGCCAAGGGCTTTGACGCAGATGAGGACTTTATTCGCCACAAGATAGGCATGCTTCAATTAAGTCGCAAGGCGGATACTGAACAAACCAGCGATATGGCTGTGCAGGCCGTTTTGAAGTTGCAGCAAGAACATGGCGTTGATCTTTCAAAGACGCAATGCCTTGTGCTGGTCACCCAAAATCCGGATGGACATGGTTTGCCCCACACCTCAGCCGTGGTTCATCACCGTTTGAACTTGCCCAGCGCCTGTGCGGTGTTCGATATTTCATTGGGTTGTTCTGGCTTTGTTCAGGCCTTGTCGGTGGCCAAAGCGTTCATGCAATCTCAAAACATGCGCCATGGCTTGTTGGTGACTGCCGACCCTTATTCCAAAATCATCAACCCCTTGGACAGGGACACGGCCATGTTGTTCGGGGACGGTGCCAGCGCAACTTGGTTATCCGAAGATGGCGACTGGCAAATAGGCGCTGCCGATTTTGGTATTCAAAGTCAGCAACATGATGCCTTGCAAACTTCAGCCGATGGCCATTTGTTCATGAATGGCCGTGCCGTGTTTACTTTCGCGGCAACGCAAGTCCCCGCCAGTGTCAAGCGAGTGCTTGAAAAAGCACAAGTAGGCATGGCAGACCTAGACCAGGTTTTTTTGCACCAAGGAAGTCGCTATATTGTGGATACTTTGGCAAAGCGAATCGGTGCAGAAGGCAAAACACCTTTTGCCGCTACGACTTACGGCAATACCGTCTCTTCATCGGTGCCGATGATGCTGGCTCAACACCTTCAGCCGCAATGGCGCAAGGTGTTGTTATGCGGTTTTGGTGTAGGTTTGTCATGGGCCACTTGTTTATTGGAGAAAAATAATGATCACAGCTGACGATATTCGTGTGTTGATTCAAGAGAATGTCATGGGCGTGGACGCCATGGCGTTGGGTGAAGACGACAATTTCAAGCAGGCCGGTATTGATTCTCTGGATCAAATCAATGTGTTGCTGGCCATCGAAGAAAAGCACGGTTACAAAATCCCCGATGAAGATGTCAAGCTGTGTAAAAGCATTCGCAGCACGCTCGACTACTTGGCCACACAGAAATGAATCAAAGCGGTTTATGGTCGACGCTGCGTCGCCCCTTCATCATTGCGGAGATGTCTGGCAACCATAACCAGTCACTTGACCGTGCACTGGCATTGGTGGATGCTGCGTCAGACGCAGGCGCGGATGCTGTCAAGCTGCAAACCTTCACAGCGGACACCATGACGCTGGATTCATCCAATGCCGAATTCACCATACAAAACAAATCTTCCCTTTGGCAGGGCCAATCCTTGTACAAATTGTATGAACAAGCCCATACCCCATGGGAGTGGCACGCACCCATCATGCAACATGCCAAGGCCAGAGGCTTGGTGTGCTTCAGCTCGCCCTTTGATGCGTCTGCTGTTGACTTTCTTGAATCGCTGGAAGTGCCAGCTTACAAAATCGCGTCTTTTGAAAGCATCGATTTGCCCTTGATCCGCAAAGTGGCACAAACCGGTAAGCCCATGATTATTTCAACCGGCATGGCCACCATCGCTGAAATTGACGACGCGGTTCGCACAGCACGCGAAAACGGCTGCAAAGATTTGGTTTTGCTCAAATGCACCAGCACTTACCCTGCAACACCAGAAAACACCCATGTGCGAACCATTCCGCATATGCGCGATTTGTTTGGCTGTGCCACTGGTTTATCCGACCACACCATGGGGCTGGGCGCTTCAGTGGCGGCTACGGCCTTGGGTGCGGTGGTGATTGAAAAACACTTCACCTTGCGCCGTGCTGATGGCGGGGTGGATGCGGCTTTTTCTTTAGAGCCAGAAGAGTTGAAGCAACTGGTCATTGAAACAGAGCGTGCTTGGTTGTCCCTCGGTGGCATTCACTATGGTCCGACCAAGGCTGAGGTGACCGGACGCACACGGCGTCGTTCCTTGTATGTTGTGGCAGACATGCAAAAAGGCGACACACTGACACCAGCAAATCTGCGGGCTATTCGCCCTGGCCTTGGTTTATCCCCCAAGTTCCAAGACATTGTGTTGGGAATGCGTGTAAGCCAAACTATTTCAGCAGGAACGCCCTTGAGCTGGGACCTTCTTAAAGACTAAATGCTCGCCATTCACTAAAGAAAGCTGTTCAGTGGTCGATCATTTAAGCGCTGATGTTGGCATTGATGGCTTGAATGAAATGAGGAGTGAGAAAGAAGCGTATCTGTATAGTAATAAATAAAAGCTACTGTGATTTAGAAATTTATATTTACTGGTTAATTTCACAACCGCTCAAGCGATTTTTTAATTTTTTTAAAAAATTTCGCTAAAGTATTTCGCCCATGTGTCGATAAACGATCACTTCACCTTAATTTCAAGAGGTGGCTGGAGCTTTGTCATGGCGATCGATTTCACAACAGTTAAAACAGCAGATCTTAAAAAATATTCTTTCTCAACGGTGACCGCCACTGAGATTGCTGATATCACATCTGCTCAAATCAAGGTGCTTTCTACTGCACAAGTCGCTGCAATTACCTCGGACGCGATTGCCGCAATAGACTCCTCGGCCTTACAGGGGTTGAATGTTGATCAAATGTTTGCGCTCATTGAGGCGCAAATTCAAGCCTTGGATCCAGATACGCAATTTGCGACATTAGGTACGACGCAGGTCAAGGCCTTGGGCTCAGCCCAAATCGCGATGCTGACCACCGATCAAGTCGTTGCACTCACCACTGCACAAGCCAAAGTATTGACCGCCAATCAGGTCGCGGGCTTAGACACAGAGCAAATTCAAGCCATCGAAACCGGCGATCTGGCCGCTATCTCTGCGGTTGGCATCAAGGGATTGACCACAGCGCAGATGGGAGCGCTGACATCAGACCAAGTGGCATCCTTGGCCACAGCCCAATTGACCGCTCTTTCTTCTAAGCAAGTGAGCGCCATCGAAACCGAAGATTTAATTGAATTGAGTTCGGCACAACTGCGTGCCATCAGCAATTCAGCTATCACTGGATTGACAACTGAGCAAGTCGCCAGTTTGGAAACCGATCAAGTAGCTGCTCTGACTGTGTTGCAGCTCAAGGCATTGACAACCAATCAAATGTCAGCCCTTACCAGTGAGCAAGTTCAATCACTGAGCACTTTGCAAATTGCGGCGTTTAGTTCTGCGCAATTGGGTGCAATGGACGCTGAAGATATTGCGGCTATGAGTTCAGCCCAAGTCAAAGCCATGAACAACACAGCGATGGTGGGCTTAACCACAGAACAAATTGCTGGCATGGGTACTGAGCAAATCAGTGCGCTGACATCTGCACAAATCAAGTCATTGTCAACATCTCAAATCGGGGCATTGACCACTGATCAAGCAGCCGCATTGACCTCGGCGCAAGCGGCCAGTTTGACCGCCACGCAAATAGCCAAAATGGATTCGGAAGACGTTGCGGCCTTGTCCTCCGCAAGCTTAAACGCACTCAGTGCAGTGCAGGTCAAGGCCTTGACCACCGAGCAAATCAAGGGTTTGAGTTCAGACCAAGTAGACGCTATAGGCACAGCCCAACTGGCCGCAATGACTTCTGTGCAAGTCGCGGCCATTGAAACCGATGACTTGGTTTTGCTCGACTCCAAACAAATCCGTGCCATCAGCAATACCGCTGTAGCAGGCTTGACCACCGAGCAAATTGCAGGCATGGGCACAGAGCAGGCTGCGGCGTTGACTTCATCGCAAGTCAAAGCGCTTTCAACAGCCCAAATTGCTTCTCTGACATCTGAGCAGTTGGACGCCATGGGCACAGCCCAAATCGCGTCAATGACTTCAGCGCAGGTGAATGCCTTAGACACTGAAGATTTCACAGTTTTAGACTCTGCACAAATTCGTGCGATCAGTAATTCCGGCATAGCGGGTTTATCGTCAGAGCAGATTAAAGCTTTGGACACCGATCAAATTGTTGCCCTGACATCTGCACAGATCAAGCTCTTGACGACTGCACAAACACTGGGTATTTCGACTGAGGATCTGTCTGTCTTGACATCCTCGCAAGCCCTGGGTATCACGGTCACACAAATTGCATCCATGTCAACAGATGATGTGGGTGCGCTGTCAACAGCGGCATTGAACGCCATGAGTGCGGTTCAAATGAAGGCATTCAGTACAGATCAAATTGCCGCCCTCAGTTCCAAACAAGCTGATGCCATAGGCTCTGCCCAGTTGGCAGCGATGACGTCAGCGCAGTTAGCTGCAATGACCACAGACAACTTGGTTTTGTTGGATTCCAAGCAAATTCGCTCACTGACCAATACTGCCGTGGCAGGATTGACGACTGAGCAAGTGGCAGCCATGGGCACAGAGCAGATTGCAGCGTTGACAACAGCGCAAATCAAAGTCTTGTCTTCAAGTCAGGTGGGCGCTTTAACCACCGAGCAAGTTGACACCATGGGCACATCCCAGGTGGCGGCCATGACCTCGGCCCAAATCGCAGCGATGGATGCTGTCGATATCGTTGCCATGGATTCAGCGCAAATTCGCGCCTTGAGCAACGCAGGTTTGGCCGGCTTAACGACCGAACAAATTGATGGCATGGGCACCGAAGAAATGGCCGCCTTGAATGCATTGCAATTGAAAGTGTTGTCAACCACGCAAGTTGCTGCAATCAACTCTGATCAAGCGTCAGTGCTGACGTCTGCGCAAGTTGCAGGACTGTCAGCTTCACAGGTGGCAGCAATGCAGGCTGATGCCGTGGCTGAACTCACAACGGGTGCCCTGAATGTCTTAAGTGCTATTCAGGTCAAAGCTTTGACAACCGAGCAAATCGATGCGCTCACCACTGAGCAATTTGATGGCTTAAGCAACTTGGTGCTGGCTTCTGTGACTTCAGCGCAATTAGCCGCTCTTGGCAGTGATGACTTTGCGGTTCTTGATTCAAAACAAGTACGCGCAATTTCGAACAATGCCTTGGCAGGGTTGACGACAGATCAAATCGAAACTTTGGGCACAGAACAGATGACCTATTTGTCATCTACCCAAATAAAAGCCCTGTCTACAGATCAAATCGTTGCTTTAACGACTGGATTGGCTGGAGTATTGACCTCATCCCAAATTGGCGGAATAAGCACAACTCAGTTAGCCGCCATGGAAACTGAAGACTTCGCTTCACTGACCAGTGCTGCTGTGAATGCACTTAGCGCGGTACAGGTCAAAGCGCTGTCTACCGACATGATCGTGGCATTAAGCACCGATCAAGCAGATAAGTTGAGCAACACCGTCATTGCTGCCTTAGGGTCTGCCCAGTTGGCAGAAATGGAAACCGAAGATTTGGCGCAACTCAATTCAGCCCAAATCAAAG
>CAMDJS010000064.1 GCA_945900685.1 Bordetella parapertussis
GCATTGGTGCACGGCACTTCCCGGTCAGACAAATGCTGGCCTTTAGAAAATTGGACCCGGCTTGCCTGCCAATTGGTGTCGCAAGGTTTTCATTTGGCGCTGCCGCAATCTAACGATGCCGAAGAACGGGTGGCTACACACATCGCGCAGGCCTGTCCCGGTTCAGTGGTTTGGCCGCGCTCTGATGTGTACACATTGACAGGGCAATTGGCCGCTTGTGTGGGCGTCATAGGTGTGGACAGCGGACCTAGCCACATCGCGGTGGCTCTGGGTTTGCCACATGTGCAAATTTATAACTTCGATACCGCATGGCGCACAGGGCCTTTGCAATCTGCTTGGCAGCAAAGCGTGTATGCCCATCCTCATCCCAGCGTTGAAGTGGTGATGCAAACTTGGCAAACCTGCATGCATGCGCATATGCGTGCCACGAAAGCCCAGCCATGATGTTGTTTGTCTATGGGTGGTTCATGCGTTTGTTGTCGCCGTTTTTGTTGCTCAAGTTGTTTGCGCGTTCACGCAAAGAACCTTTGTACGCCGAGGCCATGGCTGAGCGTTTTGGTTTCTACACCATGCCTGCTACTTCAGGCTGTATTTGGATACATGCTGTCTCTCTTGGAGAAACACGCGCCATTGCGGCATTGGTGAATGCCATCCGACAAAACTATCCCGGTGTGAAATTTGTATTCACACATGGCACAGCAACCGGACGCAAACAAGGAGTGAGTTTGTTAAAGCCCGGTGATGTTCAGGTGTGGCAGGCTTGGGATTCACCGCAGCCGGTGAAACGTTTTTTCCGTCACTTCCAGCCCAAGCTGGGTTTTTTGGTGGACACCGAAGTCTGGCCGATGACCGCGTCTCAAGCCGCCCGGCATGGCGTGCCCGTGGTCTTACTCAATGCCCGCTTGAGTGCGCGTTCTTTGCGCCGGTCCATGCAATGGTCAGCCCTTGCCAAACCCGCATTTGCCAGCTTGACCGCTATTTGGGCTCAATCTGAACAAGATGCCAAACGCTTTCAAAGCCTGGGCGTACAAGTGCAGGCGGTCATGGGCAATTTAAAGTTTGATGCGGTACCTGATAACGCGCAGCTAGTTAAAGGGCATGCGCTGCGTGCAAGTTTTTCGCGCCCAGTGATATTGCTGGCTATTTCACGCGAAGGTGAAGAGGCAGCTTTGCTGGATGTGTTGGCGCAGCATCCCGAGTATTTGAAAGAGGTGCAGTGGTGGTTGGTGCCTAGGCACCCGCAACGCTTTGACGATGTGGCGGCGTTGGTCAAAGCCAAAGCTTGGTCACTCATGCGGCGCAGCGAATGGGGAGATTCTCCTGATGCTTCACTGGTGCAGGGGAGCGACGCCTTGGTGTTGGGTGACAGCATGGGGGAAATGGCTTTGTATTTTAGTGCAGCCAGTGTGTGTTTGCTGGGCGGCAGCTTTGAGCCCTTGGGCGGTCAAAACCTGATTGAATCCTGTGCCTGTTCTTGCCCGGTGGTCATGGGGCCGCATACCTTCAACTTTGCGCTAGCCGCTTCATTGGCACAACAAGCAGGCGCGGCCATCAGAGTTCATCATTTGAAGGAAGCGGTAGACGTTGCGTACCGCTTGGCATTGGACAAACAAGAATGCGCCAACAAGGCCGAACTGGCAAGGCAATTTGCCACTCAACATCAGGGCGCAGTCGCTCGCTGCATAGAGCTGATCAAGCCCCTGATGTAAGAGCGCTTAAGGCGCCAGCATGTTGTTGATGTTTTGCAAATCTTCCACTTGCAAAACGCCGCTGAGTTGACGCAGCTTCAGATGACCGACCAGCACGTCATAGCGAGCCTTGGCCAACTTGGCTTTGGTGTCATAGAGCTTGCTTTGTGCATCCAAGACGTTGATGTTGATGCGAACGCCTACGCTGTAACCCAGTTTGTTGGCATCCAAAGCAACTTGGCTTGATTCTTCGGCTGCTTTCAAAGCTTTGATCTGACTGACACCGGAGAGCAGGCCAAAAAAAGCACTGCGGGTGTTTTGCGAGGTATTGCGAACAGCAGTATCCACGTCGGATTCTGCTTTTTGTCGCAGGGAAATGGTTTCTTTCACCCGGTTGCTCAATGCATTGCCATTGAACAAAGGCACACTCAGCACCACAGCGCCGGTGGTCACACCGACCTGCGAGTCGATGGTGGTGGCGATAGTTCCGCTGCTGTTGTTGGTGTAGGAGTAACTCAGTTGCAAATCGACAGTCGGCATCAGGGCAGACTGGGCTTTGTCAGTTTCCAAGCGAGCCACGTCGCTGGTGATGCGGTATTGTTTGATGCTGGGATTTTTTTGTTCAGTCAGCGCTACCCACTCTTCCACACGGTCAGGCACGGGGCCTTGAGGCTCGAGCGTCAAAGAGATGGGTTTGGGACTGGTGTCTGGTTTGCCGACCAATTGGTCAAGCGCCATTTTTTTAACCCGCAAATCATTTTGGGCGGCAATTTCTTGTGCCACAGCCAAGTCATAACTGGCCTGCGCTTCGCGTGTGTCGGTGATGGTGGCCGTGCCCACTTCGAAATTACGTTTGGCAAACGCCAATTGTTCGGCAACTGCTTTCATTTGTGCTTGAATGAATGTCAAGCTGTCCTGACTGGCCAAAATATCAAAATAGGTTTGGCTCAGGCGAACCATCAAATCTTGTTCAGCCGCAAGTAACTGCGCATCGGCGATTTGCAATTGCAAATTAGCCTGCGAAACTTCTGCTTTATCGCCGGGACGGTACAGGGGTTGTGAACCGAGCAATGTGCCGGTTTGTGTGCCATAGGAATGCACGGTGGAGGCCGGGGCGTAATAACCGCCACTGTTTAAACTCACATTCGCAGAGGCAGTGGCGGTGGGTCCAAGCTTGGCCTGCGCTTGCTGCACCTTGAGTCGCGTGGCTTGAGCTTGCAATTGCACAGATTTGAAACTGGCGTCGTAGTTCTTTGCGACATCGTAAAGTTCAACCAGACTTTGACTGCGGGCAGCGCCTGAAAAGGCCATGGACATGGCAGCTATCAAGGGCAGTGTGCAAAACAATTTCATGGTATTCCTTTGTGACAACAATTTAAAAGTGGAAAGCAGAGTTTTCGGTGAAGCCATGCAAACGTGGAATAACCACATCCCACAAAACACGTGCATGGCTGCTGCCATCCGCATAACGTTGGATGAGCGTAGTCTGCATCACAGGTTCTTCACCAACGACGGCGAGTAATCGACCTGTGGGTTTGAGTAATGTCAAGAGCGCAGCTGGCACTGAAGCCACAGAGCCACTCAATACGATCGCATCAAACGGTGCATGAGCAACAGATGCGGGGACACCTTGCCCGTGCAAGATGTCAACATTGAAGATGCCAGCATGCTCAAGGCGCTGGCGGGCAGCAGGGATGAAATCTGCGTGGCATTCCAAACTGGTGACATGGGCGCATGACAGCGCGAGCAAGGCAGTTAAATAACCACTGCCCGTACCGATTTCCAGCACGGTTTCGTGGTGCTGTAGCGCCAAGTCTTGCAGTAAACGGGCGTCTACCCGAGGCGCGAGCATATGTTCACCATGTCCGATGGGAATTTCAATATCACTGTAGGCCAGCGATTGGTAGGCAGCAGGCACAAAATCTTGTCTATCAAGGCGATCTAAACGTGCCAAGACTTGCTTATCCAATACCTCCCAGGTACGGATTTGCTGTTCAATCATGTTAAAGCGTGCGACTTGCGGATTCATGGTTGGAGGGGAATTCATAGAGTCAGTCATTCTATACAGCGCCACCTTGTGCAGGGGATGACTTGCCCCGCCAAAGTTTTTTCAACCATTGGCTCAAGTCATCGATATAGCAATAGACCACCGGCACCACGACCAATGTCAGTATGGAGGAGGTGATCACGCCACCGATGACCGCCTGGCCCAGCGGTGCGCGTTGTTCAGACCCTTCGGAGACGGAAAAGGCGAGCGGCACCATGCCGAAAATCATGGCCAGCGTGGTCATCAAAATGGGACGCAACCGGACATGAGCGGCCAGCAGCAGGGCACTGGTTCTGTCGAGTGGTGCATCCCGGGTGCCGTCGCCGCGGTCCAGTCCTTCTTGCGCGCGTATCGCAAAGTCCAGCAGCAAGATGGCGTTTTTGGTGACCAGTCCCATGAGCATGATCACGCCGATCACCGAGAACATGGACAAGGTTGAGCGAAACGCCATGAGCGCCGCGACAACGCCGATGAGTGTCAATGGCAAGGCCGTCATCAGTGCCAGCGGTTGCAGAAAACTTTTGAATTGACTGGCCAAAATCATGTAGATGAAGATCACACCCATGGCCAAAGCAAGCACTGCGTATTGGAAAGATTCCTTCATGTTTTTTGTCGAACCACCAAACTGGTAACGGTAACCATCCGGCATGGGAATCTCAGCCATGACGGCTTGAATGTCTTTGGATATTTCGCCGGTGGCGCGGCCATAGGCATTGGCGCTGAAGGCCACTTCGCGAGACAACTCGCGCCGGTTGATCTGGTTCGGGCCCACACTTTCGGTGACGTTGGCCACTTGGTTCAAGCGCACATTGCGGCTGCTGCCGTCAGAGCCCTGGCCGACGCTGAATGGCAGTCTTTCCAAGTCATGCGCGTAGGTTCGCATGGCCGGGTCCAACCGCACCAACACATCGTAAGTCTGGTCGTTACCGGCGCGCCAGACACCGACGTTTTGTCCGGCGACCAAGGTGCGCAATTGGTTGGCAATGCTGCCCACACCCAGACCGAAATCTGCTGCGGCCTCGCGTTTGACCGTGATGTCAATGGTGGGCTTGTTGGGTTTGACGCTGGACTCGATATCCACCACACCTTTGATGCCATTGAGTTTGTTCATCACCAATGCGGCCAGTCTTTCGAGTTCAGCTTGGTCAGGGCCGAGCAGGTAAAACTCGATTTGCTTGCTGCCGCCTACAGAGTCCAACAAGCCGACATGGGTGACGGTGATGCCGCCCATGCGTTGCAAACGCTCGCGAATCATGGGTGTGAAATCATTCACATTGAGCTGGCGCTTGCTGCGGTCGACCAAACGGTAATAGATGTTGGCGTAAATTTTTCCGTTGGCGTTACCGGTGTTGATGGTGCTCAAGGTATAGCGAACTTCCGGGAAACTGCGCAACATGGTTTCTACTTCACGCGCCTTGGCTTCGGTGACTTGTAAAGAAGAGCCGACAGGAACATAGAAAGTCACACTGGCTTCAGAGAAATCTGCTTTGGGGACAAACTCAGTGCCCAAAAAACGCACCATGAAAACACTAGAGATAAAAATACCCATGGCTAAAAACACCGTCGCCAATTTGTGATTGAGCGCGAGACGCAATAATTTTTGATACAACAGTCCGAGGCTGTGGGTGCCATCTTCAAACCATTGCGTCACTCGGCCAATCGTTTTGTCATAAAAACTGCGCTTGCTTGAATGCTCGCCATCACGATGGATGCTCGGGTCGTGCCAGACGCTGGAGAGCATGGGATCCAAAGTGAAACTGACGAACATGGAAATGAGCACCGCAGCCACAATCGTCAGGCCGAATTCGTGAAAGAATTTTCCAATGATGCCTTGCATGAAACCGATAGGCAAAAACACAGCAACAATGGAAAACGTGGTGGCCAACACAGCAAGCCCGATTTCTCGGGTGCCTTCCAAGGCGGCGTTGAATGCAGACTTGCCCATTTGCACATGCCGCACAATGTTCTCGCGCACCACAATCGCATCATCAATCAACAAGCCGATGCACAGGGACAAGGCCATCAAAGTGATCATGTTGATGGTGAAGCCCAGCATGCCCATGAACCAGAAAGTGCCGATGATGGCAATCGGCAGCGTCAAGCCAGTGATGATGGTGGATCGCCATGAATTGAGAAACAAAAACACAATCAATACCGTCAGCAAGGCGCCTTCGATCAAGGTTTTGCGCACGTTGTTCACGCCGACGCGGATCTGACGCGAGCCATCGTAAATATTTTGAAGTTTGACACCCGGCGGTAACTGCGCTTGCAAGTCATTGACGGTTTTCATCAAACCATCCACCACTTCAATGGTGTTGTCGTCCTGAGACTTTTGCACCGACAAAAGCAGGGTTCGTTCGCCGTTGTAAAGCGCCAAATTCTCCAACTCCTGCGCGCCGTCGTTCACACGCGCGACCTGCGACAACCGCACAATGCTGCCGGCCTTGCGCGCCACGATGATGTTGCCGAAGTCCTCAGGCCGTTGCATGCGACCTTGCACTTGCACCACCCGGTCTTGTTGGATCGAACGGATGGAACCTACCGGCAAGTCTTGGTTTTCATTGCTGACGGCATCCACCACTTGCTGCGCTGTGATGCCCAGCGACTCCATGGCCTGCGGGTTGAGGTACAAATTGATTTCACGTTTGGTGCCGCCCACCAGCAACACGGAGCCGACACCACGAACATTCTCGAGACGCTTTTTCAGTACCTGGTCTGCCCAATTGGTCATCTCAACTTGCGTCAGCGGTTTGACACCGGCAGGCAAGGAAGCCAAGTCGGTCACGACCGCCAAGGACCAGATCGGACGGCTGGACGGATCAAACCGCAAAATGCGCGACTCTTTGACTTCGGTGCGCAAAAATGGATGCACGTTGGAGACTTTTTCGCGCACGTCATCCGCTGCTTTGCGTCCGTTGATATTCAATTGGAATTCAACAATCACGACCGACAAACCTTCGTAACTGCGGGATGTCAGCGCGCTGATACCTGCGGTTGAATTGACCGCTTCTTCAATTTTTTTGCTGACTTCGCTTTCAACAATCTCCGGTGATGCGCCCGGGTATTCGGTGGTGATCACCACCACTGGCAAATCGATGTTTGGGAATTGGTCAATTTTCAGCGACTGAAAAGAAAACATGCCCAATACGACCAAGGTCAGCATGACCATGGTGGCGAACACCGGATTGCGAAGACTGACTTGAGTGAACCACATGGCTTAAGGCTTCGTTGTTGAGGCTGGCGCAGGGGCAGACACGATGTTCAAGCGCAGTCCTTCACGCATCGAACCGGCACGTGAAGACAAAACTTGTGCGCCTTTGTCAATGCCTTTGACCTCGACCCATACAGTGGCATCGTCTTTGCTGATATTGCCGCGCTTGCCCAGAGTAACGTTTTGGTGGACCACTTGGCCGTTGACCAACATCTGCACATAAGGCTGTGGCTTGTCAGTGCGCACCATTTCAAGCGGTAAAGCCAGCACTTGTTGACGGCCCAATTCCAATTGGCCTTGACCATACAAACCTTGGCGCAGACCTTGAACGTTTTGCAAACGCAAATACACCAGCACGCTGCGGCTGTTGGCTTGCACATTCGGATTGATACGCTGAACCACTGCGTTGACCGGTACGTCATTCCCCTCGAGGGTAAGCAGGGCAGTTTGACCGACACGCACTTCGATGGAGTCAGCCGGACTGAGCGTGGCCTCCAATTCCAAACTGCTCAGGTCAACAATGTCTAAGAGTTTTTGATCGATGGAGACGCGCTCGCCGGGTTGCGCCAAGCGCGCCGCAATTTGTCCGTTGATAGGAGAGATCAACACCGTGTCGTCCAAGGATTTGCGAGCCACATCCGCACCCGCAGATGCTGCGTTGTATGTGGCTTTAGCACCCAAGAGCGTGGCCTCAGAAGCCTCAAGCGCGGTTTTAGAAATAAAACCTTGATCTACCAGCGCTTTGTTGTTGTCGAACTGACGCTGAGCGATATCGATTTGCGACTTGGCTGCATCGGCTTGTTGCTCTGCCTGACGCAGTTTGCGTTGGAATTCGGAGGGATCGATTTTGGCAATGGTTTGTGCGGCTTTGACGCTGTCACCCTCGCGGCCATTCAACATCAGCAATTCCCCCGCAGCCCGCGCTTTGATGGTGACTGTGTTGAGCGCTTTGAGATTGCCGGAGACAGGCAAGGTGTGCAGCAGGGTTTGCAACTCTAAGGTGCTGACATTGGCGGCCAGCAACTCACTGGCTGTGCCGGTGTTGGTGGCTGTAGAAGCAGGGGCAACGGCTTGGGCAGGCGCAGAGTTTTTGCGCATTTGCCAATAAGCGACGCCGCCGATCACCAAGGCAATGAGCAAGGTCCAAGTGATTTTGGATCGCAATTTCATGTCAACGAACTCCGGTTTTCAAAGTGATGGGTTATTTGCTCAGCCATCCATGCATCAACGCGTGAACATGAGACTGCAAAAAAGCTTCTGGGTTGAAAGTGGATGAGCCAACGCAATGCGACAGGGAATGCTTCCACATGCTGAGGAAGAAGATCACAGACACCAAGCTGTAAACCGCTTTGTCTGTATCCAAGGTTTTGAACTCACCGTTGTCAATGCCGCGTTGCAAGATTTTTTTGAACAAAGCTAGACCCGGAGTCATCACCTCGGTTTCGTAAAACTGCACCACGTCCGGGAAATTGCTGGCTTCGCTGGTCACCAGTTTGGTGATGCCGCTAGCCTCTGTATTGCCAATGCGCTGCCACCAAGATTGCATGGCGTAGTTCACCATGTCTTCGGTGCTGCCTTTGAACTCTGTAAATTCTTTGTTCCAGACAGGAAAGTGTTCGGACAAATTGGCACGAATGACGGCCTTGAACAAATCTTCTTTGGAATTGAAATATAAAAAAAGTGTGCCTTTGGATACACCTGCGCGCGCCGCAATTTCTTCAACTTTGGTTGCGGCAAACCCTTTTTCTACAAACAGACTGAGCGCGGCACTCAAAAGCTCTTGCGGACGCGCTTCTTTGCGGCGCTCGCGCTTGCTGTGCAGGGGCTCGGAGGAGGGGTGTGGGATGGTGATAAGCATGTTAATGACCGACTGGTTAGTAATGTAACCTGTCGGGTTTTGGGGGTCAACCGCAAAGGTTATTTAGGCCATTAAACGGCCGATCCACTCTTTCAAAATAAGTTGTGTATTACCCATGCCGCCAGCGGAAGGTAAATAATCAAACAAAGGGTTATTTGGTGTTTGCAAAAAACCCATTGGCGCAGGAATAACAGTGAAGCCTGCGGCTTCGAAGTTGCGGACACTGCGCTGCATATGCCAGTCATTGGTGACAAGCAATATGCTCTTTTTGCCCTCAGGTGCCAATATTTGGTAGGCATATTCCGCGCTTTGGCGTGTGTCTTTTGACTCAGAATCCAGCCAATCGATGGTCACATTTAAATCACGCGAAGCGGTTTGTGCCGCCACCTCTGCCTCGGATTGCAATTGCATGGGTCCGGCTGACCAACCTTTGCCGCCGGCAAACATCATGGGTAAATGGGTGCTGCGTTTGAGATGTGCACCATAGCGCAGTCTTGCGTGTGCAGCGTTATTTAAAACAGCTTCACCGTACTCTGGGGCATACAAATCTATACCGCCACCTAGCACCACAATCGCTTGAGCCTTTTCGATTGCGGCTGCGTTAACAGGGTCATAGGTTTTTAAAAGTAAACGGCTTAGGCCATAAGCAGCGGCCTGAGAACCCAATAACCATAAAGATAAACAGCTCACAACCACCATACGCCATGCCAAACGTCGGTACTTATTGGCTATCAAGCAGGCAACCAATAGCAACAGCATTGGGCCCACAGGAGGTAAAAATAACAAAGTAAGTAGTGGTTTTAAAACGCCTAGAGTCATAGTCAATCATTCGATGAAATTATTTGTTTGGTGAGGTGTATTCTGAACTATCAGGCGCACGGGTTAGCTTTCTGGCTATGATCGAAAAATGTCACATTCCATCATCACTCTAGGCGGCGGCTGTTTCTGGTGTACCGAGGCGGTCTTCCAGCGCGTGAAAGGCGTGGTCAGCGTCGAGTCCGGCTATTGCAACGGCTTAAAGCCCGGGCGACCCAGTTACGAGCAAGTTTGTCGCGGCGACACCGGTTTCAATGAAGTGGTGCAGATCAGTTATGACCGGGACGTCATTTCTTTGCGCCAACTGCTGGAAATCTTTTTTGACATCCATGACCCCACCAGCTTGAACCGCCAGGGTAACGACACCGGCACGCAATACCGCAGCGGCATCTATTACACCGACAAGGCCGACCAAGTGACGGCCATGCAGTTCATCGCTGAAGCCACCAGCATGGGTCATTTCGATAAGCACATCGTCACCGAGGTGTTACCCCTTGAGCACTACGCGTCAGCTGAGGCTTACCACCAAAATTATTTTGTCAACAACCCGGACCAGGGTTATTGCACGTTTGTGGTGGCACCCAAGGTACGCAAACTCGGCCAGCACTACAGCGAATGGCTCAAGCCCTGAACGCTTGTTAAGGGGCGAGTCGCTGCATCAGCCACTGACCGTTGGTTAAGCTGTATTGCAAGCGGTCATGCAAACGTGCACCGCCGCCTTGCCAAAACTCCCAAGTGTCAGGCACCAAGCGGTAACCGCCCCAGTGTGGTGGGCGCGGTGGTTCTTGTTGAAATTTGTCCGCATAGTTTTTTAATTCATCTTGCAGCCATTCGCGCGAAGCAATGGTCTGGCTTTGCGGGCTGGCCCAAGCGCCTATGCGTGAGGCCAGCGGACGCGAGTAGTAATAGGTGTCGCTTTCCTTGTCACTGATTTTTTCAACCCGGCCTTCGATACGCACCACGCGCTCTAATTCGACCCAGTGAAATTGCAGCGCTGCGAATGGATTGCCCGCCAGTTCGCGGCCTTTGCGGCTGTCGTAATTGGTGAACCAGACGATGCCTTGCTCGTCATA
>CAMDJS010000065.1 GCA_945900685.1 Bordetella parapertussis
GTGCGCCAGCCTTTGCCGTCAATCACCTGCTCGTTGGCCAGCACGGTTTGATCCACCGGGTCCCAGTTCACCACTTGCGTCTTGCGGTAGGCAATGCCAATATCGAGCATCTTCAAAAACAGCCACTGGTTCCATTTGTAATAGCTCGCGTCGCAGGTGGCGACTTCGCGCGACCAGTCGATGGCCAGCCCCATGGCCTGCATTTGCAGCTTCATGTAGGCGATGTTCTCGTAAGTCCACTTGGCCGGTGGCACGCCGTTTTTGAGCGCTGCGTTTTCAGCCGGTAAACCGAACGCGTCCCAACCCATGGGCATGAGCACGTTGTAGCCCTTCATGCGCAAATGGCGGGTGAGCATGTCGTTGATGGTGTAGTTGCGCACATGGCCCATGTGCAATTTGCCGCTGGGGTAAGGCAGCATAGAGCAGGCGTAGTACTTGGGGCGCGACTTGTCTTCGGTGACGCGGTAGGCGTCTGATTGAATCCAAGCGGCTTGCACGGCCTTTTCTAAGCTCGAAGCTTGGTAATCGCCGCTGCTGGCGCTGTCGGTGTGAGATAAATTCTGTTGCATGGGGCTCAATAAGAAACCCCGTGCGCGCTCAGTTGCGCGCAGGCGGGGAGTTAAGTGGGATTTTAGGCGCAGCCGACCGCACCGCCAGCGACACGCTGCGCAACTCGGATTTTTGTATTTCCGCCATCACTTCGGCCACTTTCCCGTAGGGCACGGATTTGTCGACCTTCAACTGCACTTCGCTGGCTTGCGCCGCTTGGGCGCGCAAGCTGAGCGCGGCTGCCAATTGTTCCACCGGCAAGGCTTGCGCATCGACAGTGAGTTGCCCGGCACTGTCCAACGCCACTTCAATCTGCGCCGGGTTGACGGGCGAGGTTGCGACATCGGCCTGCGGTAAATCCATGTGCAATGCACCGGTCATCAAGGGCGCGGCGATGATGAAAATCACCAACAAGACCAGCATCACATCCACCAAGGGCGTGACGTTGATGTCCCCCATGGGCGTGTGCGTGTTGCGTTTTTCAAATTCGCCGAAAGCCATGGCTGCCGCTCAATCTTGGCGCTCAGCCAGACCGGGCGCCAAGGCGCGCAAGTCATAGGCCAAGCCTTCGAGTTCGGCATCCATGCGGGCCAGGCGCCGCCCCATCAGGTTGTAAGCCATGACCGCAGGAATGGCCACAGCCAAACCGGCTGCTGTCATGACCAAGGCTTCCCCGACGGGTTGCGCGACTTTGTCTAAGGTGTATTGACCGGCAACCGCGAGGTTGGTGAGCGCATGAAAAATGCCCCAGACCGTGCCCAGTAAACCAACGAATGGCGCTGTAGAGCCGATAGTGGCCAACATGTCTTGCCCCCATTGCAAACGCGCACGAACAGTTTGCAATGCTTCACGCAAATGCCGGGTCAACTGGTCTTCAAGACCTGCCAGAGACGACAATCCGTTGTTTGGCGCATGGCTGATCGCTTGCAACAAAGGCAAGAACAGGGCATACCGGTCAGCCTGTTGCCAATGGGTTTGCGCTTGGCTCCAATCTGTAGCCTGCCAAAACAAGGCTTTGCAATCAGCCAAGTCCTTGGCAGAGGAATGCAGCAGCCAGCTTTTATAAAGTATGACCACCCAACTGCCGACCGACATGGCGAGCAGCAGAAAAGTGACCGCGAGACTCACACCATCGGACTGCGCCAAAATGGCTGTCAAGTTCATGCGCTGTGTCCTGAGGGGTTCAAGCCGAGGACATCAAACATATCGAACAAACCATTGCGCTGTTGGGCGAGAAAACGCACCGCGCGCAAACTGCCTTGCGCATAGGTGCTGCGGCTGGCGGATTTGTGCGTGATTTCTATGCGCTCGCCTTCGGTGGCAAACATCACCGTGTGGTCGCCCACAATATCTCCGCCGCGAATGGTGGAAAAACCAATGCTGCCAGCAACACGTTCACCGGTGTGGCCGTAACGCTCGTAAACGGCGCAATCTTTCAATTCACGCCCTTGTGCATCCGCAATGACTTCGCCCATTTTCAATGCAGTGCCAGAGGGCGCATCGACTTTGTGTTTGTGGTGTGCTTCAATAATTTCAATGTCATAGCCTTCACTCAGCGCTTTGGCTGCCATTTGAAGCAACTTGAGCGTGACATTCACGCCCACGCTCATATTGGGCGCCATGACAATGCCTATGTCGCGGCTGGCTGCTTTGATCTCGGCTTTTTGCGCGTCAGAAAATCCGGTGGTACCAATGACCATTTGCACGCCGAGTTGGCGACACACGGCCAAATGTTGCATGCTGCCTTCAGGCCGGGTGAAATCGATCAAGACTTGCGCATGCTGGAGTCCGGCTTGCATATCGGAAGTAATCAACACACCGGCCGGTTGACCCAGAAAAGCAGCAGCATCGACACCAAGCTGCGGGTTGCCCGGAATGTCCAATGCACCACTGAGTCTGGTGTCCTCGGCCTTCGTGACCGCCTCAATCAACATGCGTCCCATTCGACCAGTGGCACCAGCAATGGCGATTCGGCGATGGGCGCTGTCAGAGGAAGTGGTCATGGCGGTGGCTTTATCGGGCGGGAGATTCCAGCGGCGGGTACTTTTTGCGCTGGGTGTTGTTCTCCACGACCGGCTCGATCGGTGTCGACGGCGGTGAAGATTGGCGGAATTTTTCTAGCTCTTGCGGCGTGGCTTGCAAGCGCGGCGGGGGTTGGCGTTCTTCCGGCACAGAAATGCGCTCGGCAAATTCAGCTTCACTGGGCAACTCTTCCGACTCTACTTTGATGAAGACATCATTTTGAAAGAACACAGACAATTTGCGTTGCTGCGGTGGGGTGCCTTTGCGGCGGATGGTGAACGCATAGTCCCAACGGTCCGCATGAAACACACTGGCGATCAAAGGGGTACCCAAAATGTCTTTGACCTGATTTCGGTTCATACCCGAGCGCAAAGCCTGCACTTGTTCTTTAGACACAAAATTGCCTTGCACCACTTCAATACGGTAGGGTGTGACTTTGCGTATGGCGCGAGCCACGGGATCATCCACAATGGCACAAGCTGTCAGCAAAGACAACAGCAGAATCAGACCGCAGCTGCGCGCCATCAGGGGTTGCGAGGGAGTCATATGAGGGAATAAGCAGGCTATGATGATTGCATTGTAACGACGGGTGGTGACTCTCTCCCCTTGGTTGTGAAAGGTCCTATGCAGTCCAAAGGCGATTTGAAAAATACCGGTTTAAAAGCCACGCTGCCGCGCATCACGATTCTTGAACTGTTTCAAAAAAGCGGACAGCGGCACATGAGCGCCGAGGATGTTTACCGTCTCGTGCTCGACGAGCGCGCCGATATCGGACTGGCCACCATCTACCGAGTACTGATGCAGTTTGAACAAGCCGGTTTGCTCAGCCGCAGTCAGTTTGAAAGCGGCAAAGCGGTTTATGAACTCAATGAAGGTCAACACCATGACCACCTGGTGTGCCTAGACTGCGGACGGGTGGAAGAATTTTTTGATGCCGAGATTGAAAAGCGCCAGCACGACATCGCCCAAGCCAAGGGCTTTGAAATAGCCGACCACGCTTTAAGTCTGTATGCGCACTGCAAGCGCAGCCCTTGTCCGCACAAAACCGTCTGATCAATCTGTTTGGTTGGACTGCATGGCCTCGCGGTGCCGACCGACAAACTTTTCGTAGGTGTCAATTCCGCGCATCTGCAAGATGGTGTTTCTGACGGCCGCTTCCACCAGCACGGCTATATTTCGACCGGCGACCACCTCTATCACCACCTTGCGAACCGCAATACCCAGCACATCTGCGGTCAGCGGTTCGTGCGGCAGACGGTCGTAATCCCGCTCCAAGGTTTCTTTGCGCACCAGATGCACGATCAGCTTCAAGCGCATTTTGCGGCGCACCGCTGTTTCGCCAAAAATAGCTTGAATGTCGAGCAAACCAATACCGCGAACCTCAAGCAGGTTTTGCAACAAGGCCGGGCAGCGACCCTCAAGCGTGGTCTGGTTGATGCGGTACAAATCCACCGCGTCATCAGCGACCAGGCCGTGACCGCGTGAAATCAATTCCAACCCGAGCTCACTTTTACCCAGTCCTGACTCGCCGGTGATCATCACGCCCATGCCGAGAATATCCATGAACACACCGTGCAATGTGGTGCGGTCGGCAAAATGCTTTGACAAATAGGCGCGCAGCAAATCGATGACAAAGGCGGCGGACTCGGTCGTCACAAACATGGGGATTTGCGCTTCCTCGCACAAAGTGAGCATGGCTGCTGTGGGTGTTTGTCCGTCAGCAACAACCAGCACAGGCGGCACCAAGGTCAAGATGCGCGACACACGCCGCTCACACACCTGCGGGTCTTCATGACTGAGGTAATTCATTTCCCGCTCACCGAGTACCTGCAAGCGGTAGGGATGTATGTAATTGAGGTAACCCACCAGATCGGCGCCCGAGCGCGCCATGCGCACCGCGACTTCATCAAAATGCCGCTCGGTGGCGTCTTTGCTAGCCACCCATTGCCAATCCAACTTCTGGCGAAAGTCTTCAAACAGTGCGTCTGCGCTGACGGCGGTGGGTTTCAAAGTGAATGCACTTTAAACAGTTTGCACGGATCGCCAATTTGTGATCAGTTGGTGGAGTTCACCCGCATCGCTGCTTTGCTTTAACTGGTCACGCAAACCGCTGTCGCTGAGCATTTCAGCAATTTCAGACAAGATTTCGAGGTGTTTTTGGGTAGACGCCTCTGGCACCAGCAGGAAGATCATCAGCGACACGGGCTTTTCATCCGGCGCATCAAACCCGATCGCGTCTGCCAGCAAAAACACCGCAGCAAGCGGTGTTTTCATGCCCTTGATACGGCCATGCGGAATAGCCACGCCGTAACCCAAGCCGGTCGAGCCCAGCCGCTCGCGCGCGAACAAGCTGTCGGCGACCATGGCGCGATTAAGCCCGTGCAGGTTTTCAAACAGCAAACCGGCTTCCTCGAAAGCGCGTTTTTTACTGGTGACATCCACCTGCACAAGTGCTTGGGCAGGGGGTAAAATGGCTGCAAGTCTGTTCATGATTGGGGGCTGATTATGCACCTAGATTCAATGTCAAGCTAGGGTAAATATTTATTACTTTTATTTTAAAAAATGGGGTTGAAATGAAAAAACCGCCTGTGTGCAGGCGGTTTTTGCGAGTCGTGGCTGGGCTCAGTTCAACAAATCCCGTTTGGTACTGGGATGTTGGTGGTCTTGGATGCGGTCTTTGTGCCGCACCACTTGACGATCGAGTTTATCGACCAGGTCGTCCACAGCGGCGTACAAGTCTTGGCTCGCGCTTTCAGCAAACAAATCGTTGCCCTTGACATGGATATTGCATTCGGCTCGCTGGCGCTCTTCTTTTTCTTTTTTCTTTTCTACCGATAACAGGACGCGCACATCGACCACTTGGTCAAAGTGCCGCAAGATGCGGTCTAGTTTCTGGGTGACATAGCCACGCAAAGCTGGCGTGACTTCAAGGTGATGACCGCTGATCGTTAAATTCATAGCAACCCTCCAGACGAAAACCTGTGCTCAATCGCCCAGGCAACATGCCTGAACGGTGACAGGTCAACTCCACTATGCACCGGGTTGGAAAAAAAAGCAAACCCCTTGGTCAATCCGAGGTCAAGATCAGGGAGATGTGAGCGCCTGCCGTCAATCAGCTGGGCACATGGCCGGGTTCAGAGGTGTGCATCTTGACCCGTTGAGCCAGCATAAAGGCTAGCAAAGAGGCCGCCACCCCTGCCAATGCACACAGCCAGTAATGGGTGACCTCACCCTGCGCATTGCGCTGAATCAGCAGCCCCCCTATCCAAGTGGCCATGCCGATAGACATGGACTGCACCGCGCCGTTCAATGACATGAATGCGCCGCGAAATTGCGGCTGTGCCGCCGAGGTCAGCAAAGCCATGCCGGGGATCATGCGGGCATTCATAAAGAAAAACAAACTTGCCGATACAAACAGCACAACCGGCAGCGGCGAGGGTTGCATCAACGTGGTGACGGTCATGGGCACCATGGACAACAGCAACATGCGCTGAAACAGCTTGCGCTTGCCCACCCGGTCGGTCAGCACCCCAATCCAACGCGCGGTCAACAGCGTGACGACACCGCCGCTCAAATAAATGAAAGGAATTTCTGTGGGCAACAATATCTTGTTGCTTTGCATGTAAATCGTGATGTAGGGCACCACTGTGAATGCTGCGAACATCATGGCGGAAGACATGGCCAAGGCGCGCCGGTGGTTTTGGTCTGCCCACACGCCGCGAATGGCGAACAAGATATCCTGGCCACGGGCTTGCGCCACATGTTTGTCAAGCCGTGGCAAGCTGACCATGGCGAGCAAGCCGACGACGGCGCAAGCCACTGCGATGGCAATGAAACTGCTGTGCCAACCGGCATGGTTGGCCAAAAACAAACCGCTGGGCACACCGATCACGGTCGCCAAAGAAAACGAGGTCATCACCAACCCGGTTGCCCGGCCCCGGCGCTCAAACGGAATCACATCGCCAATCACGGTTTGGGTCATGGCGGACAAAATGCCGCCGAAAGTGCCGGCCGCAATCCGCGCGAGCATCAACATGCCGTAGGTCGGTGCCAAGGCACAGCCCAATGTGGTCAAGGCAAACAAAAAATACAACACCAGCAACAGTCGCTTGCGCTCGAATCGATCGACAAAAGAGGCGGCCAACAGTCCTGCAATACCTGCGGCAAAAGTGTAGGCAGACACCAGCAAACCGAATTGCGTATCAGTGATGCTGAACAGCTCCGTCAGTTGCGGGCCCAACGGCATCATGATCATGAAATCGACCACGTGGGTGAATTGAATGCCGGCCAAGGTCAACAAGAGTGCCAGCTCGCGTCTGGGCGTCAGTTCAGTGTGCATTCAAGTTCACCCGATAAACCGCAGACTTTAACAGCCGCTCATATTTGTCACATGTAGATGCCATAATTGTCTAATCACATGCAATGGAGCAACCTCCTTGGAAACCTACCCTAGTTGGTAGCTTTCGGTTCAATGGCAACAGGCCGGACGGAATCGAAAGCGTACCTCACCTTTTCATCCGCCCAATCACGCACTGAGAATTGCCATGCTCAATATTTTTTCGCTGGCCAATGGCCGCCTGTTTCAAGAAGAGATTTCTTCTCTCGAAGAGCTCACTCGCTTTCAACCTATTTGGGTGGATTTAGAGTCACCGACGCCTGAAGAAAAACGCTGGATTAGCCAGCACTTTGATGTGCAAGTGCCCGATGATGCGATGGATGAAGACATCGAGGAATCCGCACGTTTTTATGAAGAGGACAACGGCGAGCTGCACATTCGTTCAGACTTTTTGATCGCCGATATCGAAGAGCCGCGAGCCGTGCGGGTCGCTTTCATATTGAATCAACACAATGCTGCATTGAAAAGTCACGGTGTGTTGTTCTCCGTGCACGAAGAAGACTTGCCTGTGTTTCGTTTGCTGCGACTGCGTGCGCGGCGTGCACCAGGACTGATCGAAGACGCCAAGGATGTGCTGCTCGAGTTGTTCTCCGTCGATGCGGAATACTCGGCCGACACGCTTGAAGGCATTTACGATGAGTTGGAAAAGGTCAGCAAAATGGTGTTGTCCGGCGAAGTCACTGACGGGCTCGCCGGGGAAGTGCTGGCCGAAATTGCCAGACAAGAAGACTTGAACGGTCGCATCCGCCGCAACATGATGGATACCCGCCGCGCACTCAGTTTCACCATGCGACTGCGCATGCTCAATGCCGAGCAGTTCGATGATGCACGTCAGATTTTGAGAGACATCGATTCACTCGACAGCCACACCGCATTTTTGTTTGACAAGATCAACTTCTTGATGGATGCGACGGTCGGCTTCATCAACATCAGTCAAAACAAAGTGATCAAAATTTTCTCGGTCGCCAGTGTGGCCATGCTGCCCCCGACTTTGGTGGCCAGCATTTACGGCATGAACCTGCAATTCCCTGAATTTGCCATTCTTGACAGTTACGCTTATCCCTATGTGGTCAGCGTCATGCTCTTGAGCGCCGTTTTACCAATGTGGTATTGCTACAAGCGCGGTTGGTTGCGTTAACCGCTGGCGCGCTTGGATAACCAAGTGCACAGCAATGCCAAGGTGTAGCGGCTGGCCACCTCATGAATGAAACGTGAAAAATCGATGGTGGCCGAGTCATCGGCTCGGTCTGAAATGGTACGCACTGCAGCAAAAGGCACACCGTAATCCAGACAGACCTGTGCCACAGCGGCGCCCTCCATCTCAACCGCCAATGCTTTGGGTTGGCGCTGTTGCAAGTTCTGGCTCTCGACGGTGGTGGAGACAAACCGGTCGCCGCTCACCACCATGCCCGCATGGACTTTGGGCGCATGCACATGCAATTCGCGCATCACCTCCATGTCTATCCATTGGGCGGGGTTTTTCAAAATGTCTTGCGCCGCCGCTTGCAAACTTTGGGTCAAGCGTACATCAGTGGGGAAATGGGCGCGTCCGTACATAGGCACTTCATAGATGGGAAACAAAGGTGAGGCGTCCATGTCGTGTTGTAAAAATTCTGTGGCCACCACCATGTCACCCACATTCACGCCTGGACCCAAACCACCCGCCACACCGGTGAAGACCAGCGCTGTCACATCAAACCGCTCTATCAATGCCGTCGCCGTTGTGGCTGCCGCCACTTTGCCAATGTGTGAGAGCGCCAGCACCACAGGCTGCCCGTGCCAAGTCCCAGATGTCACTTGACGCGAACCCAATTTGACGGTGTGCGGATTTTGCAAGACCTGTTTCAGACCCGCCAATTCCTGCTGCATGGCACCCACGATAGCGATCGGCTTCATGGGCGCATCCTCATCAACCCAAGAGGGTTACTCAACAGCCTTGACCATGTCCTCAACCACTTTTTTGGCGTCGCCGAACACCATCATGGTTTTGTCCATGTAGAACAATTCGTTGTCCAGTCCAGCATAGCCTGCGGCCATGGAGCGCTTATTGACGATGACTGTTTTGGCTTTGTAGGCCTCTAGGATCGGCATGCCGTAAATCGGGCTGCCCTTGATCATCGCCGCCGGATTGACCACGTCATTGGCGCCCAAAATGATGGCCACATCCACCTGACCAAATTCGCCGTTGATATCTTCCATCTCGAACACTTGGTCGTAAGGCACTTCGGCCTCGGCCAGCAATACGTTCATGTGGCCCGGCATGCGCCCGGCCACCGGGTGTATGGCGTACTTCACCGTGATGCCTTTGTGCGTCAGTTTTTCGGCCAACTCTTTCACTGCATGCTGTGCACGGGCGACAGCCAAACCGTAACCGGGCACGATGACCACGGTTTCGGCGTTACCCAAAATAAAGGCCGCGTCATCCGCGCTGCCGCTTTTCACCGGACGCTGCTCGGTGCTGCCAGCCACTGCTGTGCCTGCCTCGCCGCCAAAGCCACCCAAAATCACGTTAAAGAACGAGCGGTTCATCGCCTTGCACATGATGTAAGACAAGATGGCGCCCGACGAGCCGACCAATGAGCCGGCAATGATAAGCATGCTGTTGTTCAGCGAAAAACCAATGCCAGCCGCCGCCCAGCCCGAGTAACTGTTGAGCATGGACACCACCACCGGCATGTCCGCGCCGCCGATCGGGATGATGATGAGTACGCCCAGCACAAACGAGAGAGCCAGCATGATGAGGAATGCGTCCCAGTTGCCAGTGAACATGAAGTACACGCCCAAGCCCACAGTGGCAATGCCCATCAACAGATTCAGCATGTGCTGACCGGCAAACACCACCGGTGCGCCTTGGAACAAACGGAATTTGTACTTGCCCGACAACTTGCCGAAAGCGATGACCGAACCGCTGAAAGTGATGGCACCAATCGCGGCACCCAGGAACAACTCTAAGCGATTGCCGTTGGGAATGTCCAAGGTACCCAAGCCCTGCGCCACTATGCCGAAAGCCGCAGGTTCGACCACCGCTGCAATCGCGATGAACACCGCCGCCAAACCGATCATGCTGTGCATGAAGGCGACGAGTTCGGGCATTTTCGTCATCTCTACCCGTTGCGCCATGATGGCGCCAGCGCCGCCGCCGATCACCAAGCCCAGCAGAACCCAGCCCATGCCTTGCACAGGATCAACCTGACCAAAAAGCTTGGCTTGCTCAAAAATCAAAGCGGCTGTGGTGACCACCGCAATGGCCATGCCGCTCATACCAAACAAATTGCCGCGGATCGATGTGGTCGGGTGCGACAAACCTTTGAGCGCCTGGATAAAGAAAATACTGGCGACCAAATACAGAAGTACAACGAGGTTCATGCTCATTTGTCAGCTCCTGCCTTGGGGGCTTTTTTCTTGAACATTTCCAGCATACGCCGTGTCACCAGAAAGCCGCCGAAGACGTTGACTGCGGCTAGCGCTACCGCCAACACGCCCATGGTTTTACCCAGCGGCGTTACGGTAAGCGCTGCCGCCAGCATGGCGCCGACGATGATGATGGCCGAAATCGCGTTGGTCACCGCCATCAGCGGCGTGTGCAAAGCAGGCGTGACATTCCAGACTACGTGGTAGCCGACGTAAATCGCCAGCACGAAAATGATGAGATT
>CAMDJS010000066.1 GCA_945900685.1 Bordetella parapertussis
CGACGATGAGTGCAAAGCACTGCTCGCCGCTTTCCGTTTCCCGTTCAAGAACTGAGGTGCCCTGTGGCTAAAGTAGCTTTGATCGAGCGCGAGCTCAAGCGTGACAAACTGGTCGCCAAGTACGCGAAAAAACACGCGGAACTGAAAGCGATTTCTACCGACTTCAAGCGCACCGATGAAGAGCGTGCCGCTGCCCGTCTGGAATTGCAAAAGTTGCCCCGCAACGCGAACCCCACACGTCAGCGCAACCGTTGCGCTATCACCGGTCGCCCTCGTGGCACCTTCCGTCAATTTGGTTTGGGTCGCGCCAAGATCCGTGAAATGGCCTTCGCAGGCAATATTCCCGGCATCACCAAAGCCAGCTGGTAAGCAGGCAGGAGAAATTCAATATGAGCATGAGTGATCCCATTGCCGACCTTTTGACGCGTATTCGTAACGCGCAGATGGTGGCCAAGCCGACTGTGTCGGTGCCATCGTCCAAGGTCAAAATTGCCATCGTCCAGGTCTTGAAGGAAGAGGGCTATATCGATGGCTTTCGCGTCAAAACCGACGACGGCAAATCCGAGTTGGAAATTTCCCTCAAGTACTACGCAGGCCGTCCCGTGATAGAGCGCATTGAGCGCGTGTCACGTCCTGGTTTGCGTGTCTACAAGGGACACAACGCCATTCCGCAAGTCATGAACGGTCTGGGTGTGGCGATTGTCACCACCCCCAAGGGTGTCATGACCGATCGCAAAGCACGCGCCACTGGCGTGGGCGGCGAAGTTCTTTGCTACGTGGCTTAAGGGAGAAACACAGATGTCCCGCGTTGCCAAAATGCCCGTCACCGTCCCCGCAGGAGTGGACGTGACCATGAACGAACAGCACATCAGCGTCAAAGGCGCTGGTGGTCAACTCTCTATCGCCAACAATGCGTTGGTCAAAGTCGTGCGCCAAGCCGACGCAATCACCTTCGAGCCAGCCAACGAAAGCCGTGAAGCTAACGCCATGAGCGGTACTTTGCGCCAGTTGGTCAACAACATGGTGGTCGGTGTGACCAAAGGCTTTGAGAAAAAACTCAGCCTGGTCGGCGTGGGTTACAAAGCGGCCGCACAAGGCGCCAAATTGAACCTGGCTGTCGGCTACTCGCACCCTGTCAACATCGATATGCCCTCCGGTATCAAGGTCGAAACACCGACACCTACCGAGGTCATCATCAAAGGCGCTGACCGCCAACGTGTGGGTCAAATCGCTGCTGAAATTCGCGCTGTTCGTCCACCTGAGCCTTACAAAGGCAAAGGTATCCGTTATTCGGACGAAAAGATCACGATCAAAGAGACCAAGAAGAAATAAGGAGCTGCAACATGCTAAGCAAAAAACAGCAGCGTCTGCGCCGTTCGCGTCAAACCCGCATCCGTATCGCCACACAAGGCGTGGCGCGTTTGATGGTCAACCGCACCAATTTGCATATCTATGCCAGCGTCATTTCCGGCGACGGCACAAAGGTGATTGCCTCTGCTTCCACAGCCGAAGCCGATGTACGCAAGAGCTTGGGCGCTGTCGGCAAAGGTGGCAACACCCATGCAGCTCAAATCATCGGCACGCGCATTGCTGAAAAAGCAAAAGCGGCAGGTGTAGAAAAAGTCGCTTTCGACCGTTCAGGCTTCGCCTACCACGGTCGCGTCAAAACATTGGCAGATGCCGCGCGCGCAGCCGGCCTTCAGTTTTAACAGACACGGATACACAACATGGCAAAAGTTCAAGCAAAAGTGCAAGACGACAGTCGTGACGACGGTCTGAAGGAAAAAATGATCGCGGTCAATCGCGTCACCAAAGTGGTCAAGGGCGGTCGAATTCTCGGCTTCGCTGCGCTCACAGTGGTCGGCGATGGCGACGGTCGCGTCGGCATGGGCAAAGGCAAATCCAAAGAAGTGCCTGCTGCGGTGCAAAAAGCCATGGAAGAGGCCCGCCGCAACATGCACAAAGTGTCATTGAAAAACGGCACCATCCACCACAACGTGACCGGTCACCACGGTGCTGCCAATGTGCAAATGGCGCCAGCCCCTAAGGGTACCGGCATCATTGCAGGTGGTCCTATGCGCGCGGTGTTCGAAGTCATGGGCATCACAGACATCGTGGCCAAAAGTCATGGTTCATCCAACCCGTACAACATGGTTCGCGCCACGTTGGATGCATTGATCAAATCCACCACAGCCTCCGAAGTGGCGGCCAAACGTGGCAAGAGCGTCGAAGATCTCTTCGTCTAATCCGGAAGCAGCGACATGACCACATCTACTTCAACCGTCAAAGTGCAATTGGTGCGCAGCCCCATCGGCACCAAAGAGTCTCACCGTGCCACCGTGCGCGGTTTGGGCTTGCGCAAAATCGGCAGCACCAGCGAATTGCAGGACACACCTGCAGTGCGCGGCATGATCAACAAGATCAGCTACCTGGTCAAAGTTCTTTAAGGGCCACAGCCATGCAACTCAATGAAATCAAGCCCGCAGACGGCTCTCGCAAAAACCGCCGCCGTGTCGGCCGCGGTATCGGCTCCGGTCTGGGTAAAACCGCCGGTCGCGGTCACAAAGGTCAAAAGTCCCGTTCAGGCGGCTACCACAAGGTAGGTTTTGAAGGCGGTCAAATGCCTTTGCAGCGTCGCTTGCCCAAGCGCGGCTTCAAGTCACGCACCTTGCGTTACAACGAAGAAGTCACTTTGGCCTCTTTGCAAATCTTGGAAGCCACCGACATTGACATGCTGACGTTGAAAACCGCAGGCCTCATCAGCCAAATGGCCAAAGTGGTCAAGGTTATCAAGACTGGCGAGATTTCCCGCGCAGTCAAATTGAACGGCATCGGTGCCACAGCAGCAGCCAAGTCGGCCATTGAAGCCGCTGGCGGCACGATCGCTTAAAGCAACAAGGAAGAAGCAATTGGCAACCGGTTCAAGCACAGTTAAAACAGACAAGTACGGAGACTTGCGTCGCCGGCTCGTCTTTTTGCTGCTCGCGCTGGTGGTTTATCGCCTTGGCACGCACATTCCTGTGCCCGGCATAGACCCAACCCAATTACAGCAATTGTTCAAAGACCAGCAAGGCGGCATCCTCAGCTTGTTCAACATGTTCTCGGGCGGCGCCTTGTCGCGCTTCAGTATTTTTGCGCTCGGCATCATGCCCTACATCTCTGCATCCATCATCATGCAGTTGATGTCCTATGTCGTGCCCAGCATGGAAGCCCTCAAAAAAGAAGGCGAAGCCGGACGCCGCAAGATCACGCAATACACACGTTACGGCACGTTAGGTCTCGCCATCTTTCAATCACTTGGCATCGCCATGGCGTTGGAATCATCTGCTGGACTGGTCAATGCACCTGGCATCGGTTTTCGTGTCACTGCCATGGTGTCTCTCACTGCTGGCACCATGTTTTTGATGTGGCTGGGCGAACAAATCACCGAGCGCGGTTTAGGTAACGGCATTTCCATCATCATTTTTGCTGGCATTGCAGCAGGCCTGCCTCAGTCCATTGGTGGCATGCTCGAGTTGGTTCGCACAGGCGCTATGGGCCCCATCATTGCGATCTTGATCGTCTTGCTGGTTGGTGCCATCACCTATTTCGTGGTGTTCGTCGAGCGCGGTCAGCGAAAAATTCTGGTTAACTATGCAAGACGCCAAGTGGGTAACAAGGTGTATGGCGGTCAGTCATCGCATTTGCCTCTAAAGCTCAATATGTCGGGCGTCATCCCGCCGATTTTTGCGTCTTCCATCATTTTGTTGCCCTCTACCATCGTCAGTTGGTTTAGCGCAGGCTCTAGCCTCAACTGGCTCAAAGATATTTCTGCGGCCCTGTCGCCCGGTCAGCCTTTGTACGTCATGTTGTACGCCGTGGCCATCATCTTTTTCTGCTTTTTCTATACCGCCTTGGTGTTCAACAGCCGTGAAACAGCAGACAACCTCAAGAAAAGCGGCGGCTTCATCCCGGGTATCCGTCCGGGCGACCAGACTGCCAAGTTCGTTGACAAAATTTTGTTGCGCCTGACTTTGGCCGGTGCCATCTACATCACGTTTGTGTGTCTGGTTCCCGAGTTTTTGATCCTCAAGTACAACGTGCCGTTCTATTTCGGCGGCACTTCATTGCTGATTATTGTGGTGGTCACCATGGACTTCATGGCCCAAGTGCAAAACTACCTCATGAGTCAGCAGTACGAATCTCTGCTTAAAAAGGCCAACTTCAAGATGGCTCCAGGTGGTTGATTGGGCGCATGGCCAAGGACGACGTCATCCAGATGCAAGGCGAGGTTGTTGAAAACCTCCCCAACGCAACTTTCCGGGTCAAACTGGAAAATGGACACGTGGTGCTCGGACATATTTCCGGCAAGATGCGAATGCACTACATCCGCATCCTGCCGGGAGACAAAGTGACAGTGGAAATGACGCCCTACGATTTAACCAGGGCAAGAATTGTGTTCCGCGCCAAGTGAGGCGTTGAGCGAAAGAGTTTGTTGGAATGCGCAGGGTGCGTGTTCCGGGTTTTTAGGAGAATGAAATGAAAGTTTCGGCTTCGGTCAAAACAATTTGCCGCAACTGCAAGATCATCCGCCGCAAGGGCGTGGTGCGGGTTATCTGCACCGACCCGCGTCACAAACAGCGTCAAGGCTGATCGAACAACGCATTCAAGAGGTTACTCATGGCACGTATCGCTGGTATCAATATTCCGCCCCATAAGCACACCGAAATCGGTTTGACATCGATCTTCGGCATCGGTCGCACTCGCGCTCGCAAAATCTGCGAAGCATGCGGTATCGACTATGCGAAAAAAATCAAAGATTTGACAGACTCTGATCTGGAAAAAATCCGCGACCAAATCGCACACTTCACCATTGAAGGTGACTTGCGCCGCGAAACCACCATGAACATCAAGCGTTTGATGGACATAGGTTGCTACCGCGGTTTCCGTCACCGTCGCGGTCTGCCCATGCGTGGTCAGCGTACCCGTACCAATGCACGTACCCGCAAGGGCCCCCGCAAGGCGGCTCAATCGCTGAAGAAATAAAGAGGGACCTCCATGGCAAAAGCACCCGTCAACTCAGCCGCACAACGCGTGCGCAAAAAAGTCCGCAAAAATGTGGCGGACGGCATTGCACACGTGCATGCTTCATTCAACAACACCATCATCACCATCACCGATCGCCAGGGCAATGCTTTGTCTTGGGCTTCATCAGGTGGTCAAGGTTTCAAGGGCTCACGCAAGTCCACACCGTTTGCCGCTCAGGTGGCTTCCGAAGTGGCCGGCCGTGCAGCCATGGATCAGGGCATCAAGAACCTCGACGTCGAGATCAAAGGACCCGGCCCCGGCCGCGAGTCTTCAGTTCGCGCGTTAGCAGCCTTGGGCATTCGCATCAACTCCATTTCTGATGTGACGCCGGTTCCTCACAACGGATGCCGTCCGCAAAAGCGCCGTCGCATCTGATTTCAACCCAAGCCCACCGCCGTTGTTGCAAGCAGCAACGGCTCCCCGTTTTCATTAACGGGCAGATGACAAAAAGGAAGTTCAAGTGGCACGTTACTTAGGCCCCAAGGCCAAACTCTCACGCCGTGAAGGCACCGACCTGTTTTTGAAGAGCGCACGCCGCTCTATCGCTGACAAGTCTAAATTCGACAGCAAGCCCGGACAACACGGTCGCACTTCCGGCCAGCGTATGTCTGACTTCGGTTTGCAATTGCGCGAAAAACAAAAAGTCAAACGCATGTATGGCGTGTTGGAGCGTCAGTTCCGCCGCTATTTCGCCATGGCCGATCAGCAAAAGGGCAACACCGGTTCCAACCTGTTGTCATTGCTTGAATCGCGTCTGGACAATGTGGTCTACCGCATGGGCTTTGGCTCCACCCGCGCTGAAGCGCGTCAACTGGTTTCTCACAAAGCCATCACCGTCAACGGCCACCAGGTGAACATTCCTTCCTACTTGGTCAAGGCGGGTGACGTGGTGAGTGTGCGTGAGAAATCCAAAAAACAAGGTCGCGTGATCGAAGCTCTGCAACTGGCAACCCAAGTCGGTATGCCTGCATGGGTGGACGTCAACATAGACAAAGCTGAAGGCATTTTTAAGAAAGCGCCTGACCGTGACGAATTTGCGGCTGACATCAACGAATCACTCATCGTTGAGTTGTATTCGCGTTAACCGAGGCTCCACGGCCTCTTGAATCCGCCGCCCCGCACGCTGTTGTGTGGGGGTCATCATCTAGCCTTACCGGTGTAACGAACCGGGGGCATTGAGAAGGAAAAAACGAATGCAAACAAATCTTCTGAAGCCCAAAGCCATTCAGGTCGAACAACTCGGTCACAACAAATCCAAAGTAACACTCGAGCCTTTTGAACGTGGCTATGGCCACACACTGGGTAATGCGTTGCGCCGCGTTTTGTTGTCATCCATGGTCGGTTATGCCGTGACGGATGTCACCATCGCCGGTGTTTTGCACGAATACTCATCCATTGACGGCGTGCAAGAAGACGTGGTCAATATTTTGTTGAACCTCAAAGGTGTGGTGTTCAAACTGCACAACCGTGACGAAGTCACACTCAGCTTGCGCAAAGATGGCGAAGGCCAAGTCACCGCTGCTGACATCCAGACACCGCACGATGTGGAGATCATCAACCCCGAGCACGTGATTGCCAATTTGTCGCACGGCGGCAAAATTGACATTCAATTGAAAGTTGAAAAAGGCCGTGGTTATGTGCCTGGTTCTATGCGCTGCCACGCGGACGAAGTCAACAAATCCATCGGCCGCATTGTGCTCGACGCTTCTTTCTCACCGGTCAAGCGCGTGAGCTACAGCGTTGAAAACGCCCGCGTGGAACAGCGTACCGACTTGGACCGCTTGGTGGTTGAAATCGAAACCAACGGTGCCATCACTGCAGAAGACGCAGTGCGCTCATCAGCCAAAATTTTGGTTGAGCAATTGGCCGTGTTCGCGCAACTCGAAGGTAACGAACTGGCTGCATTTGATACGCCAGCACCGCGCAGCTCAGTGCAGGTTGACCCGATCCTGTTGCGTCCTGTGGACGAACTCGAACTCACAGTTCGCTCTGCGAATTGCCTCAAAGCAGAAAACATTTTCTACATCGGCGATTTGATTCAGCGCACCGAAAACGAATTGCTTAAGACGCCAAACCTGGGCCGCAAATCTTTGAACGAAATCAAAGAAGTGTTGGCTTCACGTGGTTTGACATTGGGCATGAAACTTGAAGGTTGGCCACCCAGTGGCTTGGAAGCCAAGCGTATTTAAAACAAAACAGAGCGGTGTTCACACCGCCTCCCCTGGCCGTACCTGATACGGCGGCCGGCAAAACAACGTCATAAAGGAAAAATCATGCGTCACGGACACGGACTTCGCAAACTCAACCGCACCAGCTCTCACCGACTGGCCATGTTGCAAAACATGATGAACTCGTTGATCGAACACGAAGTCATCAAAACCACATTGCCCAAAGCCAAAGAACTGCGTCGCGTGATCGAGCCAATGCTCACACTCGGTAAAGAACCCACACTCTCCAACAAGCGTTTGGCCTTTAACCGTTTGCGTAATCGCGACAACGTCGTCAAGTTGTTTGCAGAGTTAGGCCCACGTTACAAAACACGTCCAGGCGGCTACACACGCATTTTGAAAATGGGTTATCGCGTGGGTGACAACGCACCGATGGCCTTGGTCGAGTTGGTTGACCGCCCGGAAGTGCAAGACACACCCGCTGCAAGCGAATAACAGTTACAATTAAGAACACGACGCGCGATGGAGCAGCCTGGTAGCTCGTTGGGCTCATAACCCAAAGGTCGCAAGTTCAAATCTTGCTCGCGCAACCAAATACAAAACGCCCACTTTCAGTGGGCGTTTTGCATTGATTCAGGGCCCACTTTCAGTGGGCGTTGCATGGAACAAGCCGTTCACAAACCCCATGGCACACACACTGACACAGGTACAAACCAAAGCCCAACGCATTGAATTGCACACACCCAGCGGCGTGCAAGTCTGGCATGTGTGGAACCGGGACGCAGGCCAGCCATTGGTGTTGTTGCACGGCGGCAGTGGCAGTTGGAACCATTGGGTACGCAATGTAGAAGCACTCAGCCAACAGCGTGCGGTGTGGGCGCTGGACACACCGGGCTTGGGTGACTCAGAGTTACCACCAGGCGCGGCAGATGCCGACGATTTACACCATCCCCTAGAGCAAGGTTTGCAATTGCTGTTTGCAGACCAAGCGCTGGATCTTGTCGGTTTTTCTTTCGGTGGGTTGATCGCAGGATTTTTGGCGGCTGCATACCCAGCGCGGATCAAGCGTTTGGTGTTGGTGGGTATTCCGGGCTTGGGCTTGTCCAACCAGATAGCGAACATGCGGGGCTTTCGCGCAGACATGACGCAGCAGCAGCGGTATGAAGTGCATCGCAATAACTTGCTCGCCATCATGCTGTTTGATGACGCACTCATCACAGACGAATTATTGGAAATGCAAGAACACAATGTGCAGCGAGACCGCTTGCGCAAAAGACGCATTGCACGCAGTGACGCGATGTTGCCCTTGCAAAAAATGTGGCAGTGCCCGGTGTATGGCATCTGGGGTGAATATGATGCCCTCTACCAAGACAGCCTGCACAAAATCAAAGCGCTACTTTGCGACTGTGACTTAAAAGAATTCCATGTGGTGCCGCAAGCAGGCCATTGGGTGCAGTATGAAAAGGCGCAGGCATTCAATGAAATGCTGCTGAATTGCCTGGCAGATTGATGGGCGCACAATAGGCGCATGCTCTATAAATTCAAATCCAAAGCCGCCGCTGACCTGATACTGCTTGAACCCCAAGGCAAACAGTTTTTACAACTCATTGGCAAACAGGTTGATACCAAAGGCATCATCGAACCGGCCGATATGCCAGCGGCCATCGCCGCACTGCAAGCGGCCATCACAGCGCAAGAGGCTGAGCAGCAAGCCGCCAAAGAACAAGCTACAGAAAAAGGGCAAACTGCTCCGGTGTTTGAGAGCATCAGTTTGCGCCAGCGCTGCAAACCCATCATTGACATGCTCAAACGTTGCCAGCACGAACAACAGCCCATTGTTTGGGGTGTGTGAATGGCCCATCCCTACCAGGTACTCACGCCGTCGGTGGTGTTGGACGCGTTAAGCGGTTTGGGTCTGGCGGTGGATGGGCGATTGAGTGCACTCAGCTCGTATGAAAACCGCGTCTACCTGGCGCATTTAGACGACGACAGTTCGGTGGTCGCCAAGTTTTACCGCCCGGCGCGTTGGAGCGAAGCGCAAATCCGCGAGGAACACAGTTTCACCGCAGAGTTGGTGGCCGAAGACATCCCGGTGGTCGGTCCGCTGCTTTTAAACGGCATGAGCCTGCATGAAGCCCGAGTGGTGCATGACGGTGTGGACGGTCATTTCTGGTTCAGCGTCAGCCCGCGTCGCGGCGGGCGTGCGCCCGAGTTGGACGACCCCGAGGTGTTGATGTGGATAGGCCGCTTGATGGCACGCATGCATTTGGTCGGCGAGCGACACGCATTTGCTGTCAGGCCTGCATTGAACCTGCACACCTTTGGCGAGCTGCCGCGCGACCAATTGGTGTCGCAACAGCAAATAGCGCCAGAGGTGCAGCAGCAGTGGCTGGACTTGTGCAACCAAGCCTTGGCGTTGGTGAAACAACAGATGCCGACAGAACTGAAGTTGTTGCGCTTGCACGGCGACTGTCACCCCGGTAATATTTTGTGGACACCTGAAGGCATGCCCGAACCCGGGCCGCATTTTGTCGACATGGACGATGCGCGCATGGGCCCTGCGGTGCAAGACCTGTGGATGCTGGTGCACGGTGACACGGCAGAGCGCTGCCAGAAAATGGAAATCGTGCTGGAAGGTTATGAGAGCGTGCGCCGCTTTGACCGGCGTGAATTGCAATGCATAGAACCGCTGCGAACCCTGCGCATCATCCATTACAGCGCCTGGCTAGCCGGGCGGCAAGACGACCCGGCATTTCCCATGCACTTTCCGTGGTTTGGTACGGCTGACTATTGGCGCGGTCAGTGCGATACCTTGGGTGAGCAAATAGAGGCCATGCAATCTGACGAAGCAGGCAGCAGCTACTTGTCAGATTGGCCGTGAAGACTTAAACCAACAAAGCATTCACCCGCTTCACATACGCGGCAGGGTCATCTGGCAAACCGCCTTCAGCCAGCAGCGCTTGGTCAAACAGAATATGCGCCAAGTCATGGAAATGAATTTGCCCGGCATCACTGTCGATTTTTTTCACCAGCGCATGTTCGGGGTTGATTTCCAAAATCGGTTTGGCCTCCGGTGCGTTTTGTCCGGCTTGTTTCAACATGCGCGCCATTTGCAAAGACACACCGTGGTCTTTCACCACCAAACACGCCGGTGAATCCACCAAGCGGGTGGTGATGCGCACGTCCTCGGCTTTGTCTTTCAACGCTTCTTTCAGCTTGGCTAGCAAAGGCTTCATGCTGTCGGCAGCGGCCTCGGCGGCTTTTTTCTCTTCTTCGTCTTGCAGCTTGCCCAAGTCGAAAGCGCCTTTGGCCACGCTTTGCAGTGGCGTGCCGTCAAACTCGTTCAAAAAGCCCAAGGCCCATTCGTCGACCCGGTCAGACAT
>CAMDJS010000067.1 GCA_945900685.1 Bordetella parapertussis
GCTGCCGTTGAGGGTTTCGCAAACTGAGCATGGCATTTCCTCAATAAGTTGTTCATGCCCTGAGTTGTAAAACCGTTGAAGCTTGGATAAGTTAAGCTGCACTTGCATTTTTTTTACAATGTGCTTTCTTTATACAAACTGGCATTGCGCCAGACTTAGCCCATGTCCCCTTCTCCTCCCGCCAAAGATCGCACCGAAAGCGATCTGAAAACATCACCTGCCAACAATTTATGGCGCGTGTTGGGCACTTTTGTCAGCTGGGCCATGGGTTTGTCTGTTGCCGCCGGATTGACTGTGTTGCTGCTGGTCGGGGTTGCCCTGGTCATGGCTTATCCGCAACTGCCCGATATTTCCGATCTGGCGGATTACCGACCCAAATTGTCCATGCGGGTGTTTTCTGTGGAGGGCAAAGTCATCGGCGAATTTGGTGAGGAACGCCGCAAACTTATTCCTTTCAAAGACATACCCGATGTGGTCAAGCAAGCGGTTTTGTCGATTGAAGACGCGCGTTTTTACCAACACGGCGGGGTGGATTACATCGGTTTGGCACGTGCAAGTTTGGCCAACGTCGGGCGTGCCAAAAGCCAGGGCGCATCCACCATCACCATGCAAGTCGCGCGTAATGTGTATTTGTCTTCCGAGAAAACCTTTACCCGCAAAATTTACGAATTGCTCTTGACCTACAAGCTTGAGCACTTGCTCAGCAAAGACCAGATTTTTGAAATTTATTTGAACCAGATTTTCCTGGGCCACCGCGCTTATGGTTTCGCGGCTGCCTCTGAAACCTATTTCGGCAAACCCATTCAATCGCTGAGCATTGCCGAGGCCGCCATGCTCGCCGGTTTGCCCAAAGCACCTTCTGCTTACAACCCGATCAACAACCCCAAACGCGCGCGCTCAAGACAGCTCTACATCATCGAGCGCATGGAGGACAACGGCTTCATCACTTCAGAACAAGCCCAGGCGGCTAAAACCGAAGAATTGAAAATCCGTAGCGTCACCACGCCGAACACCACGCATGCCGAGTATGTGGCCGAGATGGCGCGCCAGTTGATGTTTGCGCAATACGGGCCGGACATTTACACCCGGGGCTTGAGCGTCTACACCACCATCAAGGCGGAAGACCAGGAAGTGGCCTACCAAGCGCTTCGCCGTGGCATATTGGATTACGAGTTGCGACAGGTTTACCGCGGACCGGAAAAATTCATCACACTGCCAGCCGAAGAACGCGAGCTTGACGACGCGATTGATGACGCCTTGATTGAAGCTGGTGACAAAGGCGATTTGCTCAGTGCCGTGGTGCTGGAAGCCACGCCGAAAAAAGTGCGCGTGGTGCGGCAAAACAGTGAAGTGCTTGACATCACCGGCGATGGATTGAAACCGGTGACATCGGGCTTGTCCGACAAAGCGCCGCCCAACATCAAGTTACGCCCGGGTGCCGTGGTGCGTATTTCCAAAAACGCCAAAGGCGACTGGGGTTTGACGCAGTTGCCTGAGGTAGAGGGTGCATTTGTGGCCATCGACCCGGCGGATGGCGCGATTCGCTCTCTGGTGGGTGGTTTTGATTTCAATAAAAACAAATTCAACCACGTGATCCAAGCTTGGCGCCAGCCCGGTTCGAGTTTCAAACCCTTTATTTATTCTGCCGCTTTGGACAAAGGCTTCACGCCTGCCACCCAAGTCAATGACGCGCCTTTGTTTTTCGATGCCACCGCCACCGGCAGCCAAGCCTGGGAACCGAAAAACTATGACGGCAAATTTGAAGGCGTCATGAGTTTGAAAACCGCTTTGGCCAAATCGAAAAACATGGTCTCTATCCGCATATTGCAAGCGGTCGGTCCGCAAAATGCGCAAAACTGGATCAGCCGATTCGGTTTCGATCCGGAAAAACACCCGCCCTATCTCACCATGGCTTTGGGTGCCGGTTCGGTCACCCCCATGCAAGTGGCCTTGGGTTATTCCGTGTTTGCCAATGGCGGGTATTTGGTCAAGCCCTACCTGATCACCAAAGTCACCGATCCTTTAGGCAAAGTCTTGTCTGCCTATACGCCCATCGAATTGGATGAACGTTCACGCGCCATTGAACCGCGCAACGCTTTCGTCATCAGCCATTTGCTGCAAGAGGTGACCCGCTCGGGCACAGCCATGCGAGCCCAAGCTGTGCTCAGGCGCAATGACATTTACGGCAAAACCGGCACCACCAACGACTCCATGGACGCCTGGTTTGCCGGTTACCACCAAACGCTGACGGCAGTGACTTGGATTGGTTACGACACGCCACGCAAATTGGGCGACCGCGAAACCGGTGGAGGCTTGAGCCTGCCGGTTTGGATCAGTTACATGCAGCACGCATTGAGAAATGCGCCTGTAGGCGGTATGCCTGTGCCCAGCGGCGTGGTGTTCGAGGGCAACGACTGGTTTTACTCCGAATTTACCCATTCAACGGGCGTCACCAGTCTGGGCATTGAAGGCAAAAGCTCAGAAGGTGAAGGTGCCGCCATCGACCCGGAAAAGAAAAAGATACTGGATATGTTCAAAGAATGAAGCGGTGATTTGCGCCCTGGCCTTCACTCTTTGAAAATCAACGGCGCGCCAAACTGCCGCTGTGCGTCCGAGGTGAATTGTTGCCAAAACTCGCCCTGACCTTTGGTGTCTTGCCAAGCATTGCCGTCAAAGCGAAAGTGGTAACCACCGCTTTGGGCGGCCAACCAAACTTCATGCAAAGGCTTTTGCAAATTCACAATCAGTTGGCTGCGGTTGGGAAAAGTAATCGTCACCATACCCCCGACACGTTGGTTGTCAATGTCGATGTCTGATTGCTCGTTGAGCCGATCGCATGCAGTTTCCAATTGTTGCAACAGGCTTTCCGCCTGGTCCATGAATTCGCTGTCTGTCATCTGTCTGTGATTTAAAAAGGGCTTGCTATTTGACAGCAGCCGTTGGCACAAGAGGGGCTATTACAATTTCCCCATGAAAACTCCCATTCTAGGCAGCCTGCTGGCCCTGGTGGCCGCCATGGTCATCGGTTGCGGCATGAAAGGCGAGCTGGTGCTTCCCGCTGACCCCGAGTCCAAGGACAGAGCCCCATTTCCCAATGTATTGCTCCCCTCTTCCAAACCCTGAGATGGGTTGATCCACTTTTATGACTTCTTCCTCCTTGCCAGGCTCTCCGTTTCTGGCTTACCGCGACCAACACTTGTTCATTGAAGAGATGAACTTGCAGGCTTTGGCCAAAACCCATGGCACGCCCTTGTTTGTGTATTCCAAGGCGTCCATGCTGCATGCACTGGCGGCCTACCAACGCGGCTTTGCCGGGCGCAAAGCCAAAGTGCATTACGCCATGAAAGCCAATTCCAGTCTGGGCGTGTTGCAAGTGTTTGCCCAAGCTGGGTGTGGCTTTGACATTGTGTCTGCGGGTGAACTCGCGCGCGTGCTGGCCGCCGGTGGGCGCGCGTCCGATGTGATTTTTTCCGGCGTGGGCAAAACCCGGGCTGAAATGCAGACTGCCTTGCAAGCAGGCATCTTTTGTTTCAACGTGGAAAGTGAACCCGAATTGGATGTGCTGAGCGAAGTGGCTGTCGCTATGGGCAAGACAGCGCCGGTGAGTATTCGCGTGAACCCCAATGTGGATCCGAAAACGCACCCCTATATTTCCACGGGTCTGAAGGGCAACAAGTTCGGCATTGCCCACGAACGCACCTTGCAGGCTTACCAACATGCGGCTGCGCTGCCCGGTTTGAAAGTGGTGGGCATTGACTGCCACATCGGCTCGCAAATCACCACCACCGATCCTTATCTTGATGCGCTGGACAAGGTGTTGGATCTGGTCGAGCAAATTGAAGCGGCGGGCATACCGATTCACCATTTGGATTTCGGTGGCGGTTTAGGCATCAACTACAACGGCGACACCCCGCCTGCGGCAGATACATTGTGGAAAAAGTTATTGGCGCGTTTGGATGAACGCGGCTTCGGCGACCGTCAATTGATGATCGAACCGGGGCGTTCGCTGGTGGGCAACGCGGGTGTGTGTCTGAGCGAAGTGCAATTCATCAAACCCGGTGAGCAAAAAAACTTTTGCATCATTGACGCGGCCATGAACGATTTGCCGCGCCCGGCCATGTACGAAGCGTTTCACCACATCGTGCCCTTGACGCTGACTGACGCAGCCAGTCAGGTGTATGACGTTGTCGGCCCGGTCTGCGAAAGCGGTGACTGGATCGGGCGCGACAGAGCACTCAATGTGCAAGCTGGTGACACACTGGCCGTGCTGTCAGCAGGTGCGTATTGCATGAGCATGGCCAGCAACTACAACACGCGCGGCCGCGCGGTCGAGGTGCTGGTTGACGGTGACAAAGCGCATGTGATTCGCCAGCGTGAGACGGCGGCCGATCAGATGCGCGGCGAGCAGCTGGTCTAAGCCGGGAATTTTTTCTGTAACCAGCGTAGTACTGCCAGCTGATCTTGGGACGTGGCGCGTCGTACTTGAATTAGCAGTTTTTGTAAATCAGGCCGAGTCAGTGTGGCATTGGAAGCGCCTTCATTGCACACCGAGCAAATGGCGCGCAAGTTAGCCGGTTCATCGCTTCCACCCATGCTTTTATCGATGATGTGCCCCAAATGCAAACGTGTCTTTCTCGTTGCGTCATAGGGATGTACTTCGCCTGCGACTGCACCACACATTTGACAAGTGAAGCCATTTCTATCAAGCACAAAGGCTCGCGTCTCTTTTGAAATTTGTCTAGCGAATGCCGGTAAAGGTTTGGCTATCTCAAGTAAGTATTGACCAGGCTTGAGTTCGCTTCTATCGTTGTGAGTGAGAATTTGATAGCCCTCTTCATTACGCAATTCTCTGACCCGGCGAGCCCACTCCGATTGGTTATTAGCTACTTGACGAAGTTCATCACTGTCCATGACCTTCCCTAAATTGGAGAGGAAGTGAGCACGCAATCGAGCTTTAGCGCTTCTTGGGACAAGTGGCTTTTTGTCAGGCGATTTTGAGTTTGGGTTTGGCTGCTTCATTAAGAGCCATTTTGATATGACTACCTACTGAAAAAGCCACTGGCGGTGGAAATGCATTACCAATTTGCCGATAAGCGGAGGTTTTTTTTCCACTGAACTGCCACTCATCTGGAAAACCCTGAATGCGCGCCGCCATGCGAACTGTCAATCTGGGCATGCCTGTGAAAGCAGTTGAGGGAACCTCATCTGCAATGCCTTTACCATCAACACCTAATGTGGCCCATGCTTTTTTTGCACGCGTCGGACCAAGATCAGGACCGCCGTGTTTTTTGCTTCCACCCACAAGCGTTGGCGCAATATCGCAAGCCAGGTCACGCCACTTTGATGCGCCTGCCCAGCCATTGGCAGCCATTAAATCAAACAAAGCATTGCCGACTGTCGGTGCAGGCTCGCTTGATGGAACCGGCCAATTGAAAAACCGGGAGGCTGAACTTTTAAGCGCCACGATGATGACTCTTGGGCGAAGCTGAGGAACGCCGAAATCACTGGCATTGAGCAAACGCCATTCAGCGATGTAACCCATTTTTTTCAAATCGCTGATCAGCTTGGCTCTGTATTCATCAAATACCGCATCCAACAATCCCCTGACGTTTTCCAACATGACAGCCTGTGGTTTGCACTCTGCCACCAGCCGCAAGGCTTCCGGGAACAAATCTCTTTCATCTTCATTACCCAATTGCTTGCCGGCTTTTGAAAATGGGGGGCAGGGAACACCGCCAGCAAGAAGTTCAAGGCCGCGCCATTTGTCTGCATTGAAATAATGCAAATCACCCTCCACCACAGTCCATGAAGGCCGATTCAATCTGAGAGTTTGACAGGCAGCTTTGTCAATCTCCACCAGGCAATCATGATCGAAACCTGCTCTCTCAAGCCCCAATGCTTGGCCGCCTGCGCCTGCACAAATTTCGATTGAATGAAATGACATGTTTCAACACCCATCAATTTAACTGTAATAATATACAGTACTCACTGCTTAGTTTGGGTCTTTGCATTTATTTTGTTTTGCCAACGCCAAAGACGATAAGTCAACAAGCTACCCAACACAAAAGCATAAATCCAGACCTCGTCAAAATTGTTTTTACCTGCTCGCATCCAGTAAAAATGCAGCAGCGCAAAAACCGGTAAGGCATACACCAGTCGATGCAGGTATTGCCAACGCTTGCCTCCTAACCAACGCACGGCCGCATGACTTGATGTCAATGCCAGTGGCAGCATGAAAACAAAACCCAGCATGCCTAGCCAAATGAATGGCCGTTTAACCAAGTCTTTGGCAATTTCATTGATCTCAAAGTTTTGGTCAAACCAGGCATAGCAAAGCAAATGCAAGCAGGCATAGAAAAATGTGGTCAGGCCGATGCTGCGGCGAAACCGAATCAACTCGGGCGTGCGGGTGATGTGGCGCAACGGCGTAACGGCCAGTACCAGACACAAGAAACGCAAGGTCCAGTCGCCGGATGAACGACTCAGCGCTTCGGCGGGATTGGCGCCTAATGCGTCATTGAATAAAGCCCACAGCATCCAAGCAAAAGGCAACGCCAACATGCAATGCAAACACAATTTAGCCTGTGGCCGCAATAACAAATGGCGCCAATGCATTGACAATCTGACTCAGAAATTTTTGGTCAGATCCATGCCGGCATACAACTGACCGACCTGGGCTTCATAACCGTTGAACATCAAGGTTTTGATTTTTTTAGCCAGAAAACTGCCGTCACCGATTCGCCGTTCGCTGGCTTGGCTCCAGCGCGGATGGTCGACATTCGGATTCACGTTGGAATAAAAACCATATTCATTGGCGGCCGCTTTGTTCCACGCGGTTTGCGGCTGTTTGTCGGTGAAGCGGATTTTCACAATGCTTTTACCGCTCTTGAAACCGTATTTCCAAGGCATGATGATGCGCACCGGCGCACCGTTTTGATTCGGCAGCACTTCGCCGTACATACCGAATGTCAACAAGGTCAGCGGGTGCATGGCTTCGTCCATGCGCAAGCCTTCCACATACGGCCAAGTCAGTACGCGAGAGCCGACATAAGGCATGGTTTTGGGATCAGCCAGCGTCACAAACTCAACGAATTTGGCGCTACCCAAAGGCTCGACCTTTTTGATGAGTTCGGCCAGCGAGTAGCCCACCCAGGGAATCACCATCGACCAGCCTTCCACACAACGCATGCGGTAGATGCGGTCTTCCATGGGGCTGAGTTTGAGCAGATCTTCTAAATTGAGCACACCAGGCTTTTTCACCAAACCTTCAATTTCCACCGACCAAGGGCGTGTCTTCAAGGTGTGCGCGTTTTCAGCCGGGTCTGCTTTGTCTGTACCGAATTCGTAAAAGTTGTTGTAGGTGCTGGCATTTTTGTAAGGGGTGACCGTGTCAGTCGCCTGTGCACCCACCAGCGTTGAAGTGGTGCTGTTGAGCGGCGCTAGTTTGCCCGGGCGTTGAGCGACCTGCGACCAGGCACTGCCTGCGCCGCCGACCATTCCTGCCGCCAGCAATTGCTGCAGAAACACCCTGCGTTGTTCATACACGGCCAAAGGTGTGATCTCGCTTGACACCTTGTGGTTGAAACCCTCGTCTGAGCGAAAACGCATGCGATGAACTCCTGAAATGAAAAAGGCTGGCAAGCGGCCAGCCTTGTTCGGTTGAAAAAGATTTTGAATCAGTTCAAACCGGCGATGTAATCAGCCACGGCTTTGATTTCGCGGTCGTTCAATTTAGCAGCAACCTGACCCATTTGCAGGTTGTTCTTGCGAATACCGTCGCGGAACTGGGTCAATTGAGACACCGTGTAGTCGGCGTGTTGACCGCTCAGGCGCGGGTATTGAGAAGGAATGCCGGCACCGTTGGGGCTGTGACAACCTGCACAAGCCGGGATTTGTCTGTCGGCAATACCGCCACGGTAAATTTTTTCACCCAAGGCAGCCAAGTCTTTGTCTTTGGCAAAACCGGGTTTGGCTTTGGTGCTGGCTAAGTACGCGCCCACATTGCGCATATCTTCCTCGCTGAGAGCGGTAGCAAACCCGAGCATGACGGCATTCGCGCGCTTGCCTGATTTGAACTCGGCCAATTGCTTGGCGGTGTATTCAGGATGTTGTTGTGCCAGCTTGGGGTTGACAGGAATGGCTGAATTGCCCTCAGCGCCGTGGCAACTGGCGCAAACGCCATTAAAAATAACAGAACCCTTGGCTGGATCGGCTTTGGCAGGCGCAGTGCCTTCAGCATGCGCGCTCAGGATAAAGCCCATCACACTGACGGACAACAGCAGTCGGACAAAAAAAGTCATGGTGTTTGAATAGAGATTAATCAATTGCCCCATTCTATAATGCAGGCCTGCACCCACCGGGTTGCGCGCAAAGAATAACCATGGCACACCCCCCCATCGCAGTGGATGCAATCCATCAAGAACGCGTCAAACAAGCTGTCGGATGGCTCCACACGGCGCGTTTTTTAACCACTGCCGCCCAGCTTCACCACTTACCAGCCTATGACCAGCCGGAAATCGCTTTTGTCGGCCGCTCCAACGCCGGTAAATCCACCTGCATCAATGTGTTGACCCAGCAGCGCCAGCTGGCCTACGCCTCCAAAACCCCCGGGCGCACCCAGCACATCAATTTGTTTGCCTTGGGCCGTCAAAACCAGACCGACACCGTGCTGGCCGATCTGCCGGGTTATGGCTACGCCGCTGTGCCCAAGTCCGACAAAATCCGCTGGCAGCGCGTCATGGGCAATTATTTGATGACCCGCGACAACCTCAAAGGCGTGGTGTTGATGTGCGACCCGCGCCTGGGCTTGACAGAACTCGACGAAATTTTGCTTGAAGTCATTCGCCCCAAAGTGGAAGAAGGCTTGAAATTTCTCATGCTGCTGACCAAGGCCGACAAGCTCAACCGCAGCGAAGCCGCCAAGGCCTTGTCGATTGCCAAATTGCAATCCGGCGGCGGCGAAGCGCATTTGTTTTCCTCGCTGAAAAAACAAGGCGTCGAAGACGTCAGCCTCAAATTGTGGGAATGGACCCATCCGGCCACGCTTGTTCAGCCATGATTCGCAGCGAAATAGTTTCATTACCGCATGGCATCACACTCGATTGCCGGGTCAGCGGCCAAGTGGGTCAACCGGTCATGCTGTTTTTGCACGGCTTCCCAGAGGCTGCTTTCGCTTGGGATGAATTGCTGCTGCACTTCAGCCAAGCCGCTCATGGCGGTTATTTGTGTGTGGCCCCCAATATGCGCGGCTACGCCGGTTCATCTGCTCCAGCCGATGTGAAAGCCTACCGCGCCAAAGAACTGGTCAAAGACATCGTCGCTTTGACGCAGCATTTTTCTGCCGACCGTCCGTTGGCTTGTTTGCTGGCCCACGATTGGGGCGGCGCGGTGGCTTGGAACATGGCGAATCAGCATCCGGCGCTGATGCACAAACTCGCCATCATCAATTCACCGCATCCGGGCACTTTTTTGCGTGACCTGAAAAACGACAGCAAGCAACAATCGTCCAGCGACTACATGAATTTTTTGATTCGCGAAGATGCATCCCGGTTGCTGAGCGAGAACGACTTTCGCCGCTTGTGGACATTTTTTTCCAACATGGGCGCAGAAAGCGGCCCGCATGCATGGCTGGACGAAGCCACCAAAGACCAATACCGCCAAGTCTGGAACCAAGGCCTGGAGGGCGCATTGAACTATTACCGCGCTTCGCCATTGCGTCCGGCCACTGCCAAAGATCCGGCGGCCTCTGCCATCGATTTGCCGCTGGAGATGTTGCGCATTCTGGTGCCGACCTTGGTCATTTGGGGTATGCAAGACACGGCGCTTTCCCCGGGATTGATTGACGGCTTGGAAGATTTTGTGCCTGAATTAGAACTGCACAAGGTGGATGAAGGCACGCATTGGCTGGTGCATGAACAGCCTGAACTCATCATCGAAATTATCAGCAACTGGATCCGCTGATACTTTATAAAACTCGTCATGTTTATCTAAACGGGGCTCGTCAGTTTGACGTGATCCAACATGGCTACTTTTTTACATGTCGGTTGCGGTACCAAATACAAAAACGCCACCACGCGCGGATTTAATACGACTGAGTGGAATGAACTCCGCTTGGATATCGACCCCAAGGTCAAGCCGGATGTGATTGGCAGCATCACCCACATGACATCCGTTCAAAGCCAAAGCATGGATGCGATTTACTCCAGCCACAATATTGAACATCTGAACGCATACGAAGTGCCTGCAGCGCTGTCTGAATTCAAACGTGTACTCAGCAACGATGGTTTTTTGGTGCTGACCTGTCCGGACTTGCAATCGGTGGCGGAATTGATAGCCCGGGACAAATTGATGCAGCCTGCCTATAACTCTGCGGCCGGACCGATCAGTCCATTGGATATGGTCTTTGGTTTGCAAACTGCGATTGCCAAAGGCAACCACTTCATGGCGCACCGTTGCGGCTTCACGCAAAAAGTGTTGGTGGCCACGCTCAAAGCAGCAGGCTTTGCGTCCATCGCCTCGGCCAGGCGACCGGCGGCCTTCGATTTGTGGGTGTTGGCCAGCAAAATCCAATTGCAAGATACCG
>CAMDJS010000068.1 GCA_945900685.1 Bordetella parapertussis
TGGCAGCAGTCAAGCCTTGTGAAGCTGGCGCAAAGCGCGCCCTAAAGCATCCATTGAAGAGGCTTGTGGCAGGTCCGAGCAAGCATTCATCAATTGCGTGATCGACCGAGGCGAATGGTTTGCTGCCTGCATCACACGTTGATTTTTTGTCACAAGCTCTAAAGTCGACAGCGGATTTTCTGGGTCGCCTGGCGCGTCAGACAGACTGGTTTCAATGCACTCACCATTGCGAAGCCAAACGCTTAACTTGGCGCCGTAGTGAGAAGGGTAGGCACGATTCCAGCGTTTGTGTGCTCGAACTTGGGTGCGCTGACGCAAGCTCACAAGTATCGGCAAGGCCAAGGACTCAGGCTGGGTGTCATCCAACCAAAAATCACCCCTCAGTAGCGCGACGGCCACGGCATGCTGCAAACTAAAGCGAGCTTCTTGGCTGCTGGTTGGCTGAGCCTGGTTTGCAAAATCAAGGGCAGTTTGGTAGGTACTTATTTCGATGCAAACGATTTTCTGCGGATGTGATATTTTTTTGTGAAGTTGAATGGCACACGCAATGGCCGGATGCACATGCCGACACACGGGCCATGGTTTGAAGCTCACTTCGTGAATCAGCCATGGGCTTGCAAGCTCAGGCGTTAGCACCGCCATGGCATGCTTCATATTGGGCATGCTGCCAGTAGCCGCCAGCCAACCATGCTGACCTTCAAGGATGTACCTTGGGCCTTCCATCCCAGCGGCGGCTAAGTCTGCGGCCAACACACCCGATTGCGCACTGCGACCTGAAGACAGCTGTTTAGAAAATCCTGATTCCATCCGACATTGCCAAACGCCACTCGCTTGCATGCCCGCTTGGGCCAAGGCATTTTTGGCTTGGTCAGCATCTAATTTCAGCAAGCTGGCACACGCCGTTGCGGCGCCAAACACACCACATGTTGCTGAGCTGTACCAATGTTGATAATGTTTTGTGCCTGAAAGCAAACCAACACGGATGGCCACTTCGTAACCACGAACGACCGAATCTAAAAATGCCTGAGGTGAAACTTGTTCTCTTTGCGCGACTGCTAGCGCCGCCGCCATGATGGTGTCGGCTGGGTGTACGATGGCGCCGCGGTGTAAATCGTCTAACTCAAATATATTGCCCAAGCTGCCGTTGTACAGGGCTGCGGCCTCACTGCTCAAGTACAGACCTCCCACTGTCCAGCAAGCGCCCTTTGGCGCTTGCGATGCCCAACGGCTGATGGCCTCTCCGGCAGCTGAGCGATGACCCAACATCACGCTACCGAACCAGTCTACCAAGTGCAATGCTGCGCGTTGGCGGTCTTTGTCTGTGATAGGACGGCCTTGCAAGGCCAGCAACTGCTCAGTCCAAGAGGGGGGATTTGAGGAACTCATTCAGACCTCTGTTTGATTTACCGGCCTTTGAAGACAGGCGGACGCTTTTCATTGAAGGCTGCCACGCCTTCAAGGCGATCGTCTGTGTCGACCAAACGGTTGCAGGCCTCCACCTCAAAACGATAGGCTGTTCGCAATTCCATTTAGATGTTCAATGCATTGCTCACTTCAGGCCAATTCATGCAAACTTGAAGCACGTGGGTGCTGACTTGTTTGCAATCAAGCGTGGTGTAAACAGGCACTTCAGAGTGAGACATAGCGATCGATCAGTAAGACTTGGGCATACCCAGAACATGCTCACCCACGTAAGACAAAATCAAGTTGGTCGAAATAGGGGCGACTTGGTACAAGCGGGTTTCACGGAATTTACGCTCAATGTCGTATTCGGCAGCAAAGCCAAAACCACCATGCGTTTGCAAACAAACATTGGCAGCCTCCCAGGAGGCGTCTGCTGCAAGTAACTTGGACATATTGGCTTGCGCACCACAAGGCAATCCAGCATCAAACAGGCGAGCAGCTTCATAACGCATCAAGCTGGCCGCTTCAACATTGATGTGCGCTTTGGCGATCGGAAATTGAATACCTTGATTGTGTGCGATAGCACGGCCAAACACCACACGTTGTTTGGCGTATTCCGTGGCACGGTCGACAAACCAATAACCATCACCTATACATTCTGCAGCAATTAAAATTCTCTCGGCGTTCAAGCCATCCAAAATGTATTTCAAGCCCAGTCCTTCTTCACCAATGCGGTTTTCCACCGGAATCCGCAGGTTGTCGATGAAGATTTCATTGGTCTCGTGGTTGACCATGTTGCGAATGGGTTTGACTGTAATGGTCTTTTCCACTTCTTCACGCAGGTCCACCAAGAAAACCGACAAGCCTTCTGACTTTTTCTTCACTTCCGCGAGGGGCGTGGTTCGGGCCAACAGAAGCATGTAATCGGAATGCTGCAAACGTGAAGTCCACACCTTCTGACCATTCACCACATAGTGATCTCCTTGTCGCACTGCCATGGTTTTAAGTTGGGTGGTGTCGGAGCCTGTTGTGGGCTCAGTGACGGCCATGGATTGCATGCGCAATTCACCCGACGCAATCTTGGGCAATAAAGCGTCTTTCTGTGCTTTTGAGCCGTGCCGAACGACGCAACCCATCACGTACATTTGGCCATGGCAAGCGCCTGAATTGCCACCTGCACGGTTGATCTCTTCCATGATGACGCTGGCTTCGGTCAGGCTGAGGTTAGAGCCGCCATATTCTTCTGGAATTAACGCAGAAAGCCAGCCAGCATCGGTCAAGGCAGTGACAAATTTTTCTGGGAAGGCGCGGGCCTCATCGACCTCCTGCCAATAGCGGGAATCAAAAGCTGAGACAACTTGGCGAACGCCTTCGCGGAGTTCTGGAAAATTTTGGGGGCTCATAAATTATTTGCTGGGTGTTGTGAACATCTGACCACCGTCAACGTTGATGACGCTACCACTGAGGTAGCTGCACAGCGGAGATGCGCAGAACACTGTCAGTTTGGCAATTTCATCAGGCTCGGCCATGCGACTAAAGGGCATGCTTAAAGTTAGCTCTTGCCAGCGCGCGGCATCACCCAGTTTGGTGATGGCTTGTTGCTGCAACATGCCTTGCATGCGATCGCTTCGGGTGGGGGATGGGTTGATGCCAAAAACGCGCACGCCTTGACGCACCGTACCGCCTCCCAAACCTTGTGTGAATGCCATCAGGGCAGCATTGGCCGCTGAGCCACAAATGTACTCATAGCGTGGCGCTGCACCGGCCATGCCGATAATGTTGGCAATAACACCTTTGCCGCGCTTCTCCATGCTGGGTAAATAGGCGCGCGTCAGGTTGATGTAGCTGTAGAGTTTGAGTTCCCAAGCTTGGCGCCAGCGTTCTTCCGTGATGTCGTGGATGCTACCGCCTGGAATAGCACCGGCGTTGTTGACCAAAACATCGATCTCGCCTACCTTTTGCAACAACTCATCAGCTGATCCAGGCAAGCTTAAATCGGCTTCAAAGACTTCAGGCTTGATGTGGTGCGCGGTTTCGATGGCTTGCACGGCATGCGCCAAATTACTTTGGTCGCGCGAAACCAAAATTGGCTTGGCACCCTCTGCTGCAAAAGCTTTGGCAATGGCCAAGCCAATGCCTTTTGAACCACCCGTGATGAGGACACGTTGGCCTGTTAGATCTAGATTCATCGGGACTCTTAAGTTAAGTTTGAATCAATTGGGAGGCGCAGGGACTTGAGACGAATACCACTGCGACATTTTTTCCCCTGTCATGAAACAAACCTCAGGCGTGCTCATCAGCAAGTCCAACATTTTTTCAAAGCTTTCAAAACGGTGCGGTACGCCAATCAAATGGGGATGCAAACCTAAAGACAACACACGCGGCTGCTTCAAGCATTCACGCCTGAACAAACTCAGTGTGTTGGACAGGCGTTGAAACATTTCATTGGAGGCGTGTTTTTCGACAGCGTAGATGATGGAGTCATTGACTTCCAAGTTATAGGGCAATGCCATGAGAGGGCCATGCTTGGTGCTCATCCAGTGCGGTACGTCGTCCACCACCCAATCAAAAACATATTCGATACCTTGTTTTTTCAAAATGTCGGGCGTGTCATGCGATTCGCGAAGGCCCGGGCTGAGCCAGCCCTTGGGACGTTTGCCAGTAAAGGCCTCAATCATGTCGAGGCTGGTGGCAATCAGAGATTCTTCGCCATCGGTATGGTTAAGCGCCTTTTGATGAACGCCGTGTCCAATGAATTCCCAACCCGCTTTGTGCATGGCTTCAGCGGCACGCGGATAAGCTTGAATCACGCCTGCATTGAAGCTGGTGGAGGCAGGTAAACCTCGGCTGCTGATGGCGTCAATGATGCGGGGCAAGCCAGCACGCATGCCGTAATCGGCCCAGCTAAAGTTAGGCACATCAGGGACAGTTTCTTTGCCGTGAGGGGGTGTGATGATGGTGCGCGGCATGCTGGCTTCGAATTGCCAGTGCTCCACATTGACCACCAAGTGGACCAAGATGGCGCCTTCTTTGGGTGCGACCAGCTGCGGGCCTTCATCAGAGAAGCGATAGGGGATTCGTGGATTAGCCATGTGTGTGTCGAATGAGGTTAAGGATCTCGAGCTTCATGGCACTGAAGGCCTCGCTCGCGGTGTCTGCCACAATGCGTGGGCGTGCTAAAGGTACAACAAGTTTGGATTGGATACGGCCCGGTCGGGCCGACATGACGTAAACGGTGTTGGCCAAAAAAATAGCCTCGTCAATGTCATGCGTCACAAAGATGATGGTCGGTTTGAGTTTTTGCCAGACCGACAACAAAAGCTCTTGCATCGTGAGTCGGGTTTGCGCATCAAGTGCACCAAAGGGCTCGTCCATCAGCAACACGCGTGAGCCTAAAGTCAGGATGCGTGCAATGCCCACACGCTGGCGCATGCCGCCTGAGAGCTGCACGGGCAGGTGGTTTTTGAAGTCCTGCAAACCCACAATGCTGATCATCTCGTTGGCTCGCTCCTCGTATTCGGCTTTGGGCAAGCCTTGTACTTTGGGGCCAAAGACGACGTTTTCCCAAACAGTCAACCATGGGAATAATGCCGCTTCTTGAAAAACCACACCTCGATCTGGCCCCGGCGCCAGAACTGCTTTTTGCTCGACCTGCAAGACACCGGAGCTGGGTGATTCAAAACCTGCAATCAGATTGAGCAAGGTGGACTTGCCACAGCCAGAAGGACCCAGCAAAGCGATAAATTCGCCTGGTGGAACTTCAAGATCAATCCGATCGAGTGCTTTGACCGGAGGCTGACCAGGATAGGTTTTACAAAGGTCTTGAACAAAGATATTTGACATAAGAATTTCAGTGACTTTGCAAAATTCGCCAGACCAACATCTTGCGTTCAATGTAAACAATGATGCGGTCGCTGATGTAACCCATGGCGCCTATTGATACCATGTCTGCCAGCACAATGTCCATCCGACCCACATAGTAGGCATCCCATAAAACATAGCCTAAGCCCGATTTGACAGCCACCATTTCAGAGACGATGACCGCTGTCCACGAAATGCCTAAACCAATGCGCAGGCCTGTAAAGATGGATGGCATGGCAGCAGGCAAAACAACGCGAAGGAGCAGTTGCGTGCGACTGGCACCCATCATCAAGGCGGCGCGCACTAAGTTGCGGTCGACATCGCGAGCCCCTTGGGTGGTGTTGACCACGATGGCATAAAAGCCACCCAGAAAAATTAAGAAAATGGAACCAATATCGCGAATGCCAAATACTGCAATTGAAAAAGGTAACCATGCTGTGATGGGAATCGGACGCAGGCTTTGAATCATGGGGTCAAACATCTGTGAGATCAATTTACTCCAACCAATCAACAAGCCTAGGGGCACACCAACGAGCGCAGCGAGCGTGAAGCCTTGGGCAACGCGCATGGAGGAGTACTCCACATTGGCCAACCAAGTGCCCAGGTAGGGGTTAAGTCCCAAGCCTGGTTTGGCAAAAATCCAGCTGTGCCAACCTTCGAGAACCTTCAGTGGTGTGGGCAAGATGCCGGCCATGTCGGGCATGCTGCCCATCACTTGCCACAAGACGACGACGACGGTTGGAATCACCAATCCGAGCATCAGTTGCTTGAAATGTACCGTCGTCTTCATGGTGTCGTCCTGCGATTACTTTTTGATTTCTTTGGCCATGCTGTCGTCATACAAGTCGGCAGCTTCTTTGGTCACGTCTTTTTGCACAATGCCTTGTTTGAAAGCAGCCTCGGCCAAACGACTGATTTGTTCTTTGGTCAAAACGCCACCCAACTTGATAATCTTGGCTGACTCTTTGGTCACGTTCAAAGGCAAACCTGTGTACTTGGAATAAGCATCGGCAAACATGTCATTGTTCTTGGCCATTTGCTCTTCTACTTTGAGGTAAGCCCACAAGAAACGTTGCACCAACTCTTTTTTAGTGGTCATGGCTTCGCGTGAAGCGGCCAGCATACCCAACTCAGCGCCCACAGAACGTGACTGGCTGTAGTCGAGTTTGGTTGCAAAGTAGGCATCACCCTCGGCAACAGCTTGTGATTCAAAGGGCTCCCACAGCACCATGGCATCGATGTCGCCGCGCTTCATGGCTTGAACAAAGGCAGTCCCGCCGCCCTGAACATTCACGGGTGAGAACGCGGTGTAGGGGATATTTTTTTCAATGAGGGTCATGGCCCACTGAAACCAAACAGCAGAGCCAGGCGCAATAGCAATTTTTTTGCCATTGATATCAGCCCAATCGTCAATCTTCACGCCCTTGCGAACCACTAGAAATTTGGAAGAGCTACCAACGCCTGTCAAGCCAATCAAGTTCTTGCTGCCTTGAGCCGCCACAATGGCCAAATCGCCAGGGCCCACGGCAGACACATCCACAGAACCAGACAACAAGGCTGTGCGTGCATCGGCATAGCGCACAAACTCAGCGCGTTTGACTTCGATATTAAGCTTCTTGAGCTCTTCTTCCAGCATCAGCATGGGCGAAAGGTGACCCACCTTCACATAGCCAATGGTGAGCACTTCTTTTTGTTTCATAGGCGCCGGGGAAGGCCCCACCGCCAAGGCCGCGGTTGCAGCCATTGTTAGCACGATCGAAACTAGGGTTTTTATAGACTTCATCTTCTTCTCCATGGGTGTTTTGAAATTCAATGGCCGGTGAACTTGGGAAGCCGTTTCTCTGCAAAAGCCTTTCGGCCCTCGGCATAGTCGCTGCTTTTAAAACACGTATCAACGGCCTGATCGATACGCGCAATTTGAGAAGTGTCGCCCGCGGCAATGCAAAGCATGGCTTGCTTGGCGGCTTGCACTGTGAGAGGAGCGTTTTGTGAAATTTGAAGTGCGACCTCAGCGCAGTGATCAAACACAGGGTCGTGAACCGCGTTGACGATGCCAATTTGCGCGGCCTCTGTGGCCCCATAAACTTTGGCGGTGTAAAAGGCCTCAGCGGCTGCTGTAGGTCCGAGGTTTTGCACAATGCTTTTTATGCCTTTGTACCCATAACCCAAGCCTAAGCGTGCTGCGGGCATGCGGAACTTAGAAGCGGGATTTGCATAGCGCAAATCACAACTCAAAGCCAAGCCTAGGCCGCCGCCATAGCAAATGCCGCTGATGGCGGCAATCACGGGCACTCTGCAACGTGTAATGGCCTCTTGTGCTTGCGCAACGCTTTGGTTGTAGTGCGCTACCGAAGCTTCAGAATTTCGTTGTGTTTCAAACTCACTGATGTTGGCGCCTGAAACAAAAGCTTTATCGCCAGCGCCGCGCAGAATCACGGCACGAACTTGGGTGTCGCCTTCGATCTTGTCAAAAGCTTGTTTCAGATCAATCCACATCGACAAGCTCATGGCGTTATAACGCTCAGCGTCGTCAATCGTAACCACACTGACGTGCTGCTCATGTGTGACATGAATAATACCCATCTTCAAACCACCTCTTGAGTGTGAAATTGTTGAATCTCTGCATCCGAATAGCCTGCTTCTCGGAGCACTTCATCTGTATGCTCACCCCATCCTGGTGCAGGCGCCACAACTTGAGACGGCGTTCGCTCCAAAACGACGGGTTGAGTAATGTAAGCAATTTCTTTGCCAAAGTTTGTCATCAAGCTTTCGGTGACTTTCAAATGCTTCACTTGCTCATCTTCAAAGACCTCAGGAACCGTATAGACCGGACCGGCAGGAACACCTACTTGATTCAGAACATCGACCCAATGCTTGACTGTATTTTTTTTGAACTCTATCGCAATCAATGAATTCAAGCGACCTCGATGTTTGACACGCAAAGGTTCGGTTTGGAATTCAGGGTCAGCATACCAGTCTGGCTTGTTCAGCACATCGCAAAACCGTTTCCAATTACCCTCACCTGAAGCACCCAGGTTAAAGCAGCCGTCGTTGGCATCAAACAAACCCATGGGCGAGCTGGTGGGGTGGTTGTTGCCCACTTGGACGGGGATATCGTCGTCGTTGAGGTAGCGTGCCATTTGGAAATCCATCATGGCAATTTGCGAATGCAACAAAGAGCTGTGCACCCATTGGCCTTTGCCAGAGACTTCGCGCTCCAACAGGGCTACCAATATGCCCAGTGCGCAGTACAAGCCCGCACTTAAATCGGCCACCGCCAAGCCAGCGCGAATAGGCCCGTGTTCGGGCTCTCCCGTGACACTCATCAAGCCGCCCATGCCTTGAATAATTTGATCGAAGCCAGGTCGCCAAGCGTAGGGCCCATCTTGGCCAAACCCAGAAATACTGGCCAAAATGATGCGAGGGTTGACCTTGGCCAAAGATTCGTAATCGAGGCCCAGTTTATTTTTGACATCGGGCCGCCAATTCTCCACCACCACATCCGCCTCGGCCACCAAACGCATCAGTACATCGATGGCACCCGGTTTTTTCAGATTGAGAGTCATCGAGCGCTTGTTGCGGTTGATATTTTGAAAGTCTCCGCCCTTGCGATTGGCGGCAAACATAGCTTCATTGGGGTCGACGCCTGGAGGGGGTTCGACACGAATGACATCTGCACCAAAGTCGGTAAGGATGCGCACGCAATTGGGCCCCGCTCGAACGCGAGACAGATCAATGACTTTGAATCGAGCGAGGGCGCTGGAAGCTTGAATTTTCGGCATGTGTTCAGAGGTTCCAAAAGACAAAAGGTGATTGTTCGGCAAAATTGAGCAGCTGATGCTCTGCAAAAGGTCTGGCCAAGACTTGCACGCAGATGGCGCGTCCCCGCAAATCACGGCCAATTGGCAGGTTGAGAGATGGCAAGCCCAGGTAATTCACAAAACCCATAAAGCGGTGCATGGCAAACAAGGCCGCACGATCAAAAGAGGGGTGCCCGATTTCCACGGTGTGCCAATCGGGCACAGGGTCTGCAAGTGAGGGCACAATCAAAAAATCAGCATTGCTGAAATGTTGGTTGACGAAGTCTTGTAGAAGGAATGGCCGAGAGTGCATGGACTCTTGGTACCAACTGTGGGGAAGTCCCAGGCCCATGAGACCGATAGCTTGAACACCGGGTTCGGCAGAGCCTTGTTTCAAAGCTGCGTGGTGGGTTTGAGCAGTCTCATAAAACAACACGCGTTGTGCATGCCTGTTGAGTACATCAAACGACTCGTCCATGTGGATGAAACTGACATTGTCATCTAGCTGAGTGATCCAAGTACGGATGGCTTGGGATACCGAAGGGGCGACACCTTTTTCTGGCAACCACAGCTGGCAATTGCTTGACTGCTTGGCAAGCTTGCGGGGAATTTGGGGACACAAAGCCGCCCATATTTCACGGGCGTCTTGTGGAAAACGACTCAAAATGCCCACGCTGTCGAGAGACGGTGCCAAAGGCGCACAACCCTGAGTGCTGACCGCGCCGTGCGTGGTTTTGAGTCCCATCAGTCCGCAAGTTGCTGCGGGTATGCGAACTGAACCTGCGGTGTCTGTGCCCATGGCCGCGTAGCTCATGCCAGCAGCCAAGGCAACAGCAGAGCCGCTGGATGAACCGCCCACCGCAGCATCTGCATCCGTTGGATTGATGCACCGAGCAAAGTGCTTATTTTGAGATGTGGCGCCACAAGCATGAGGCGCCATCACAAGGGTAGCCCATTGACTGGCACCTGCTTGTTGCAAAGCCAAGTTTGCTCTTGCAGGCTTAACACCCTTTTGAGCGAGACCCATGCCGACGCCGCAGCCTGGCTCACGATCGGTGAGTTGGAAGATATCTTTATGTGCCAAGGCAATGCCAGACAGCGGGCCGTCTAGAGGGGTAGTAAGTGACAGTTCTTCAACCACACACGGAAACTGGGCATTCAAACTTCGTCCTCGATTGACCTGGGCAAACAAGGCGTCTTGGACGGATACATCCCCCGCCCGGATGTTGGCCTGCAGTTGAGTCATTCGCGCAGGCAGTTCAAACATGGGCCAAGCTTTTCAGTAGGTCGCTAAAGTTCCCATCTGGTGTCAGATGGGCAAAGGCGCTTGACGGCGTTTGTAGTCGTGCCAAATTTTTGGCTGATGCCATCAGGATGGCATCAG
>CAMDJS010000069.1 GCA_945900685.1 Bordetella parapertussis
AGGCGGGGGCGTTTTTTTCGAGCGAAAGCGGAGAAAAAAAGCGCACCGGACGGGGCGGCCTAAGCGTGACTGAAAACTTCAACAGCAGAAATGCCAGCCCCTAACGGATGGGTCGGCCATAGCGTATCTTTATTCAACCGCCGACAAACCGCGATACAACATGGTGCAGGCCAGCACATAAAGTAAAGCAGCAAACCCGCGTTTGAGTTTGGCCACCGGCAGTCGCTGCGCATACCTTGCACCCATAGGCGCGGTGAACACAGTGCAAATACAAATGATGAAAAAGCCGGGCAGCCAGACAAAACCGAAACTGTGCGGCGGCGTGTTTGTCACAGACCAACCGCTGACCACATAGCCGATGGCGTTGGCAAGTGCAATCGGAAAGCCCAGCGCTGCACTCGTACCTACCGCCTGACGCAAGGGCACGTTGCACCAAGCCATGAACGGCACACTGATGAATGCGCCCCCTGCGCCAACCAGCCCCGAGATCAAACCGATGACACTACCGACTAACGATTGCCCGACGGAACCCGGCATTTGTCTGCTGGGCTTGGGTTTTTTATCCAGCAGCATTTGAGTGGCTGAAAACGCCGTGAAAAAGCTGAACACCAAAGCCAGCACAGAGCCCTTGATGACGGCAAACAACCACAGGCTGGAGATGGCGCTTCCTAAGACTAAGCCTGGTGCGAGACCTTTGAACAAGTCCCAACGGACTGAGCCTGCTTGGTGGTGTGCACGCGTGCTGGCCAGCGAGGTGATCACGATGGTTGACATGCCAGTGGCAATGGCCATCTTCACCGCCATGTCAGTAGACAGGTCGAGGTGATGAAGCAAAAAAGTGAGAAAGGGGATCATCACCAATGCCCCTCCAACGCCTAACAATCCAGCCAAAAAACCCGCACATGAGCCCATCGCAGCAAGCGCCAACAACATCAGCGGCCAATTTGTCATTCTGTTTATGCCAGACCGAGTTTTTGTGCCATGCCTATGCGTTGGAGTTTGCCGGTTGCACCTTTGGGAATTTCTTCCAGCAGCAAAATTTTGCGAGGTACTTTGAAATCTGCCACGCGGGTGGCGACGTAATCACGTAATTCTTTTTCTGTGGCTGCCACGCCTTCACGCAGTACCACCGCAGCGCCAACTTCTTCGCCGAGTTTGTCGTGCGGAATACCGAAGCACACCACTTGCCCGACGGCTGGGTGGTCCATCAATATTTCATCGATTTCGCGTGGGCTGATTTTCTCGCCGCCTCGGTTGATGATTTCTTTCAAACGCCCCGTGATGCTGATGTAGCCGTCCGCGTCCATATTGCCCTGGTCACCGGTGCGAAACCAACCGTGTGTGAATGCTTCTGCGTTCGCCTTGTCGTTGTTTTCATAACCGGGTGTGACGTTGGGCCCGCGAATCACGATCTCACCGGTGTCACCGGCTTTCAGCAAGTTGCCGTCCAAGTCCATGATGGCTACTTCAGGACCTGCGGCAATACCTACAGTGCCGGGTTTGCGCTGTGCAGGCGGCAGCGGGTTGCATGCCATTTGGTGCGCGGCTTCTGTCATGCCGTAGGCTTCAATCACGGGTGCGTGAAACGTGGCTTCCAACTGGGCCAGCACTTGCGGCGGCAATGATGACGATGAAGAACGGATAAAGCGCAAGGGTACACGCGCAATCACTTCTTTATTATTGGAGGCTCTGGACAAAATCGCTTGGTGCATGGTGGGCACTGCGGTGTACCAAGTCGGTTTGACCTCGTCCATTTGTGCAAAAAATTTCAAGGCGTTGAAGCCGCCGGTGCAATGCACTTCACCGCCTTGAGACAGCGGTGCCAATATGCCTGCAATCAATCCGTGGATATGGAACAAAGGCATGACATTCAAGCCTCTGTCGGTGGATGTGAAGCGGGTGCTGGTCGCGATGTGTTGGGCAGAAGCGCATACGTTTCGCTGCGACAAAGGCACGATCTTCGGGCGCGATGTGGTGCCCGAGGTGTGCAACACCAGTGCCACATCTTCAGGCAATGCCGCGCCGGGGTGCGCCGGGGCCGCTGCCTTGCGCGCAGAGGTGTCCAAGGTGAATGAACCCGCGCCATTCGCTGGCGTGGGATGCAACACCAAAATAGACACGCCGAGTTTGCGTGCGACTTCAATCGCGGGTGAACTAGATCCAGCCTCGACAATCAAGGCCTTGGCATTCAAGTCGTTCAAGTAAAACTCGAATTCATCAGCGCGGTAAGAAGGGTTAAGCGGTGCAGACGTGCAGCATGCAGCCACTGTGACAAACGAAGCAGCCATGTCTGCGCCATTGGGCAATACCAATGCCACGCGGTCGTTGCGGCCGATACCTACCGCATTGAATGAATGCTGTACGTAGGCAGCAAGCGCACGCAAGTCGTTGTATGTCAAAGGCGCTGCGCCGCTTGCACTCAGGCAAGTGTTTGAGTCTTGGCCTGCGGCCAGCCATTCGGTCAATGTTTGCATGGTAAGTCCTGTTTAATTCAAAGAGAGTCCGTGCCCGCTGCGCAGCACCGATTGCTGTAGCAACAAACACAAGTGATGAACGGTTTTCAAAGTAGGTGTGGGCAAACCAACGATGTCGCCCAACTCAATCACGCTGCCCAGCAGTGCGTCGAGTTCGAGTGCTTTGCCTTGTTCAATGTCTTGCAGCATGGAAGTTTTGTGTGCGCCCACCGCTTGTGCACCTGCGATGCGTTTGTCTATGCTGATTTTGAATTGGATGCCGGTGCGTTCGGCCACGGCCTGCGCCTCTTGCATCATCATGGCCACGACTTCGCGCGATGGCGCAAAACTGGCGATGTCTTCCAACGTGGCATGCGTGAGCGCAGACACCGGATTGAAACTGAGGTTGCCCCACAACTTTACCCACAGTTCGGCGCGTATGTCGTTGGATACCGGGGTTTTGAAACCAGCGCCAATCATGGCTTGTGCGAGTTGCGTCACGCGTTCAGTTTTTTCTCCGCTGGGTTCACCCAAAGTGAAGCGGTTGCCTTCAATCAAACGCACTACGCCGGGAGCTATCAATTCTGCTGCCGGGTACACTGCAGCGCCGATGATACGTTCGGGTTTGAGTAATTGCCACAACTGACCTTGCGGATCGAGTGTTGAAAGTTGTTTGCCGTTGTACTCACCCGGCAATTGATGGAAATACCACCAGGGCAAACCGTTTTGCATGGTGACGATGCAACTATCCTCATGACACAGCGCGGCGATGTCAGCAGCGACAGCGGCCACTTGGTGCGACTTGAGTGTGACCAGCACGTAGTCGTAGGTGGAGGCACTGGCGACGTCACAGGCTTTGACGTCGCGCGCATGAAGTTCACTGCCGTCTTCCAACTGAAGCTTCATGCCGTGCTGTGCAATCGCTTGCAAATTGGCACCGCGTGCAATGCAGGTGATGTCATGACCGGCCAATGCCAGTTTGACGCCGAGGTAGCCGCCGATGGCACCGGCTCCGACAATAGCAATACGCAGACTCATGAATGAATGGGAATCAGTGAGAGGTAAATATGAAAAAAAGGTGTCTGCAAGGTTCTGCCGGATTGTCATCCTGAACAAAAGGTTCAGGTGGGCGAGGTCAGTAAGGTGTTGGGTTCATCTACGCGAGATGATCACGCTCACCAAACGATGTTCCAAGCCCGGGGCTCCATAGAGCATTGGTTCAAGAAATATAAACCCAGCAGACTTGCAGACGCTTGCATTGTAGGAGCATGTGTCATAACAAATGACCGTCTTGACCTAATGTCGTGTCCAGGCGGTGTAACAGGTTGTTTAAATTGTGGCTGGAACTGCCGGGCTCAGCGGGAGCGGCAGAAAAATCAGACAGCTCAAAAGCGAGATTGAGAGCGGCCAAAACCGCAATACGGTCACGCGCTTTGATTTTTCCCACATCGCGGATGCTGCACATGGCAACATCAACTTTGCGCACAGCCGTTTGAAAACGTTCTTCAGCGCCTGCGGGGCAACCGAGTATGTAACTCTGCCCCATGATTTGTACTTCGACCTGGTTCATGCGCCGTCCTTGATATCCAGCGGCAAACGGTCAAGTAATCCGTCGATTCGACTGCGGGCAGCTTGCAGACGAGACTTCAAAGAGTCTCGCTCATGTGTCAACGAATCAACTTGATTCATCAGTAAATCGTTGGTGCGCTTGAGTTCCTCATAGCGAACGAGCAAGCGTTCAACACGCTCCAGTACAGCATCCAATGTGTTGTTTTCAGACATGGAATGCATTCTAGGTGCGTAACCAAGACTTGTGGCTAGAATCAAACCGTTGGTGCTCGCGGTGTGGTTCACACACCGCAGTTCAACGGGAAGCAGAAGTTTTCACTCAACCAAGTACATCTTTTAGGTACATGGCCTGAGCTGATAGCCAGCCTGCGCTGCCCCCGCAACGGTCAAGCAAACGAAACACGGCAACGTGTTTCCGCCCTGTCCTACATAGCCACTGGATGCCCTGAACAAGCATCTGGGAAGGCGGACAAGGTTGTTTTTGCCAGCCCGGATACCGGCCAACAAGGTGCAGCCGCGCTTGTCGCGACTGCGTAACGTCCATGCACTGTCGGGGAAGGCGGTGAGGGCACTTGGCTGGTATTTATCATCATGAAATCTATCTTTTTGAAGAGGCTCTTTGCCTTGCTAATTTCGGCTGCCCTGTCGGTCTCGGTCGTCTATGCGCAGTCAACCCCTGTAGACGCTCCCCCCTTAAGCGAAATTGTGGTGACGGCGACCCGCATAGAGCAGCCCTTGGGTGACTTGGTGGCCGATGTCACGATCATTGACCGTGCAATTATCCAACGTAGCGGGGCGACTGGACTAGCGGATGTGCTGGCCCTCGTGCCCGGTATCCAGATTAGTCGCCCGGGTAACGTGGGCTCTCCAACTAGCGTGTTTTTGCGTGGTGCGGAGTCGCGTTATACAGCGGTTTTTATCGACGGCGTGCGCATTGATTCGCAGTCCACCGGCGGCGCCAGTTGGCAGACGATTCCATTGGCCCAAATTGACCGTATCGAGGTGCTGCGCGGCCCGGCTGCTGCGTTGTATGGCTCTGATGCGATCGGCGGCGTGATTCAGCTGTTTACCCTCAAAGGTAAGGGCGCGTTGACACCCTCGATCGGTATGGGATTCGGAACTTACAACACGAAAAAGGTGGATGCAGCACTCAGTGGCTCAAGCGAAGCTATTGATTACTCGCTTGGGTTTGCCAAGGAAACCAGCTCCGGTATTGATTCCAGGACGGGCGGCACCTACAACACAGACAAAGACGGTTACAGCAGCGAGTCAGTTAATGTAAGGCTCGGCTTGCAGATCAGCAATACACAGCGCGTTGATTTCTCCGCATTGACCAGTGACATAGATTCGCAATACGATTCGTCGGTTACTGCGGACGACCACAGTTTGCGAAAGCTCAACACTATTAGCCTAAACTGGCAGTCCCAATGGAGCGATTTTTATAGCACCCAATTAAGCGTCACCGGTTCGTATGACAGTTACGAAACCACCCCCTCTTACTACCTAGCCGAGACAAATCTGCGCAGCTATCTATTTCAAAATAAATTCCAGCTGGGCATGCATATGCTGACTGCAACGCTCGAGCGAAGAGAAGACCAGCTGAGTAATGACGCAATCAATGCTAATCGCTCGCAGGATGCGCTCGCCTTTGGTCACGGTTGGACGAACCGTAGCCACACGTTGCAGTTCAACCTGCGACGTGACCAGGACAGTGCCTTTGGTGGTTACACGACTGGTAACGCCGCCTATGGCTATGCCCTCTCACCGCGGTGGCGTGCCACCGCTTCTGCAGGTACGGCGTTTCGTGCGCCTACGCTTTACCAGCTTTTCAGCGACTACGGCGTGACAACTTTGCGGCCCGAAACCAGCCGAAATCTTGAGCTTGGCCTGCGTTATGAGCAGGGCGCAACCAACTTTGCTGTCGTGGTTTACCGTAACCGCGTTAGTAATTTAATCAGTTTCGGGGCGGCAGGGTTATGTACTTCCTCTTACGGTTGCTATACCAACACGGCGCAAGCTGAGTACATGGGCCTGACGGTCTCGGGTGGCCAGCAACTGGGTGCCGTGAATCTGCGTGCCTCGCTAGATCTGCAGAACCCTCGTAATCTGACCACTGGCAATTTACTAGCGCGCCGTGCGCGCCAGTACGGCACCATGAGTGCTGACTCTCATGTTGCCGCCTGGACCGTGGGGGCCGAAGCACAGTTCAGTGGTTATCGCTATGACAATGACACGAACACAAAGCGCTTGGGGGGCTATAGCTTGATCAACCTGTACGCCAGCACCCCCCTTAGCAAAGACTGGACACTTCTTGCTCGTGTCAACAACCTAGCGGATAAGAACTACCAGTTGGCCAATACATACACTACTCTTGGGCGTAGTTTTTACACGGCGGTGCGGTGGGCACCGCAGTGAACATGAAAGCGACTTTTAATGTCTGATATAAACCGTTGCCCCGCTATCCTCGTTGCTGCACCAGCCTCCGGGCAGGGTAAGACCACGGTGACCAGCGCACTTGCGCGCCTGCACACGCGCCAGGGGCGCAAGGTGCGGGTGTTCAAGTGCGGGCCGGATTTTCTGGACCCTTACTGGCACGCGCTGGCCAGCGGTCAGCCGGTGTACCAACTCGATTTGTGGATGACCGGCGCCGACGACTGCCGCGCACGCCTGGCGCAGGCGGCATCCGAGGCGGACCTGATCATCGTCGAAGGCGTGATGGGGCTGTTTGACGGTGACCCCAGCGCCGCCGATTTGGCCGAGCGCTTTGGCCTGCATGTGCTGGCGGTCATCGACGCAGGCGCCATGGCCGGCACCTTTGGCGCGCTCGCATGGGGCTTGCAACACTATCGCCCGGCCATGCCCTGGGCTGGTGTCTTGGCCAACCGCGTGGCCAGCGAAGGCCATGCCGACATGCTGAAAACCAGTGTGCGCGCACCAGCTGACTGGCTGGGCGCTTTGATGCGCGATGACGCGTTTACATTGCCTGAGCGCCATCTGGGCTTGACGGTGCCCGGTGAACTAGGCGATGCCATGGCGCGCCTAGACGCCGCTGCCGATGCCTTGGCTGCAACGCCTTTGGGACGCATGTCGCCGCAAGACATGGCGCACTGGGCATTGCGTTTGCCCGACGGGCCGCAGCCCGCTGCAAGCCCAGGCAAACTTTTGCAAGGCCGCACCATTGCCGTGGCGCGCGACGCCGCGTTTTGTTTTATTTACGAGGCCAATTTGGATTGCCTGCTTGAGTTGGGCGCAGAACTGGTGTTCTTCTCACCCTTGCAAGACAGCGCTTTGCCGCCCTGTGATGCGCTGTGGTTGCCCGGCGGTTACCCAGAGTTGCACGCGCAAGTGCTGGGTGCCAACCACACGCTGCGCGATAGCCTCGCGCAACATATCGCCCATAACAAACCAGTCTGGGCCGAATGCGGCGGCATGATGGTTTTGTTTGAAACCTTGATCGATGCCGACGGCCAAAGCCACGCGCAATGGGCTTTGCTGCCAGGAACAGTGCGTATGCAAAAACGCCTGGCCGCTTTAGGTCCACAGCAACTGCGCACAACAGCTGGACTGTTGCGCGGACATACGTTTCATTACTCCACCTGCGACAGCACTGCTGCGGTGCGTCAGCGCACCGCACGTCCTGGCCAGGAACCCAAGCCCGATGTGGGCGAAGCCTTGTATTACAGTGGATCGGTGCAGGCAAGTTATTTCCATGCCTGGTTTCCTTCCAACCCGGTAGCCACCGCAGCCTTGTTTACAGGCCAAGGAGCCTAGAGCTATGACGACCGGTTTTGACTTTCCTATCGGCCCGCAGCGTATTATTTGCATGACCGAAGAGACCACCGAGTGGTTGTACCTGCTCGGTCAGGAGCATCGCATTGTGGGCATTTCCGGCTACACCGTGCGACCCGCGCGTGCACGGCAAGAGAAGCCGCGCATCAGCGCGTTTACCAGCGCCAAGATCGACAAAATACTGGCCTTGCAGCCCGACTGCGTGCTGGGTTTTTCAGACTTGCAGGCCGATATTGCTTCCACCCTGATTCGACCGGGCGTACAAGTGACCATCTTCAACCAGCGCAGCGTGGCAGAGATTTTGTCCATGCTTTACCAGCTGGGCGCCATGGTCGGGCAGGCGGATCAGGCCATGGAGCGTATTGCCGCCATGCAGGCGCAGATGCAGGCGGTGGCGCTTGCCGCTGCAGCCTTGCCGCGCAGACCACGTGTGTATTTTGAAGAATGGGATGAGCCGCCTATCAGCGCTATCCGTTGGGTTTCCGAACTCATGGACATTGCCGGCGGCAATGATTGCTTCCCTGAGTTGGCGCAGCAGTCTTTGGGTAAAAACCGCATCATTGCCGATAGCAATGAGATCGTACGGCGCGACCCGGACATCATCATCGGCTCTTGGTGTGGCAAAAAATTCCGCCCCGAAAAAGTCGCAGCGCGTGATGGTTGGCAAAACGTCAAAGCAGTGCAACACCAGCAGTTGTTTGAAATCAAATCGCCCGACATATTGCAACCCGGCCCGGCATCGCTGACTGATGGTTTGGCGCAATTGCACCGCATCATCATGGACTGGGCGCGTGTGTATGCCTGAAACACTGTCTATCGCGCGCAGCGAATTGATCTTGGGCGGGCAAAAAAGCGGCAAGTCACGACGCGCCGAAATGCTGGCGCAGCAGTGGCTTAGCATGTCAGTAAACCATAGCGCCGTATTGATCGCCACCGCCCAGCCCTGGGACGAGGAAATGAGCGCGCGCATTGCGCGCCACCAGGCCGACCGGGCGCAGCGCGTGCCCGGCATGCAAACCATAGAAGAGCCCCTGGCCTTGGCGCAAGCCCTGGCCGCGCACAGCCGACCCGATGTGCTGCTGGTGGTCGATTGCCTGACCTTGTGGCTGACCAATGGCATGATGCCCATGCACCCGCAAGCGGACTCGGCGTTTGATGTTGAAAGCCAAGTGTCTGCTTTGGCAGCTTCGATTGCCATGGCCCCCGGCCCGGTGGTCTTGGTGGGCAATGAAATTGGCATGGGTGTGATCCCCATGGGCGCTGAGGTGCGCGCTTTTGTCGATGCACTGGGCCGGCTCAACCAGCGCGTGGCGCAGGTGTGCGCGCGTGTCACCTTGATGGCCGCTGGCCTACCCTTGACTTTGAAAGCCGCTCCATGAAACGCTATTTCTTTTGGTGGCTACTTGTGCTGTTGCAATCGTTTGTAGCGCACGCGGTGGAAGTCGTGGACGACCGCGGCTTTCGCACTACTTTGCCGCATGCGCCACAACGCATCGTCAGCCTCTTGCCGTCTTTGACCGAGACAATTTGCGAACTCGGCTATTGCCAGCGCTTGGTGGGCGTGGATCGCTATTCCAACTTTCCTTTAAGTCTGCAAAGCCTGCCCCAATTGGGCGGCGGCCTGGATCCGAATATTGAAGCGATTGTGGCGCTCAAGCCCGACGTGGTGGTGATGGCGGCATCGTCGCGCGCGGGGGAGCGCTTGCGCGCGCTCGGTTTGAACGTGGTCGCGCTGGAGCCCAAAACCCATGGCGATGTGCAGCGCGTGCTGCACAAGCTGGGGCAATTATTAGAGTCCCCCGACGCTGACAAAATTTGGCGCACCATCGATGCCGGCGTATTGGCCGCGGCCCAATCGATACCGGCCTCGGCACGCGGCACGCGGGTGTATTTCGAAGTCAACCCCGGCCCTTATGGCGCGGGCGAGACCTCTTTCATTGGCGAGACCTTGACCCGCCTGGGCGCGAAAAACATCATCTCCGCCAAGCTCGGTCCCTTCCCCAAACTCAACCCCGAATTCATTGTGCGCGCCAATCCGGACCTGATCATGGTCGGTGACAGCAGTGCCGAATCCATGCTGCAGCGCCCGGGCTGGCCTGCTATGCGCGCCGTGCGCGAACAACGCATGTGCGCGTTTTCACCGGCGCAGTCCAATGTACTGGTTCGCCCTGGTCCGCGCATGGCCGAGGCGGCGCGCTTGATGGCTGCTTGCCTAACCGACAAAGCGCCGGGCACGGTCGCGCGCAAAGTGCAGCCATGACCACACCCGCGCTGCGTCTAGCACTGGTATTGCTGCTGCTCAGCGCAGCGCTGATGCTGCTGGGCGTGTGCGTGGGCAGCGCGGGTTTTGAAGATTTACTCGGCCCTTTATTGCGCCTGCAAGCTGACGCCGAACAAAGCGCACTGGCCGCGCAAATCGTGTGGGACATCCGCTTGCCCCGTACCATCGGCGCATGGACGGCTGGGGCTTTGCTGGGCTTGGCGGGTGCGGTGGCGCAAGGCTTGTTTCGTAACCCGTTGGCTGATCCGTATTTGCTG
>CAMDJS010000070.1 GCA_945900685.1 Bordetella parapertussis
TAAAAGTGATGTTTGCGCCGGCAGCTTGTAAACGCGCCCCGACGTAGGCGCCTACCGCGCCCGAACCCATGATGGCTATCTTCATTGTGAGTCTCCTTGGAATGATCTTAACGATCTCGATGTGTCTCAGCGACCGGCTGGAGCAACTCAATGACTTATGTTCCACAGTAAAGCGACATGAAATTTAAACACAGGGCTTTGACGCAGCGCAAGGTTCGGGCAGCAGCTCCTGACTTATCATGTCACGGTTACCCCGGCAGATGTCATAAGACAGGGAGTCTATTTGTGAAAAAGTTGTTGTTAAGCCTGTTGTCCATATCAATGGCCATTGCTCCTTTGAGTGCAGTAACCAAGGATGTCCCTGTTGCCCCTGAAGTCCTGCCCCAAGAGGTATACAAACAAGCTGTGCCCGGTCTTTCCAAAAAGGACATGCAAAAGTTTTTAAAGGGCGAAAAGGTATTCACCAATTTCTGGATGGCGGTCAATAACCCGGTCATCCCTTTGGTTTGGGATTTGTCTCAAACAGGTCCTGCAGGTGGTGAATGGGGCTTAGGTCCGATGTTCATGGCCACCAATTGCGCCAGTTGTCATTTGAACGCTGGTCGTGGCCGTGCACTGGAAACCAATGGCTTGCGTGTGTTTCAACAACTGTTGCGTGTGTCCGTGCCTGGTCAAGATGCGCACGGTGGCCCCAAACCGGATGCCAACTATGGCTTGGACATTCAAATGTTCGACACGGTCACACGCACCGACCCCGATGCCAGAGCCGGTGAAGGCGAGGTGTTTGTGGATTGGGTGAAAAGCAGTTTCACATTTCCAGATGGCAGCGAGATTGAATTGCGTAAACCCAGCGTGCGAATCGAAAACCTGAATTTCGGACCGATGGCGGATAACGTCATGACTTCTCTCAGAAACACGCAAGCCATTTTGGGCATGGGGTACTTAGAAGCTGTCAGCGAAAAAGATATTTTGAAATTGGCCGGGAAGCAAAAGTCTTTGGGGCTGAACGGGCATCCCAACTACGTGCGCGACGACATCAACAAAAAAACCGTCATGGGCCGGTTTGGTTGGAAAGCCAACCAGCCCAGTATCAGACAACAAATTGCAGCTGCCTTTCATAGCGACATCGGGGTGAATTCTGCGGTTTATCCAGCGCAAAATTGCACACCAATCCAAAAAGAATGCTTGGTAGCGATCAAAGGCGACAAGCCCGAGTTGCGCCCGGAACTCTGGGACACACTCACATTTTGGTCGCAATCTCTGGACGTTCCAGCCCAGCGCAATCGTGATGCAGCCGAATTCAAAAGCGGTGAAAAACTCTTTGATACAGCGGGCTGTTCAGGCTGTCATGTGCCTGAATTGCGCACTGGCAAATACGCTGCTGTACCGCAACTCTCAAACAAATTGATCCGCCCCTACACCGACTTGTTGTTGCACGACATGGGGCCGGATTTGGCTGATGGTCGTCCTGATTTCAAAGCCAGCGGCTCCGAGTGGCGTACCCCACCTCTTTGGGGTATTGGTTTATCCCAGCAGGTGAATGCCAGCAACTCTTTTTTGCATGATGGCCGGGCGCGTAACTTGGTGGAAGCCATTGTGTGGCACGGCGGCGAAGCCAAGTCTGCCAAAGACAAATTCGTGGCTTTCACATCAAAGCAGCGGGATGATTTGATTTATTTCTTATCGTCCATTTAGCGCGCACTGGCGTTTCAAACGTAGGTGGTTTTGCCAAAGCGCCCAAAGCGCAACAACAAAGCAGGCAATATCAACAAGTTCAACACGGTGGAAGTCAACAAGCCACCAACGATGATGCTGGCCATGGGACCTTCTATTTCGCGCCCCGGTTCACCGCTGCCAATGACCAGGGGCAATAAACCCAACGCAGTCACAATGGCCGTCATCAAAATAGAAGGCAGCCGCTCAGATGCTCCTTGGATGGCGGTTTCCAATCCCCAAGTCAATCCTTCAACCTCGACCAACTGTTTGTAGCAAGACACCAGCATGATGGTGTTGCGCAGCGTGATACCAAACAAAGTCACGAAGCCCACCAATGAGCCAATGGATAACCAACCACTGGTCAACATCACAGCCAACACGCCGCCGATCAAGGCGAACGGCAGATTGAGCAAAGTGATCAACAGGTTGCGAAAATTGCCAAGCGCAAGATACAAAAGCAGCATCACGCCTGCCATGGCCAATGCAGCATGCGTCAATAACTCGTTACGTGCCTGACGCAGGGCGACCGCATCACCTCCAATGTCCACATAGTTGCCCGGCGCTAAACCGGTTTTGGCGACCACGGCTTTGACATCGTTGACAAACGACGGCATGTCGCGCCCGCTGATATTGCTGGTGATGGTTTGCACTCGCTTGCCGTCTTTGCGCAAAATTTTGCTGCGGCCGTTGGTCTCGCGCACATCAGCCACCTCCGACAAAGTAAACCAACCGCCATCTGCCATCGGAAAACGCAATTGCTGAATGCGATGCATAGCTGAACGTTGCTGCGGTGAGGCAATCGCAACCAAGGGAATCACACGGCCATCTTGCACCACTTGTGCGACTTCTATGCCGCCGTAAAAGGTGCGGATCAGGTCCAGCACCTCTGTTGTGTGCAAACCCTTTTGTGCGATTTTTTGTGGGTCCAAGCGGAATTCCAACTGAGGGGTGCCAGGTTGCGACTGTGTGGTCACATCTTGCGCACCCGGAATCGCCGCAATGGCTTGCGCCAACAGATTGGCGTCCCGGTCTAGCAAGTCCAAGTCTTGACCGAATATCTCAATCACAAACTCAGCCGCATACCCCGACACCGTTTCTTCAATGCGTTCTGCCAAAAACGTATTGATGGAAAAACTCACACCGGGAAAAGGCGCAACCCCCGGTTTGCCTTCAATGCTGGTGAGCTTGTGGCGTATAGATTCAAGCACGGCTTTTTGTTCTCTGGCAGGCAAGGGGCCGATCTCAACCTCTATCTCAGAGTAGTGCATGCCAAAAGTATCCGCCCCGTTTTGAGCCCGTCCTACCCATTGCGTGACTGACTTGACCTTCTCCACACTTTGAATCACTTGGATGACTTTCTCGCCCAAGCGCAATGACTCTGCTTCAGACGTTCCCGGTAATGCCGTCATATGGACTATGTAATGGCCTTCGCGCAACTCAGGAACAAACTCGATGCGAAACAAAGGAATCGCAGCCATGCCCAACAAGACTGCAATCAAGGTGGAGAGAATCACCACCTGGGCTGAACCCTCAATATGTCTGAGAAGTTTCACGTAAGCTTGCTTGAGCCAATGCACTACTGGCGAGTCGTTGGTGCGAAAGGGAATGCCCCGGTGAAGCATCAAATAGCACAACGCCGGCGTGACGGTGAGAGCTACAAGCAGCGAAGCCAGCAAGGCATAGATATAGGTCAATGCCATTGGCTGAAACATGCGCCCGGCGACGCCGGACAAGAACAACATTGGCATGAAGACCAGCACCACAATGAAGGTGGCAAAAATGACGGAGCTTCTGATTTCCAAAGAGGCGCTGAGTATCACCCGCCAATCGGTGCGCGGATTGCCGCGTTCGCGGTTTTCGCGCAACCGACGGAAAATATTTTCCACGTCAATGATGGCGTCGTCCACCACTTCACCCAATGCGATCACCAATCCACCAAGCACCATGATGTTCAAGGACACGCCTTGGTGCACCAGCACAATGACCGAGGCCAAGAGTGACAAAGGAATGGCAATTGCTGAAATCAAAGCGGCTCGCGCATTGAACAAAAACAAAAACAGCACTGCCACAACCAGTGCAGAGCCGATCAAAATATCGCGCTGAATATTGCCTATGGAAGTCTCAATGAAGCTAGCTGGTCTGAACAAATTTGTGTGAACCGTCAGACCCTCGCGCGCGAGCATGGGTTCAAGTTGAGCCAATCGCTCTTCAATTCGCAAGGTGGTTTCATACGTATTCGCACCTAACTGTCCTTGCACCATCAAAAACACACCGGGCTTGCCGTTGACATTGGCTGCACTGATGGAAGGTGCGGTGCCCTCGGTGATGGTCGCGATGTCACGCAAGCGCAATGCTTGACCGCCGCGCATCACCAGTTTGGCAAGTGCCAATTGCTCCACATTGTCGATTTGTCCATCGGCACTGACAATCACGCGCTGGTTGCGGTCTTCGACAAAACCGCCGGGGCGAAGTCCGCTGGCACGCCGGGTGGCTTCAATCACTTCATCGACGGTGACGCCATGCCGAATCAATGCGTCCGTATCAAATTGCACTTGCCATTGGCGAATTTTTCCACCGAACAGGTTCACATCGGCGACACCGCTCGCACCCAGCAAATGCGGTTTGACCGTGTATTGCGCGATGTCGTACAAATCCATCAGATCCCGCTTGTCCGAGGTCAAGCCAATGCCCAGCACCGAACTGGCAGAGGATGTCAAAGGTGTGATGTTGGGAACGGCCACACCCAAGGGCAAGTGGTTGGCGAGCGTGGTCAGTTTTTCGCTGACCAGTTGCCGGTTGCGGTACGCATCGCTGTCGTCGCCAAACACCACCGTGACGATAGACAAGCCGGGTATGGACTGGCTGCGCATGTTGGCAATACCGATGGTGCCAAACATGGCCGATTCAATATGCCGTGTCACCAGCGACTCAACCAGCTCGGCGGAGAAACCCGGCGCTTCAGTTTGAATCACCACCTGAGGCGGTGCAAACTCAGGAAACACATCCAATTTGGCGATACGTGTGGCGTAAATGCCGTAGCCCAACACCCCAAGTGCGAGTACCAGAATAACCGTCGGGTGACGTATCGAGAAGCGTATGAGTTTGGTCAGCATGCCGACTAGTCCTGGTTCTCGTTTTTAATTTGAAAACGGAACTCCTCGGACAGCAACAACTGAGCACCACTGGAGACGATCAAATCATTGGTCTTTAATGCATCGGTAAAAAAACCTTCTCCCAAAGGACGGTCTACTGGCAGAGCCATGCGTTCAAATTGTTCAGCTTGGGTTTTGACATAGACCCAGTTTTTGCCTGCAAAGCGGATCATTGCACTAGAGGGAACAAGCACGCCATTTTGGGATTTGCCCTGCTGTGACAACACTCTCACCCGGGTCCCGGCGCCGGCACCTGTGTTCGGTGCGCTAAGTAACCAGTTCGATCCTTGCAAGCCTGGTTGAGATTGGGAAGTTCCACCTATCCAAACAGCTGGCACACCCTGCGCGAGGCCTGAATTTGAAACATCGACGCGCCACAGCTGTTTTTCGGGGCGTGAACCATAAGGCATGGCGAATTGAACAATCTCCACCTGATGGCTGATCACCCGCGCCACCAGTCCGTCTTTGTCACCTAAGCGCTGAGCGAAAGTGTCGCCCCATTGCATACGTACACCGTCAATGACAGAGCGAATCTCGGCTTGCAATGCAAGCTCTTGTTGTTCTTGTGTCGCGAGTGCGGCGCGCGTGGCTTCCAGATCGCGTTGCGATGCATTTCTTCCTTCGTCATAAAGGCCTTGTGTGCGGGCCACATCATTGCGTCTTTGCAGCAATTGCGCCTGCGCTGCGGTGAGTTGTGCGGACAAACTTTGCAATCGCTGTCTGGCCTCCACCAGTGCCCGCATGTCCAACACCACGCCAGTGAAATTTTGTGTCGCCGAGTAGGTGGCTGCTTGCAGTGGTTCGACGCTGATGCCTGTTTGTTTTTGCGCTTGCTCATCAATCAATACCGTATTGGGCGGCGCAGGGGATTGATCGACGACAGCAGCTTTGTCGTCATCCTCGTGGGCGTTTTGAAACTCGTCACGACCCAGCCAAGCCAGAGCCCACGCCAACAACAGTATGACCAGCGAAAGCAGCAGGATCAGTTTGTTTTTCCAGGATTTATCCAGCATACATTTCCTAAGCCTTAAGGAGTTTGAGCAGTCATGAGCGCAGACTGTGTGGCCAATTCCAGTTCCCAAGCGGCACGCCAAAGCGCAGTGCGAGCATCCCCTACAGTGCGCTCGGCTTGTAAATACAAACTGCGCGCATCAATCACACTCAAGGCGTCGACATTGCCAGCATCAAATTGTGCAGTCGTGAGTTGCAACTGCACTTGTGAGGCTTGCAAGGATGCCTGCGCCACCTGCAGCGGTTGGGCAAGCGCCAATGCATTCAAGCGCAAACGTTCGACTTCATTGATGATGTCTGATTGTTTGGCCAGCACCTGTGCACCTTGCGCACTGCGTTGTGCCTCTGCGGTTTCAATGGCTGCTTGGTTGCGATGAAGCAAAGTCGCGGGCAGAGAAAAAGTGAATTGCCAAACGGTGTCGCCTTGGCTCCAGATTAATCCCGGTCCAAGGTTGATGCTGGGGTATTGCTTGGCGACTTGCAATTTCAACTCTGCCTCGGCCATGTTGTATTGCATCCGTTCCCGGGCAAACGCCAAATTGTTTTGCAACGCAAGCTGGCGTGTTGTGGTGGCATCCGCCATGGCAGGTGTGTGCCAATCAGCGAAACGCAAACCGTTCAAGGATGCATAAGGCACTGACAGTGCGGCAGCCAAGCCTGCTTGCGCAGTCACTTTGGCCGCATCTGCTTGTGCTGCTTCCCGTTTCGCTTCTTGCAGTCGTTGCGCGGTGAGTTGAACCTCTAGGGCACTGGCCACGCCATAGCGTTCACGCACAGCCACACTTTGGTCACGCGCCAAGGCCAGTTCCAAGCCTTTGGCAGCCAATTGAGCGCGTTCCAAAGCCACTTGTCTGTCTAACAAAGCTGCGCCAAGTGCAGCGTGCAAACGCCAAGCTGTTTCACCAGCGGACAAAGTGACATCTTGAGTTTCGGTATTTGCATATTCGGAGAGCGCTGTTTTGACCGAGCCGTCCACCAGTTGCCATTGCAAACCTGCGCCGACGGCCCAGGGTGAAGTGTTGCCGTCGCTGCTTTGGCTGTGGTGTTCCAGCGTGGTGCTGAACTCGGGTGGGGAAACCTTCAGGCCGGATTGAATCCGCTTGATCGCAGCCGCCACTTTGGCTCTGGCAGCACGCTGCTGCGGGTGAATGCTGAGCATGGCGATCGTCAGTTTGTCGCGGCTCCAAATGATGTCGGGCCATCCCGTGGTGTCGTGTCCGTTGGCTGCAAGCGCTGTTTGAACTTTGTCGTCATCCAGACGACGAGCGATATCGCTTTCAGCTGCAAGCGGCAAGTTCAAAGGAGCAGGCGTGTAGCTGCGCAACGCGCAGCCTGAGATGGCGGCCAGCATCACCAACAGGCATGAGCGTATGCAATGGCTTGGATTCATGACAGGCAAATCGGGTCTGTGTGCACAGGACGGCGGCGGTTGAAACAGCTTGCATCATAAGGAAGTGGGCGCAGCGTGACTGAATTAGCCGGTATGTTTTACAAAAAGGGGCGCAAGCCTGTTCCTGTTGAACGGCTTTCACGCTGATGATCGGCATCGACACCCATGTGCTCGTTCGTTTTCTTTTAAGGGACGAAGAGACACAGTTTCAGAAAGCCAACAAACTGATTCAACGTGAAGTCAAAGGCGGACAAGGCGTTCTTGTCAGTCAATTGGTTTTGTTGGAAACAGAATGGGTGTTGCGCAGTCGGTATGACTTTTCGAAAGGTCAAATACTTGAAGTTATCGCCAGCTTGCTCGACACTGTCGGCATACATACAGAAGACAGACAAAGTGTGGAAGAAGCTATCCACCACTGGAAGGAAGCCAGCGTTGATTTTGCAGATTGTTTGATTGCAGCCAGAAACCGTCGGTTTGGATGCAGTGCAACAGCGACTTTTGATGCCAGCGCAGATAAGTTGCCAGGGTTTGTGCCTGTTTGAATTAGTCTGCTTGAGGATCGGGTCCCTCAGCAATGACCCTTAATTCCGTTTACACAAATAAACAGACATCCCTAGGCAATTTACATTACGCCCGAAAGCAACTCAACGCTGTGTATCAATGTATCCACCAATTCACACAATTCATCAATCATGCTGTTTTCAATTTCAAAAAATTCTTCGTACTCGGCTAAGTTTCTTTTTTGATGAGCAGCATCCAACACACGCCATTGATGGGCAGGTCAGCCAATTGTGTGCGTCAGGCATTGAAATACCGTGTACCTGTTTTCGCTATTGAAATAAGACGGTCGAATTCGATCTTATTTTGTGGTTCAGCTTTGAGTTGGCCTATGCGTGCCAAGTTTTCTAAGGCTTCAGTTGCCATGACTTCTGGTAAATAGTTCTATGACCGGCTGAGACAACACTTTGCTCACAAAGGAATCCGGGTCTTGGCAACGCAATTCAAACTCATGTGGCGTGAGGCAAGTGGGATTTATTTTGCGCCCAAGGCTGTCTTCCAGTGCTTGCAAGCTGTTGAATACTTTGGCCAATGTCAATGATTTTCCCACCAGCATCACGTCTATATCGCTGGCGGATGTGTCGGTTTGCTTTGTCACCGAGCCGTAAATAAATGCCCGAGTGAGTTTGGGTTTCAAAGGCTCAAGAGCATTTTCAAGCAATCTGTCTATGTCAGCTGTTTTACGGGTCAGCGACACCAGTTCCGTGAACAAGGGGCTGCTTGCATTGGCTTGAAACAGGCGCAAATTACCCAGACGGGAACTGTTGACCAGACCAGATTCGCACAGGCGCTTGAGTTCTTGCTGAAGGGAAGCGCTGCTGAGTTGTGTGAGGCGCAGCAACTCATTCAAGTGGTATGAGCGCTGGGGTTGGCCAAACAGCCATCGAAAGAGTTTGGCTTGTCTGTCTGTGAATAGGGCAAGAGTCAGTGACATGCCGATGCATTAGCATGATTAAGCTATTTTCTAGCATGATTTTGAGAAAGTTACTTTTTACGGCGATGACAGGCGACCGAGCCGACATGTCGCTTTCAACTAGCCTCATTTAGTCGCGCGCCAGTGATGAAAAACTACCCCGTTACATACCCCATTTGCGTTGGCAACCACAATACGATCTGCGGAAACAAGGTCATGGCCACCAGCAGCGTCAGCAACATCACCAGAAACAGCCAGCCCTCGCGCACCATGGCCATGATGGGAATACCGGTCAGCGCCTTGGTCACAAACAGCAGCATGCCAAATGGCGGGTGAATCAAGCCGATCATCATGTTCAACACCACCAACACACCGAAATGCACTTTGTCTATGCCCAGCAAGTCGACAGTTGGCAACAGCATGGGCACAAACACCAGCAGCAGCACCGACACATCCAGAAAACAACCGAGCACCAAAAACAAAGCGTTGACCATGAACAAAAACGCCAGCGGTTGCAAATGCTGTTGCTCCACCCAAAGCGCCAAAGCTTGCGGCACGCCCTCGGCGGTGAACGCATACTGCAACATGAAAGAGCCCGCCAAAATGATGGTGATGACGGCACTGGCGCGCGCCGACTCAATCACCACGTCCCAAAATGCACGCAGACTCAGTGCTTTGAAAACAAATGCGGACAACACGAGGGCGTGCAAGGCGGCGACTGCGGCGGCCTCGGTCGGCGTGAACACACCAGAGTAAATTCCGCCCAGCAACACGACAGGCAATGACAGCGGCGCAGCACCACGCCACAAAATGCCTGCCCACTCGCTGCGCGCAATGGGTTCGTCACGCGACATATTGCGCTTGGTCGCGATGATGTGCACCGTCAACATCATCAACAGCGTCATCAACACGCCAGGCATCACCCCGCCCAAAAACAAAGCACCAACAGATGAGCCCGAAACCAGCGCATAAATCACCATGGGAATGGACGGCGGAATCATGGGTCCTAGCGTGGCGCTGGCAACGACCACGGCACCCGCAAAGCCCGGCGTGTACTCGGGCTTTTTCAGCATTTGTTTGATAGTCACCAAGCCAGGTCCGGCTGCATCCGCCAAGGCGCTGCCACTCATACCCGAGAACACGACGCTCACCAAAATATCGACTTGCGCCAGGCCGCCACGCATGCGACCGACCAAGACGCGGCAGAAATCAAAAATGCGTTCACTGACTGTGCCCGCGTTCATCAAGTTGGCCGCGAACACAAACAAGGGCACGGCCAGCAGCACGTAGCTGTTGAACAAACCTTGGCCGACTTGCTCGATCACCAGCGCCATGTCCTGGCCTTTGACCGCCAGATACGCCGCGCCCGACATCCACATGGC
>CAMDJS010000071.1 GCA_945900685.1 Bordetella parapertussis
TCAAAGTAGACACCGAATCTGCGCAACTCCAGATAGCTGGCATGGTCATAAATATTCAATGAAAAAGTTTTGGCGGGTAAAGAGCTGTGAGATTTGACTTTGGAATAAATCTCAACTGTTTCGCCGCTTTTGAGGTTGAAGATGGCGTAGTGGCTGTAGATGTTTTGGGCAGGTGTGGTGAACGGATTGATTTCGGCAAACCAGTTGTAGTTGGCACTGTTGCCATTGGTTTTGAGTTTTTCTGCACGGCCATCACGCACCACATAGTTTTGTTGTACTGACCAACCGGTGGGGGCTATGCGAAGCAATTTTTCATTGGCGGACGCATTGAACAGCGACTGTTTGATCCAGTAGTGATCGATGGGTGAAATTCGGCTAATGCTGCTTGCAGGTGCAAATTGCGATTCCAGTTTTCTGATGTCTTCCAAGCTCACATCTTCTGAGGCGGCTTGTTGCACCAACACCTGGGTTTTGTCACTGAAAATCACCGGCGTGTTGTCGTTCACCACGTAAGGCTGTTGTGCGGCAGACCAACTGCAACACAACAGGGCTGTGACAAACACACAGACACGCAAAGAAAAGGTATGCATAGGCTGGCCGCCGTTAAACACCCAAATCGGGTTCAAATTGATAAAACAATATAAATTGATTAAATCGCTAGTAAAGTGGTGAAAACCATGGTTTTTTCATGGTTTATTGTCAAATTTATGACATATTGGGGTTGATGGCCTTGAGACCAAGGATTCATGGGCGGTTGAGGCCATGGAAAGCGTGTGTGAAGTTACTTTCCGGAAAAAACCGGCTGGCGTTTTTGAGCAAAAGCAGCCAAGCCTTCTGCGAAATAAGCGCTCTGCGTGCTGGCAATTTCACGCTGACGCAAACATGGTTCATCAAACTGTCCGGCGGCAATCTCGTTCAAAGATTGTTTGGTGGATTGCAATGCCATAGGCGCGAGAGACAGCACATCGTCCAGCAGAGATTGCAATGCGTGGCTCCATTCATGCGGGTCATGCCAGCTTTCAAACAGCCCCAGCGCTTGCAAACGGTTTTGGTCAAACACACGCGCGGTTAAAAAAGCGCGCTTGGCCGCGGCCACGCCGAAGTGGCTGACATAGCGTTGCAAACCGCTGGGGTAATAGTGCAAGCCCAAGGCGGCGGCAGGCATGCGCCACTCGATGCCGTGGAGTGCAATGCGCAAGTCGCAAGCCAGTACCAAGTCGGTAGCGCCGCCATACACACTGCCATTCAAAGCGCACACGGTGACAGGGCGCATGGCCGCCAAAGCCACAGGAATTTTTTCAAACGCGGTAGAGCCTTGCGCGTTGTCTTTGAAGCCGCCAATGTCATAGCCGGAACAAAACACGGGCTTGGGTTGACCGCTGGTGTTGGCGGTCAACACCATCACGCGCACAGAAGCATCTTGGTTGATCGCATCCAACTGATGCAGCAGCGTGGTCAGGTCGGCGTTTTCCAAACGGTTGCGTTGCGCGGGGCGGTTGAGCGTGAGCGTGGCAACACCTGCAGCGATGTGTAGCGATGGCGGGGTGCTGTCGTGGGTGGTGGTCATTCAGGGGCTTTCCAAAGTACGTGGTGTGGGGAAAGTGTATCTGTCCGTTTTTTTCTTGACCCCTTTTGAAGGGTTAGCGATGATTGAAACAAATACGTATGTGCAGGCGTACAACGTCCAATTAAATATATTAATTAATTAACTATATGGTAAAAATTTATTAGCATAAAGTAATTAAAAATAATATGATTTACAGAACTTGCATTACTTTCACTGGCTAACGGATATCAAAGGATCCAAGTTTGTGGTGTCGCCAATATATGCGAGCCAACAAAGCAAAGAAGGAAAGCAAATGTCAACAACAAAGATATCAAAAATATCAATCAAAAAATTTCGGGCATTAAATGAAGTTGATATAGATTTTGGTGATTACATCTCTGTCATATGTGGAAAGAATGGAACATCTAAGTCGTCCATTCTTGGGATCGCGGCACAAATATTCAGTTTTGAAAAAGACTATGTCAGTGGACAAGCGCTTAGCCAATACAAGCAGATCAGCGGAAAAGTATTTAAATCCAAGTTCAGCGAACACATTCGACTTTCAGAGATATTTGATGTACCAGGCTCGCTATCGGCAAGTATTTATGTACATGACGGATACACGGAAGCAGATGCAACAGCAAATTTAGAGTTGATGAAACGAAAAGACGATGTGACGGAAAAAGTAGTACCTCGCCCCGTAATCAGAAAAAATAGCATTGCATCTGGCAACACTAGCAGAAACTTCACACACCCTGTCATTTTTTTGAGTTTGAAACGACTCTATCCCATCGCTGATCGCGAGTATGAAGCGATTGATTTTGATTACTTGAAGGCGAACGAAGAGGAATTCATATTGCTCACCAATGAGTTACTCAATAGAAGCTCTACCCAAGCTACCGGCACGCAAGGAACTATTACATCCGCCGTGTCACATGGTGATAACTACAACCATGAGTCAGTTTCGGCAGGAGAGGACAACGCGGGTCAGATCATCATGGCCTTGTTGTCATTCAAAAAACTCCAAGCAGAATATCCAGATTACAAAGGCGGTTTACTTCTAATTGACGAGGCGGATGCTGGTTTGTTTCCCACGGCTCAAGTCAACTTGCTCAAAATTTTCGATCGTGAGTGCAGGAAGCTGGATTTACAAGTCATCATGACTTCGCATTCACCCATCATCATTCAGTATGCTTTTGAAAAAAGTCTACAGGAGCATAGTAAAAAGTTCAAAACTATTTACTTGAGCAACACATATGGAGATGTTCAGGTGTTGCAGGATTTATCATGGGCAAAAATCAGTGCAGACATACAAACACGAACCTTTAGTGCGGGACCAACTGTCAGTCTGCCTGTGGTTAATATTTATTTTGAAGACAAAGAAGCTGAAGACTTCTTAGCAGCCTTGCTTCATCGGCAGCCGATCAAGAAATATGTGAATTTCATGTCAAACATCGATATGGGGTGTAAAAATTACAAGCAGCTGATTGATAAAAGGGTGCCAGAATTTGCTGTGAATAGCGTGATTTGTCTGGACGCAGATGCCAAATCCGATTTCAAAGGAAAACTCTATCAAACCGTGATTTGGTTGCCTGGCTAATTACCACCGGATCAATTGATTTTTCAGCACTTGTACAACCTGCCTGCTGATGATGAATTTTGGAAAAACAAACTGCATTTCACCCGCGATGTTTTTACCAATGAAGCGCGCGAAACCATAAGTAAGCTAAAAATCACAGGCGATCAGGTTGATATCGGGGAGCGCATCCGGGCATACAAGGGTGCAGTCAAGTCACGAGATATTTTTAAAGATTTCTACAAAGGTGAAGAGGTTCAAAGAGTTTTGGTATGTGGTGTTGCTAAACCTTTTAGTGCTTGGCGGAATTGGATATCGCAGAATCCCCAGGCCACCAATGAATTTTTGAAGTCTTTCAAATCAGCAATATACGGTGTCATGAAAAATGGCTATTCAGTTGACGATGCCAAGTTGATAGCATTGGAAGTGAATTTGAAAAAGGTTCCCAGTGTTTTCTAACAGACTCTACAGCCCACTGCGCTACCCGGGAGGAAAAGCGCCATTTGCTCCATTTATTGCCAATTTGATGGCAGCCAATGGGATAGCAGGTGGTCATTACCTGGAGCCATACGCAGGTGGTGCTGGTGTTGCGTTGGATTTACTGTTTCAAGGTCATGCCAGTCATATTCATATCAACGATGCCGATCCTGCTGTTTATGCATTCTGGTTATCTGTGACAAAGCACCCGGACGATTTGCTTTTCCTTTTGGAGTCAACGCCCATCACAATGGATGAGTGGTTCAAGTGGCGCTTGGTACTTCGTGAGGATTGCCAAGCAAGCGCGGTGGAGAAAGGGTTTGCCACCTTATTCATGAACAGAACCAATCGCTCAGGAATTTTGAAAGCTGGAGTGATAGGCGGAAAAAATCAGGCAGGTGCTTACAAGCTGGATGCACGTTTCAAGAAAGAGGTCATTGCGCAGCGAATTGCCGCTATAGCTGAAAGGGCCGCAGACATCACGGTTTACAACGAAGACTCACTGTTACTTTTGAAACGATGCAAAGCTTTTTTACCGAAAGCGTCTTTGATCTACCTTGATCCTCCTTATTACGTCAAGGGAAAAGGCTTGTACCGCAATTACTACGAACACGACGATCACTTGGCAATTGCTAAGACCCTCAAAGCCAAAAGCTTTAATCGGCATTGGGTTGTTTCTTATGACAATACAGTTGAAATTCGTGAAATGTACGAACTGGTCAATGCGAAAACATATGGGCTCAACTACACCGCGCAGCGGCGTTATATGGGAAATGAAATCATGTTCTTCAGCTCTGAAATTGTTGTTCCTGATGAATTAAGCCGCGTGTTCTGCGATGCAGCGTAAAAAGTATTGACTTCAATTGATTTTCATTATTTGAAATGAATTGTTTTATTCCTCCCCGCGAGTGATATCCATCCACTCATTCGTACTTGGCCCATCATTAGCAATGCCAATGAACTGCCGAATAGGGTCATCCGGATCGAGAAACGAGAGGTCAGGCTCTGGCAGTGGCGTGCCCCGACTTGGTGAATTTGCCGATGCCATGTATTGAACCAAGGCTTGTCGCACCACCAGTGACTTGTCCAGAAGGCGAGTTGCACAAAATTGATTTAAGTCGCGTTCAATGATTGCGGGTAAGCGAACGGTTAGCACGACAGTTCCTTGTTATTGCAGGCAACGAGATGCGGGGCAACAGTATGACGCAAAAAACAGCTGTCGTGCAAGTTGAAAGCTCAATGCACCACCACCGGCACCTCAGTCGCTGGCGGCGTATTGCGCGATCTATGGCAGCGCACCAGCCCATCAATCATCACCATGCCTATGCCGGGAATATCGCCGAGTTGCACGCTCTCCAGCAAGGTGCGTGCGGCGGTGTGTTGTGCCCGGTCCATGAACACAAAATCGGCGGCGCGACCGACTTCAATGAGTCCGCAATTCAAATTGCGTATGCGTGCAGTGTTGCCAGTGGCAAAACAAAACACCAACTCAGCGGGGATTTTTGCGAGGCTTGAGAGCAATGCGACCATGCGCAAAATGCCCAGTGGTTGCACGCCTGAGCCGGCAGGTCCGTCGGTGCCCAAAATCACGCGGTGCGGGCACTTCAGTTCGAGCGCGGCTTTGGCGGCTGCAATCGCCACGCGCTCGTTGCCGTTGTGCACGATCTCAATCGCGCGGCTGGACTTCTCGCACAACTCGCACACATGCGCTTCGCTCAAGGAGGTGTGGCCGCCGTTGATATGGCCGATCACATCCGCGTCGGCTTCAAGCACCACATCTTTGTCGATCAAGCCCGAGCCGGGGATGGACGGGCCGCCCGTGTGTATCGTGCTTTGTATGCCATGCTTGCGCGCCCAGGCCACCATCTCTTTGGCTTCATATCCCGCTTTCACCGAACCCAAACCCACTTCGCCCAGCAGCGTCACACCGGCAGATGCGAGCTCGGCGAAGTCATGTTCGGTCATGCCTTTTTCGATGATGGGCGCACCCGCAATCACTTTCACGCCGCCGGGGCGGAAATTGCTGAACGCGCGTTGCGCGGTGATGGCCAAGGCTTTCAATCCAACGATGTCTTTGGGCCGGCCCGGCAAATGCACTTCACCGGCAGACACCATGGTGGTCACGCCGCCGTGCATGGTCGACTCGATCCAGCCGATCTGGTTTTGTCTCGGGGTCCAGTCACCGAACACCGGGTGCACATGGCTGTCTATCAAGCCGGGCGCAACACATGTCTGGCGCACATCGATGGTGGTTTTCGCGCCTTCGGTGTCCAGGTCTTTGAACTTGCCCACGCCTGTGATGATGCCGTCCATGACGACGATGGTGTCGGCCTCCAGAATGGGTTTGTCTATATCGCCTGAGAGCAGCAGCCCGATGTTTTTAATGACGACTTTGCCGGATGCTTCTTCGATTGCTGCGGTGGCCATGGCGAACTCCTAGGAACTATTGTTTAAGTCGGGTGAGGGCATTGTGGCAAGCATAATGCGTGTTGGCCTTTGCCCCCTGATCCTCACACATCCGAACGGCATGCACACACCCAGTACCACCCACACCGATGGATTGCCAGCCTCTGACAGCAGCTTGCCGCTGGGCTTGCAACGCGTGGAGCCCAAGCACGGACCGGTGCGCGAGGGCAAGGTGGAATGCAATGCGTGTCCGGTGCTTTGCCAAATTTCCGAAGGCCGCGTAGGTGCTTGTGACCGCTACGCCAACCACGATGGTGTGTTGGTGCGACTTGATCCTGTCGTGATGTTGAGTCGCCAAACCAAAGACTCAAGCACGCAAGCGTTGATGCCGCGCACCGAAGCAGACACCTTGCCACAAACACTCTCTGCGCATGACACGGAAGAACGCGGTGTCTTCGTCACCGGCATAGGCGCATCCACCACTTACCCGGATTACAAACCCGCACCTTTCATCGTCGCGTCCAAGTCGCGCGGCGTGGACATGGTGACCGTGGTGACCGAAGGTATCTTCAGTTATTGCAGTTTGAAAGTGAAGATTGATACGGACAGATATTTAGGCGATGAGCGCGCTGCCGTTTTGTTTCAAGGCGAAGAAGTCGGCCACGTCACCACCGCCGAATACGGCTCGCAAATGCTCAGCTTGGGTGGCGTGCACCACCTCACCGGCGGCAGCAAAGCGCAAGGCCGCATGGCATTGCAAATCATGCACAGTCTGGGCAACCACCAAGCGGTTGAAGTGCAAATTGAAAACGGCGCTAAGTTGGTGTTGCAAGCGGGCCAAGCCCCTGTGGTCGATGGGGTCACCGAGCAACGCATGCGTGTCGGTTGCGGCTCGGCCGCGATCGGTATGTTTGCGCGCCAGTGGTTAGGCGTGTGCGACGAAGTGGTGGTGGTGGACGACCACATCACCGGCGTACTCACCGAGCACCAGGCCGGGCGTTGTTTGCACATGAAGTCCAGCGGCATCAAGATCAAAGGACGCAAGTCCACGCCCGGGCGTTATTTCCAAGTGGCGCAACCGGGTACTGGCTGGGGCGGCACCGACATCACCGACCCTTTGTCTATATTGGATGCATGGAACCCTGACGAAGCATGGCCGGGCTTGCGCTTGCTCATGACCTCGACCACCGGCGAACACGCGGCTTGGTTTGTGTTGGACGAACACTTGAAGCCGCACCCTGCCGATATGCCCGCAGCGGTCATGCAAGTGGTGGAGCGCATCGGCGAAAACTGCGAACCTTCATTGGTGTCGGTTTTGTTTTTAGGCGGCGCGGGCGGCAGTTTGCGCTCGGGTGTCACCGACAACCCAATACAACTGACACGCGCAGTCAAACAAGCTTTGGTGAATGTGAGTTGCGGCGGTGCACCGGCGTATGTCTGGCCGGGCGGCGGCATCACCTTGATGGTGGATGTGATGCGCATGCCGGCCAACAGTTTCGGCACGGTGCCCACACCGGCTATCGTGGCACCCATCGAATTCACCATGCGATTGAGCGACTACCAAGCGCTGGGCGGGCACATGGGTTTTGTGCGGACCTTGGACGACAGCATTCGCAACGGCGCTTGGCACAACGACGGCGCGCCCACCCACATGCGCTGGGATTCGCCGCCCTCAGATGTATCACCGTGGCCGCTGGACGCGCCACCCATGTTGGGCTGATGCGCATGCATGCACAACGCCGAATACTTGACGATGGTCGTTGGCATTTTCAGCATGGCCCTATCGATATCGTTTTGCAATTGGCGGGTGAACCGCAGGCTTGCGCTGACGCGCTTGAAAACACATGGCAGCGCTTTGAGCAGATATTGCCTGAGTTGGTGAGTGAGTTGTCTTGGTTAAGGCAACCTGTGTCTGCTTTGGTTCAGCACAGCTTCAGTCACCCTGTTGCGCAACGTATGCACCGCGCCGCCGCGCAAGCTGCACAAGCTGCACAAGCCGCATTCTCCAGCCGCGACGGTTTCGTCACGCCCATGGTGGCAGTGGCGGGTTCTGTGGCGCAAGAATTGTTGCCTTATCTGGCGCAGCCTGGTGTGGACAAAGCCTTTGTGAACAACGGCGGCGATATTGCATTGCATTTGCAAACAGGTGAAAGCTGGCGCGTTGGTGTGGTGACAGATTTGGCAAAGGCTTTGAGCGGGATGCAAACGCACGAACTGGTTGTCGACGGCGCGTTTGTCATCAGTGCTGACATGCCGGTGCGAGGTATAGCCACCAGTGGTTGGCAGGGCCGCAGTTTTTCATTCGGCATTGCAGACAGCGTGACCGTGCTAGCCGCGACCGCGGCGCAGGCCGATGTGGCCGCGACCTTGATTGCGAACGCAGTCAATATCGACGACCCGCGTATTCAACGCCGCCCAGCTGATAGCTTGCGCGACGACACCGATTTGGGCGCGCGTTTGGTGACTGTGGATGTGCCGCGATTGTCAGAGGCGCAGATTCAGCAGGCTTTGCAACTCGGGCTAGACTGTGCCCGTGACATGCAGGCGCGCGGTTTGATTTATTCGGCCTTGTTAAGTTGTCAAGTTCACGCAGTGGTGACCGAATCTTTGGAATGCCGGGTGGAATGATGAGCGAACTGATAGAAGTAAGACGCGTCTTAAGCCATGTGGAGCAAATCCACCACGAGTTCGGCCCGCCCGCAGAACATGCTTTGGTGCGCGGCGCTATCGCTGCGGTGTTGCGCAACCCGTATGCAGGCTCTTACCACGCAGACATCTTGCCGATGATGGAAGCACTCAACCCATTGGGTGTGGACTTGGCCAAACAACTGTGTGATGCCATGGGCGTGAAGCCAGAGCAGATACAAGGCTACGGCAAAGGCGCCATCGTCGGTGCAGCCGGTGAGTTGGAGCACGGTGCTTTGTGGCATGTGCCGGGCGGTTTCGCCATGCGCGAACTGCTGGGTTGGAAAGGCGAACGCGCGTCCTACACGCAAGGCGGTGGCGGCGACAAACCCGCAGGCCAACCGGGCAATGGTTTGTCCATCGTGCCGTCCACTAAAAAAGTGGGACCCCCTGGCGCGAGTTTGGATGTACCCCTGACACACATCAATGCCAGTTATGTGCGCAGCCATTTCGACGCGATGGAAATGCGCGTGCCGGGTGCACCGCGTGCCGATGAAATCATCGTCATCCTGGCCATGAGCACCGGTGCACGTGTGCATGCGCGCGTCGGCGGTTTGAAAGCACAAGACATCAGTCAATGGAACGGGTTGCGCTGAAAGCGCAGGAGACACCATGAAAGCCAACATCCGAAAAATCATTGTGCAAGTCGATGAAATTCATTTTGACGGTGGCAAAGCAGTGAAGCCGCCGACACGCCGTGCCTTGGCCATGGCGGTCATCGCCAATCCGTATGCAGGTCGTTTCAGCGAGTCCTTGGATGAACTGATAGACATTGGCGAAGAACTCGGCGGAATGCTCGGCGAGCGTTGCGTGCAAGCCTTGGGTATTGCGCCTGAACAAGCGCAAAGCTATGGCAAAGCAGCCATCGTCGGTGAGGGCGGTGAGTTGGAGCACGCAGCCGCCATTCTTCACCCCAAACTCGGCGTGCCCTTGCGCAAAGCGGTCAGCAAAGGCGCGGCCCTCGTGCCATCCGCGAAAAAGCAAGGCACTTTAGGCACGGCGATAGATGTGCCTTTGGGCCACAAAGACGCGGCGTTTGTGCGCAGCCATTTCGACGCCATGGAAGCGCGGGTGGCAGATGCGCCGCGTGCCAATGAAATCGTGGTGGCGGTGGTGGTCACCGACAGTGGCAGACCGCATGCGCGAGTGGGCGGATTACAAGTACATGAGATCGTGGGCCAAGACGGCCTGCGGTAAATCAGTGTCAAGCCAGTATCCCTACGCACGGGTTGTGCGGTTTTTTTGATTGGAGATAAAAGATGAAAGCAGATCGTAGAAAACTTCTGACCGCGTTGGGCACCATGGGCGCATTGGGCGCAGTAGCCCCCTGGGCCTGG
>CAMDJS010000072.1 GCA_945900685.1 Bordetella parapertussis
CCTTCGAAATGACAGGTTTGCACTTTCACCCATGCGGTTTCAGCGCCCAAGGTGGGGCCTGTATCGCTGGGCAAAGCCCAGGCAAAACACACGGTGCCCACAGGTTTGGTGCGGCTGCCGCCGGTGGGCCCAGCGATACCGGTGACAGCCAACGCGACCTGCGCTTTGCTGCGGTTCAAGGCGCCCAAGACCATGGCTTGCGCCACCTCTTCACTGACCGCACCGTGCTTGTCAATCAAAGCAGTGGGCACGCCCAGCATGTCATGTTTGGCGTCATTGCTGTAGCTGACAAAGCCGCGCTCAAACCATTGGCTGGAACCGGCCAGCGCCGTGCAGCCCGCGCTGATCATGCCGCCGGTGCAACTCTCGGCGGTGGCCAGCATCCAGCCGCGTTGCAGCAAAACTTCAGACAAACGTTGGGTGAGTTCGGTCAAATTCATCGGGTGGCCTGCCAAAGTGAAATAAACAACAGCGTGCAAAACGCCGCCACGATATCGTCAAACATGATGCCGAAACCGCCGCGCCAGCCCAGGCCGTGGAAATGCCGGTCGGCCCAGCCTACCGGTCCGGGTTTGAGCGCATCGAAAAATCGAAACAAAATGAAGGCCACCAACTGTCCGAAAAGACCGACGGGCATCCACAGCCACAAAATCAACCAGAAAGCGACGATCTCGTCCCACACGATGGCGCTGGGGTCTTGCACTTGCATGTGCTCTGCCGTGACAGTGCAAGCCCACCATCCGACGGGCAGCGACAACGCAATCAACCAACCCAATTCAGCGGTTGTTAAAAACAAGCTCAACAAAACATAAGCCGCCCAAGCCCACAAGGTGCCCACCGTGCCCGGCGCTTTCGGGCTGAGCCCAGAGCCAAAACCCATGGCCAGCACATGGGCCGGGTGTGACCACATGAACCGTGCGGCATTACCTTGGGTGTCAAAAGACATGGGGTGCGCTCTTTATGAAAAATGGTCGAAAGACGTAAATCGGCGGGACAGGGGCACGCCTTGCGCATCCAGCACTTGCAAACCGCTGCCACTGGTGATGCGTCCAATGCAAGTGATGCTGACATCACAGTCGTTGGCTGCATCTTGCACGCTGTCTGCCAGATCCGGCGGCGCGGTGAACAGCAACTCGTAGTCATCGCCGCCAGCCAGTGCCATGTCTAAGCGACGCGCAAACGGCAAAGCTTGCAGGGCCGCACTGATGGCCGCGCTGTCTTGTACCCAGTCGGTGGTGAGCACTGCCCCAGCTTGCGAGGCTTTGAGAATATGACCCAAGTCGCCGGCCAAACCATCGCTCACATCAATGCAGGCATTGGCGATACCTCTCAAGGCCATGCCTAAAGCGACGCGCGGTTCGGGTTGCTCCATGCGCTGTCTGGCGGATTCAAAGTCTGCGGCAGACACTGACAAGTTGCCACGAAATACCTCGAGAGCCAGCCGTGCGTCTCCCACGCTGCCGCTGATGTAAATATCGTCGCCTGCTTGCGCGCCCCTGCGCAGCAAGGCGTCGCCGGGCGGCACTTCACCGAAAACGGTGATGCCAATCGTCAGTGGCCCTTGGGTGGTGTCGCCGCCAATCAATTCGCATTGGTGCAAGTCAGCCAATGCCAGCATACCTTCAGAGAAACCTTTCAACCATGCCTCGTCAATCCGCGGCAAGGCCAGCGACAAAGTGAACGCCAAAGGTTTGGCGCCGCTGGCGGCCAGGTCACTCAAATTGACGGCCAAGGCTTTATGACCTAGGCGTTGCGGCGATACGGTGCTGAGGAAATGACGGCCTTCAACCAGCAAGTCGGTGGAAATGGCCAATTGCATACCGGGTTGCGGTTGCCACAAAGCGCAATCGTCGCCTACACCAACCACAGCCCGGCGCGCCGGGCGGGTGAAGTAGCGGGCGATCAGATCGAATTCACCCATGTGGTGTCAATGCATATGCCGCTTGCTGCCGGTGTCGCTCAATGCATCCAGCACAAACATGGGGATATCGACATCGAACTTTTCACCATCGACCGCCACGCAAAAATAACTGCCGTGCATGGTGCCGGTGGGCGTGCGTAAGCGGGTGCCGCTGGTGTATTCAAAGCTCTCGCCGGGTTGCAGCAAGGGCTGGTGGCCGACCACGCCCAGGCCTTTGATTTTTTCGTGTAGGCCATCGGCATCGTTGATGTGCCAGGTGCGCGAGATGACTTGGGCGCCGATGTCGCCGGTGTTGTGTATGGCCACGGTGTACGCGAACGAGAACAAGCCTTCGTCCGGGCTGGATTGGTCGGGCAGGTAATGTGGCGTGACTTCCACGGAGAGTCTGTAGGTTGGCATGAGGTCGGGAGAATCTGGTCAAATGAAGGGCAAGCGCCGATTCTGACACCATAATCACGACCATGACTACCACCTACCGCATCGCCCCTTCCATACTTTCCGCCGATTTCGCCCATCTTGGCGACGAAGTGAAAAACGTTGTCGCCGCCGGTGCCGACTGGATTCACTTTGATGTGATGGACAACCATTACGTCCCCAACCTGACCTTCGGTCCCATGGTTTGCCAAGCCTTGAAACCCCACGCCAAAACGTCTGCCGGTGTGGCTGTGCCCATCGACGTGCACCTGATGGTGCAACCGGTGGATGCGCTGGCCGCAGCGTTTGCGCAAGCCGGTGCTGACTTGATCAGCTTTCATCCGGATGCCTCCAGCCACGCGCACCGCAGTGTGCAAGCCATCAAGGCGGCGGGCTGCAAGGCCGGTGTGGTGTTTAATCCGGCCGAGCCTTTGGATGTGCTGGATTGGCTCATTGAAGACATCGATTTGATTTTGATCATGAGCGTCAACCCGGGCTTTGGCGGCCAAAGCTTTATTGACTCTGCCTTGCGCAAAGTCGAACACGCCGCCAAACGCATTCAGGCCAGCGGCCGCGATATCCGTTTGGAAGTGGACGGCGGCATCAAACCCGACAATATCCGCTCTGTGGCCAACGCAGGCGCAGACACATTTGTGGCCGGCAGCGCCATTTTTGGCAAACCGGATTACAAAGCCGTGATTGACCAGATGCGTCACGCACTTGCTTAACTTTCTCACTCAGGCCTTATGAAACCCACCGCATCATTGATTTGTTTGTCCGCCAGCCTGCTGGCTTTCGGCGTCAGCCAAGCCGCATGTTTTCCCGACTCACCGTTGACCCGGCCCGACAGCCGTTACGAAGCCGCCAATGCCAGCGGCTCTGAAGTCAAAGACAAGGAAACCGGTCTGGTGTGGCAGCGTTGTGTGCAGGGCATGCAATGGAACGGCACCACTTGCACCGGTGCTGCCACTGCACAAGACTGGGTCGTCGCTACCAAAACGGCCGCCGAGGCGAAGTGGCGCTTGCCCACCCAGTTTGAGCTGGAAGGCTTGAGTGAAAAAAGCTGCTCGGACCCGGCCTTGAATCAAACATGGTTTGGCGCTGGCCCCTACGGTTGGGTGTGGACTTCCACCGACATGGGCAGCCCCGATGGCGCTGTTGTTGTGCACTCGGGCAGTTCATTGATCGCCAACCTGATCAAAAAAATTCCTTTGTTTGTCAGACGTGTCAGGTCTTAATCTATGTCTACGCCATCTCAAGCATTCAGCCTCGCCAATATTCAAGCCGTCATGATCGATTTGGACGGCACCATGGTCGACACCATGGGCGACTTTGAAGCCGCACTCAATTTGTGTCTGGCAGATATCGATTTGCCCAAGGTCTCACCTGCCGTGGTGAACATCGCGGTTGGCAAAGGCTCCGAGCATTTGATTCGCACGGTATTGCGCCACCAACTGGATTTGCCCGAGGTCAAAGCCTCAGGCATGGTGTGTGACAACACCGGTGTTGAAAATTTGTTTGAACCAGCGTTTGCGCGCTACCAACACCATTACGAAAAAGTCAACGGCAAGTTCGCAGATGTGTATGCAGGCGTGTTGCCCGGTCTGCAGCAATTGCAAGCCCGCGGCTTGAAGATGGCCTGTTTAACCAACAAACCCACGGCGTTTGCCAAAGCCTTGCTGGCCGACAAAGGCCTGGCTGGTTTTTTCAGCCATGTCTATGGCGGCGACGCTTTCCCGCGCAAAAAACCCGACCCTATGCCATTGCTTGAAACCTGCAAAGCCTTTGGCACATTGCCTGCGCACACGCTGATGCTCGGCGATTCGCAAAACGATGCGCTGGCCGCGCGTGCCGCGCAGTGCCCGGTGGTGTTGGTCACCTATGGGTACAACCATGGTGAACCCATACAAGGTGTGGATTGCGATGGGTTTGTTGACAGCATCGCCGAGTTAGCACTCTGACAATGCGCTGCAATTGTCTTTTGTTACACTTTTCAATATGTTTATCCACCTCAATATTCTCACAGGGTCTAATGACCGGGGAGCTTGGCCTTGGCGTCGCCAGTCCTCTAAGGCGTGACCCGGCTTGATTGAGTTGTGACGCCTCCTCTTTAGACAGGGTGTTCCACCCTTTCATGTTTTAATTTTCGCCTTTGTCAAAAGGCTGAGCTGTGGAGGCTCCCAGTGATCTCAGAAAACGAATTCAACCAGTTAGGGGCGCAAGGCTATAACCGGATTCCCATGATGGCCGAGGCGTTTGCCGATCTGGAAACCCCGTTGTCGCTTTATTTGAAATTGGCGTTCGACAAAGACGGCGGCAAACACAGTTTTTTGCTCGAATCCGTGGTTGGCGGCGAACGCTTTGGCCGCTACAGCTTCATCGGTTTGCCGGCCCGCACTTTGTTGCGTGCCCAAGGTTTTGGTGAACACGCTGTCACTGAAGTCGTGACAGATGGCCAGGTGGTTGAAGCCGCCGCTGGCAATCCACTGGATTTCATTGAGGCCTACCAGCAGCGTTTCAAAGTGGCATTGCGCGCGGGCATGCCGCGTTTTTGCGGCGGCCTGGCCGGTTATTTCGGCTATGACACGGTCCGCCATATTGAAAAAAAATTGGCGCACAGTTGCCCGCCTGACACCTTGGGTTGCCCGGATATTTTGCTGCTGCAAACCGAAGAACTGGCTGTCATTGACAACTTGTCCGGCAAGCTGTCGTTGCTGGTGTATGTGGACCCGGCGCAACCACAAGCCTATGCCAAAGGTCAACAACGTTTGCAGCAACTCAAAGACAAACTCAAATCATCGGTTCAAGCACCTGAACTCAAAGCCTCAGAAAAACACGATTCCAAGCGCGAGTTTGACAAGGCCGATTATTTGACAGCGGTTGAGCGCGCCAAAGCTTTGATTGAAGCCGGGGACTTCATGCAAGTGCAGGTGGGTCAACGCATACACAAAACATTCACGCAAAGCCCTTTGTCTTTGTACCGCGCGCTGCGTTCGCTCAACCCCAGTCCCTACATGTATTTCTACAACATGGGCGACTTTCAAGTGGTCGGTGCGTCACCGGAAATTTTGGTGCGCCAGGAAACCACTCCCGAGGGAAATAAAGTCACCATCCGGCCACTGGCGGGCACCCGACCGCGCGGCGCCACACCCGAGGCCGATATTGCCACCGAACACGAACTCATTAACGATCCGAAAGAACGTGCCGAGCATGTGATGTTGATTGACTTGGCGCGCAATGACATCGGTCGCATCGCCAAAACCGGCAGTGTCAAAGTCACCGAGGCGTTTGCGGTGGAGCGCTACAGCCATGTGATGCATATCGTTAGCAATGTCGAGGGCTTGCTCAAAGACGGCATGAGCAGCATGGATGTGTTGCGCGCGACTTTTCCGGCTGGCACGCTCACCGGTGCGCCCAAGGTGCACGCCATGGAACTCATTGATCAACTCGAACCGGTCAAGCGCGGCATTTACGGCGGCGCTTGCGGCTACTTGAGCTTTGCCGGTGACATGGATGTGGCCATCGCGATTCGCACCGGCATCATCAAGAACAACACCTTGTATGTGCAAGCCGCCGCAGGCGTGGTGGCTGACTCCATCCCCGAGATGGAATGGCGTGAAACCGAACACAAGGCACGCGCTTTGCTACGCGCGAGTGAATTGGTCGAGGAGGGTTTGGAATGAAACTCCTGATGATCGATAACTACGACAGCTTCACTTACAACTTGGCGCAGTATTTCGGCGAACTCGGTGCAGCTATCGAAGTTTTTCGCAATGACGAAATCACCATCGGGCAAATTGAGGCCATCGCGCCAACGCATTTGGTGGTGTCGCCCGGCCCGTGTTCACCTGCAGAAGCTGGTATCTCGGTGGCGGCCATCCGGCATTTCGCCGGTAAGTTGCCCGTGCTTGGTGTGTGTCTGGGACACCAAAGTATTGGTGCGGCGTTTGGCGGGCGCATCATCCGCGCCCAGCAACTCATGCACGGCAAAACCAGTGTCATTCACACCACGCAGCAAGGCGTGTTTGCCGGGTTGCCGCAGGCCTACACCGTGAACCGTTACCACTCGCTGGCGATTGAGCGCGCCACGCTGCCTGCCGAGCTTGAGGTCACCGCTTGGACCGAGGACGGTGAAATCATGGGTGTGCGCCACCGCAGCTTGCAAGTTGAAGGCGTGCAGTTTCACCCCGAGTCCATACTCACCGAGCATGGACACGCTTTGTTGAAAAACTTTTTACACACAGCGTCGTGAAGCCGCAAGACTTGCACCTCCATTGCACTGCACCGCTCTCCGATTGCGGGTACGAATCCTGGATGGATTTGTGGGTGTTGAGGCGATCGTCGCAGATGGATTCAAACTTGGCTTCTGAGAGATTTACATTGTTTGCGGAGAACACATGACCATCACTGCCAGCGAAGCACTGCAACGCACCATTGAGCACCGGGAAATCTTCCACGATGAAATGCTGCACCTCATGCGCATGATCATGAACGGAGAAATCACGCCGTTGATGACGGCCGCCATACTCACCGGCTTGCGCGTCAAAAAAGAAACCATCGGTGAGATTACCGCTGCGGCACAAGTCATGCGAGAGTTCTCCACCAAAGTGGATGTGGCAGACCGCCAGCATTTGGTCGACATCGTCGGTACCGGCGGCGACGGCTCACACACTTTCAATATTTCCACGTGCGCCATGTTTGTGGCAGCAGCAGCAGGCGCGCGGGTCAGCAAGCACGGCGGTCGCAGCGTCAGCAGCAAAAGCGGCAGCGCTGACGTGTTGGAAAACCTTGGCGTCAACATCAACTTAAAACCATCGGCGATTGCCGACTGCTTAACGCACACCGGCATCGGCTTCATGTTCGCACCTAACCACCATCCGGCCATGAAAAATGTGGCGCCAGTGCGCAAAGAACTCGGCGTGCGAACCTTGTTCAATATTTTGGGACCGTTGACCAACCCGGCTTCTGCGCCGAATATTTTGATGGGCGTGTTTCACTCGGATCTGGTCGGCATTCAAGTGCGTGCCTTGCAACGACTCGGCGCTGAACACGCGGTGGTCGTGTACGGGCGCGACGGCATGGACGAGGTCAGCCTGGGCGCGTCAACGCTGGTTGGTGAATTGAAAAACGGCGAGGTCACCGAGTACGAGATTCATCCGGAAGATTTTGGCTTGACCATGTCGAGTCACCGCGCTTTGCGTGTCGAGACGCCTGAAGATTCGCGGGATATGCTCAAAGCGGTGTTGAACAACCAGCCTGGTGCGGCACTCAACATCGTGGCGATCAATGCGGGCGTGGCCTTGTATGCCGCCAATGTCGCGCCGACCATGCAAGACGGATTGAAGTTGGCGCAGCAAGTGCTGGCCAATGGACAGGCGCTAGAAAAATTGAACCAGTTCATTTCATACACCAACCGCTGAGTGTTGGACGACAACAAGGAAACGCAGTGAGCGACATACTCAACAAAGTAGTGACCACCAAGCACGAGGAAGTCGCGCTTCGGTTGAAAAAAATACCGTTTGCCGCCATGCGTGCAGATGCTGAAAGCCGGGTCATGACGCGTGGTTTCGAGGCCGCATTGCGAGACAAGATGGCCAAGGGACATGCAGCAGTGATTGCTGAAATCAAAAAAGCCAGTCCGTCCAAAGGCTTGTTGCGGGAAGACTTTATTCCAGCCGATATCGCGCAAAGTTACGCCCACGGCGACAGCAAAATCAGCGCCGCTTGTTTGTCTGTTCTAACCGATGAAAACTATTTTCAAGGCAGCACAGATTTTTTGAAACAAGCGCGCGCCTCTTGCGATCTGCCGGTGTTGCGCAAGGACTTCATGGTCGACCTCTACCAAATTTACGAGTCGCGCGCCATGGGCGCGGACTGCGTGTTGCTGATCGCCGCTTGCCTGGACGATGCGCAAATGGCCGAGTTTGAGGCGGTGGCGCACAGCCTGGATATGGCGGTGTTGGTTGAGGTGCATGACGGCGCGGAAATGCAACGTGCTTTGAAGCTGAAAACCAAACTCTTGGGTGTGAACAACCGCAATTTGCGCACGTTTGAGGTGTCGTTGGACACCACCTTGGACTTGCTCAAAGAAATTCCTTCAGAACGCTTGCTGATCACGGAAAGCGGCATTGCCACGCAAGCGGATGTGCGTCGCATGCGTGACGCTGGTGTGCAGGCTTTCCTGGTCGGCGAAGCCTTCATGCGCGCCCCTGAACCCGGTGAAGCTTTGGCTCAGTTGTTTGGAGACTGAGCCTTTGCGCTTGACCCGTGCTGACCCGGCAAAGTGGCAAACCCATGCGTCGTGGCAACCATTGTTGACGTCTTTCTGGCAAAGCCAAGCCGGGATGTCTCTGCAGTCTTTTTTGAATCAACGCATTGCAGATGGCGCGCGTATTTTTCCGCCTGAACCTATGCGTGCGCTTTGGCATACACCGCTCACGCAAGTGCGGGTGGTGTTGCTGGGGCAGGACCCCTACCACGGGCAGGGGCAGGCCGAGGGCTTGTCTTTTTCGGTGCCTGAAGGGGTGGCAGTAACGCCCTCGCTTCGCAATATTTTCAAAGAATTGCATACCGACCTGGGTTTGCAACCGCCCATGAGCGGCTCCCTGCTGCCTTGGGCAAAACAGGGTGTTTTGTTGCTCAACACCTGTTTGACGGTAGAAGAAGGCTGGGCGGCGTCTCACGCTGGGCGCGGCTGGGAGTTGTTGACTGACGCCATCATCAGCGCGGTGGCTGCGCAACCGCAAGCGGCGGTTTTTTTGCTTTGGGGTGCGCATGCCCAAGCGAAGCGACCCGTCATTGAAGCCGCCCGGGCGGGAGAAAAATTATTGCTTTCAGCCAACCACCCGTCGCCTTTGTCCGCCCTGCGTGGTCCCGCGCCTTTTATCGGGTGCCGTCATTTTTCGACCTCCCAGTCTTGGTTATCAGCGCAAGACGTTGATTTCAAATGGGATTTAGAAAAATAAGCTGTCGCAGCAAAGCTTTACGTGAACAGTTATAAGTTATTTATGAAACACAAACCTGTGCTATAGTCTTTGGCTCGCTGGAGGGGTGCCCGAGTGGCTAAAGGGGGCAGACTGTAAATCTGTTGGCTTACGCCTACGCTGGTTCGAATCCAGCCTCCTCCACCACGTGAACGGGTGAACTGCAACCGTGTAGACAGCCTTGTCGCGTGAGCGATGAGGATCGATGCGGGAGTAGTTCAATGGTAGAACCTTAGCCTTCCAAGCTAATGACACGGGTTCGATTCCCGTCTCCCGCTCCAGGCGGTGTTGGTGATGCGGCGAAGAGTTTTTCGCCCATGTGGCTCAGTGGTAGAGCACTCCCTTGGTAAGGGAGAGGTCGCGGGTCCGATTCCCGCCATGGGCACCAGTTTTCATTGTGAAGTATCTGTGAGTTTTTTTTCGGAGTCGAAGAATGGCAAAAGGCAAATTTGAGCGGACAAAACCGCACGTCAACGTGGGCACCATCGGCCACGTGGACCATGGCAAGACGACGCTGACGGCGGCGATCACGACGATTTTGTCGGCGAAGTTTGGCGGCGAAGCCAAGGCTTACGACCAGA
>CAMDJS010000073.1 GCA_945900685.1 Bordetella parapertussis
GGACGCATTGGTCGATTTAGCGCCTTTCCCGCAGTCTCGGCAAAGTTCGCTGCTGGTCAACAAACAAATGGTGGAAAAAACCGTGCAGCCCGAGGACAGCGGTTTCTCCGGCGTGGTGTTCAAAGTGCAAGCCAACATGGACGCCAACCACCGCGACCGCATCGCGTTTGTGCGCGTGGCCTCGGGCAAATACGCGCCGGGCATGAAGCTCAAAGTGCAACGCAGCGCCAAAGAATTGCGCCCCACTTCCGTGGTCACCTTTTTGAGTCAGCGGCGCGAAGCGGTGGAAGAAGCCTTCGCGGGCGACATCATCGGCTTCACAACGCATGGTGGTGTGCAACTCGGCGACACCATCACCGACGGCAGCAGTTTGCAATTCACCGGCTTGCCGTTTTTTGCGCCCGAATTGTTCATGACCGTGCTGCTGAAAAACCCGCTGCGCACCAAGCAGTTGCAAACCGGTTTGGAGCAACTCGGCGAAGAAGGCGCGATCCAAGTGTTCAAGCCTGAAATCGGCGGGCCCATGCTGCTCGGCGCCATTGGCCAATTGCAATTTGAAGTGGTACAACACCGACTCAAAGCTGAATACGACTGCGATGTGCGGCTAGAGCCTTGCCAATACACCGGCGCACGCTGGATCACCGCCGACACACCGGCGCAACTGCGCGAGTTCAGCAACGCTTACCCGCAACGCATGGCGCTGGACGCCGCCCACACGCTGGCCTATTTGTGCACCTCGCCTTATGACGTGCGTTTGGCGCAAGAACGTTTTCCGCATATCCATTTTCATCCTTTGCGCGAACACGCTGGACTGGCCTTAGGGTCGGCCGGCTAAGGACGCATGATGCACAAGTCTTGGTTACCAGCTAGCTTGATGCCCTTGGTTTGGTTTGTTGTTTGGCTGGTTGCAGCGCTATTGCTTGTCAACGCTGAGTCAACACCTGTCATTGGCAGGCCAGCCAAAACCGCTGGCCCAGCCACACCGCAACCCAAGCCATCGGGCTGGGTGCTGGAAGCCCAAGGACTGGTGCCACAACCTCCCCTCGCGCCTGCCGCACACGCCAGCAATCTGGTGGCCTTACCAACCAACCCGCATTTCAGTCTGGCTGTTTTTTGGTTTGCAGGAAGCAAGGAAGCCAAGCCTGATGTGCGCATCGCCATGTCACTGTGGTCGCGGCAACAACAAGCTTGGACAGAACCGGTCTGGGTGGTCGATCGCTTGTCTGCGGGTCGATCCCTTGGCAAAGGCATTTTGCATATCGGCAACCCGGTCGCTTGGTTAGATCAACAACAGCGTTTGCATGTGTTTGTGGTGGGCACTGGCTTGGGCGGTTGGGCCGCTTCCAGAGTGCTGCATTTGCGTCAGCCAAGTGCAGACATCAACCCGGCACAAGCCCAATTTGAAGTGATCGGCCAATTGCCATTGGGCTGGTTATGGAACCTGAGCCACTTGGTTCGCCATGCGCCGCTGCCCTTGGCCGATGGCGGCATGGTGCTGCCATTGCACTTTGAACTGGGCAAACATTACCCAGTGTTTGCTTGGTTCAGTCCATCCGGGGAATTTCAAGGACTGAGGCGATTGGCACATATGCGTCGTATGTTGCAACCTGCGGTGATTGCAGTTGACGCCAACCATTGGCAAGCCTATATGCGCAGCCTGTCCCCGCATGACAAAGTCAGTCTGATCCGCAGTGCCGATGCCGGCGCGCACTGGTCCGAGCGTGAAGCCTTGTCGCTCAGCAACCAAGATTCTGCGGTTGCCGCTGTCATGCTGCCCGGCGCTGGCGCGGTGATGGTGCGCAACCCCTACGAGCGCGGTCGCAGCCTGCTGGTCATGCACGACAGTGTGGATGGCTTGCAATGGTCTGCACCGCAAACCTTGGTTGATGGTTTGCCACAAACAGAGTATTCGTACCCTTCACTGAGTTGGAGCGATGACCGCTTGTGGGTCAGCTACACCGAATTGCGCCAAGGGATTGCATGGCAAAGATGGCGGGCAGCGCCTGCAGCCAAAGCCAAGCCATGATGCTGTTTGAATACGCCTTGTCGCTGTCTTCTGCTGTGCTGCCACAGTTACAAGTGCAACAGGTGTTCCATGCGACTGGCTGGCTGGCGGTCCTGACTTGGTTAAGCGTTCAATTCATTCGCGTGTATGACAAGCGATGGCGCTGGCTAATAGCGAGCTTGTGCTGGCTGCTGGTGTTAATGCTGTGGCAAGCCCCGCTGTCAAACTTGGGCTTGGCATTTCAAACGCCAAGTTTGCTGACATTGTGTTTGTGCGTGAATGCGGCATGGCAAGACATCAAAGGCCGTTCCCATCTGCTTTTTTATACGGCACCCACTGAGCAAGCCCATGTCTGGATTTGGCTGCTGCCCGCAATCGCCGGATGGATTTTATGTCTAGATACATTCGGGCTCATGCCTTGGGACATCTACAGCATAGGGTTTGAGCAGCCTGTGGTGTGGCTCGCTTGGGGAGTGATGGGTGTGTGGATGGCCTGCATTTATTTGTTTGCACTGGCCGGTTGGCAGATGCAAGCTGTCAACTGCTGGTTGGTGGCGACTGCGTTGTTTGTGGCAACGCATGCACCCTCAGGCAATGTCTGGGATGCGTGGTCAGACCCGGGTTTGTGGATATGGGCGCATGTCAAGTTGATTCAGTTCATCTGGCGTCAACGAACCCGCATCAACCATTCCTGACGCCACAACCATTCACGCGGACGGTTGATATTGTCTGCGTTCGCCTGCCCCGGTTTGGGTCTCAGTTCGATATCCCAACGCGTGGCAATGCGTTCACATACATTCATGGTTTCACAAGGCAAGGGGTCGGCGGCGTCGAGTCTGACAACCATAAACCACGTGCCAGATGCAGTGTCAGTGCCGTTTGTGAGTGCCTCTACACGGGCTTGGTCACTGGTGAAACGGTTGTCACCGGGCAATAAAAAATGCAGTGGCTCAAATTCACCGTTCGAGCTTTGTGATGCCCAGATAGTGTCAGCTTGCGGGCGTAGCTTGCTGTCACCTTGAAAGTCGACGCGCTCGCCATACATGCCTTGCAGCAATGCGGTCAGACTGAGCAAGGCCAATGCAGCGCACAACAGTGAATCAAAAACGCCTGTTGATGGGATCCACCACATGCGCACCCAGATCACCAGACCTGCAACCCAGCTAACCAACACCAAGCCTGCCAGCAGATCTGGCAGCACGCCAATCGCACGCGCATGCCAGCCAAGCCAAACCAACACAGACAACATGATCAACGCGAGTAAACCGGTGACGCGAGGAGCCACCCGCTTGATGCTGTCAACATGCAATGCCATGAGCAAGGCCAAGGCTGGCAACAAGGGCAACAGATAACGGCTAGAGCGATGGTTAGGCAATAAAAAAACAACCCACCACACGGCTATCCAAAGCAGCGATGCTTTGGTCAACAAACTGCGCTTTGGCTCTGAAGCTGTGCCTCTTTGTCGCCAGGCAACGCCAACCAAAGCCAACACCCAAGGAAACAACAAACCGCTGTTGAGCATGGGGGCGGCGAGGTAGTCAGCCGATCCGTTGAAACTGAACATCACCGAAAAGTAATTCCGGCCATCACTCATCTTGCCGGCGTTTTCCTGCTGCACAAATTCACGCCAGACTTCCTGTGGTTGCGGGTCAATCAATAACCAGCAAGCAAACAAGCCTACGGCCAACAAACTCATCCACGCCATTTGTGCGGTGTTACAGACAACTGCACGCCATGACCACTTGGTTTGCAAAAACAGTCGAAGTAACCATGTACCGGCGGCCACAGGCGCGACCAGGGCAAACGATTTATAGGCCAGGCCAATGCCTGTGAGCAGACCGAGCAACGTCCACCAGCGCCACTGGTCCCAGGTGTTTTGGATATCCCGGGTTTGCGCATTCGCTGCACGCCACAACACAAAGCCCGGTGCCAAGCTGTACCAAAACATTTCTGGCGCCGTGGTCATGTAAGGTCGACCATAGCGAAACGTGCCCCAGCAAAGTAAAAAACACAAAACCGCCCAAGCTGCAGTTCGCCATTCGCCCAACCAGCGCCGCAACAACATGGCCATACCGGCAGAGACCAACGCCAGATAAATAATGCTGGGCAGCCGGATCAACCACAACTGCCAATACTGCCCCCAACCGGTGACCAACATGCTTTGCCAAAACAACACAGGCGGTTTGGTGTTGCGCAAATTGCTGTAATCAGACACCAAGGGCAACCATTGCCCGGTTGCCGCCGTCATGCGGGCAATATGGGCGTAAATCATTTCATCGCCGTTGTTGGGCATGTAGAGGTTGTCAATGCCCCAGACATAAACCAGCGCCACCACCAGCACGGTTAACCACAGTGTGCGCGTAGAAGGTGAATGCGTTTGAAAACGTGAAGTCGTCATGCTTGGTCTTGCTTGTTTTTTTGACTGAAAGTCCACCAGTCGTTGGTCAAGTAGTTGCTGACACTGGCGATCAAAATAGACAGTACATTGGCCAACAAATAGTAAATGTAGGCAGACAAAAACAAAGTCAATCCATATTGAATTGCTATGCCCAGCCAACATGAAACGGTGTATTTCAAAAAGCGCTTCACCGTATGGCGGTCCCAACCCAAGCGTGCTGTAGGTGAGTCAGCCAACCGGTCCGCCCAGGTCCACAAACTGTTCCAAGCAAAATTATTGACCGTGGCCACGGCAATAGCCAACAACAGCGACATAGACAAACGCAATGAAGCGTCAGTCACCACCAGCGGCAAGGTCCATTCCTGCAACACAAATAAAACACCAATATTGACCACGGTGCCGGATGCACCGACAGTGGCAAAACGTATGTAGCGCCACCGGAACAATCGGTTCAGCAAGGGCTGCAAAAAAGCCAGATTCGCAGGCAAAGGAAAAGGCAGGTGGTCAGCGTTCAACTCAGGCATAGGCCGGGTCCCTGGGTTCGCACAATGCCAACTGGGTCAATGCCAGCGCCAATACATGCGCCGGCTCGATGCGTTGCAAACATTGGTTGTCCCCGTCACAAGGCGTGGCGCGGTGGTTGTAGGCTGTCAAGCACGGTGAGCAGGCGGCATGGCTTTCCAACGCAATCGCCCGGGGTGTCAATGGCCCGTACAACGCACTGGTTTCGGGGCCGAAGAACATCAGTGTGCGAATCGGCGTCAGGCTGGCAAAGTGACCGGGGCCACCGTCGTTGGTGATGAGTAAATCACTGTGAAAAAACAAACGGGTCAAGGCTTCTAGGTTTTTGGTGTAGCCGACAAAGTTCAAACAAAGGACATGGCCGCATTCGGCTTGAATGGATTGCGCCAGCGGTTGGTCTTCCGGCAAACCAATGATGCCCACCGCGTAACCTTGTTCGCACAAAGCCTTGGCCAAGACAGCGTAATGCGCGGCCGGCCAGGCGCGTATGGGCAACAAACCGCCGCCGGCATAAAACAAAATTCTTTTTTCTGCTTTCATGAACAACGGGTAATCGCGGTGCAAATCGCTTGTGAAGTCGGACATGTGTCCTTGCGAGAAATGCACTTGCAAACCCGAGTCCAAAGGCTTCATTGTCAATGTCGAGGGCTTGGTGCGCGGTGAGCTGTGGCTTTGCAAAGCATCCACAAGCGCCATGAATTGCAAGGTGATGTGGCGGTAGGGGTTGTAGGGAATGGCGGCGTTGAAAAATGATCCCCGGTACAAACCTTCTTGCGTGTGCGGTGTGAAACCGGCGCGCACGCGCGCACCGCAACCATAGGAGAGCAAGGCGCTGATGCGGGAAAACAATTCACAGTCAATCACCGCATCGAGTTTCAAACGGCGCAATCGCCACAGCACCCGAAGCAAACCCCCTAACAAGCTGAACAAACCGCTGTCGTCAATTCCGTGCAAATGTGTTTCAGGCGCCAAGCCGAGCAAACGGGCCACCGATTGGTTGCGCTTGAGTTGCAAAATGTGAATCTGTGCGCCCGGATGGTTTTTTTGGATATGCGCAAACATGGGTCCGGCCAATACCATGCTGCCCATTTCAGACAGCATAACGATCAGTACTTTTTGGATCGGTTCAGACGGGTTCGGCTTGCGGCCAAAGCACTTGTCCCACAGCGACACCAAGGCACATAAGAAAGGACCGACCCATGCGTCGATACGGCGTTGTGTATGTATATTCATAAGAGGCAGCGGGCATTGTAGTCAGTCCGCTGCCATTCACTGCCTGGCCAGCACCGGTTGCAATGCCCGCCCGGTGTGCGTACCCAGTTTCACCAGCGCCTCAGGCGTGTCAGCCGCCACGACACGGCCGCCGCCGTCACCGCCTTCAGGCCCCAGGTCAATCACCCAATCGGCTTCGGCGATGACATCCAAATCGTGCTCGATCACCACCACGCTGTGGCCGCCGTCAACCAAACGGTGCAGCACACGGATCAATTTGTCCACATCAGCCATGTGCAAACCCACCGTCGGTTCATCCAACACATACAAGGTATGCGGTGCCTGCTGACCGCGCCGGGTGATGTCGTCGCGCACCTTGGACAACTCGGTCACCAATTTGATGCGCTGTGCTTCGCCGCCGCTCAATGTCGGCGACGGCTGCCCAAGCGTCAAATAACCCAAGCCCACGTCTTTGAGCAATTGCAAAGGGTGGCTGATTTGCGTCATGACCGCGAAAAACTCGACCGCTTCGTCCACTTCCATTTGCAACACATCGCCTATGCTTTTGCCGCGCCAGCGTACCGCCAAAGTTTCGGGGTTAAAGCGCGCGCCTTTGCACACCTCGCACAACACCTTCACATCCGGCAGAAAACTCATTTCAATGGTGCGCATGCCTTGGCCTTCGCAACCCGGGCAGCGGCCTTCGCCGGTGTTGAAACTGAAGCGTCCGGGACCATAACCGCGTGCTCTGGCCTCTAAGGTGTCTGCAAACAATTTGCGGATGGTGTCCCAGAACCCGATGTAAGTGGCCGGGCAACTGCGCGGTGTTTTGCCTATGGGCGTTTGATCAACTTCCAATACGCGGTCTACGCTTTCATAACCGCTGACCGCCGTACAACCGACCCACGCCGGGTGCTTGCCAGCGTCATTCGCTTTGCGTCCGGCCTGTGTGGAGCGTTGCGACACCACCGCTTGCACATTGGTCAACATCACATCGCGTGCAATCGTGGATTTGCCAGACCCGCTGACCCCGGTCACTGCCACCAGACGCTGCAAGGGCACATCAATGGTGATTTTGTTCAGGTTATGGAGGAATGCGCCGGAGACTCTGAGCATGTCTTTTTTAGGTGCGACCAAACGCCGCAATTGCGACGGGTGTTGCATGGCGTGTTTCAGGTAACGCCCGGTTTGGGAATCGGGCGCAGCCATCAAATCTGCTACGGAACCTTGTGCGACCAAATGACCGCCGCGCTTACCGGCGCTGGGACCGATGTCGATGATGTGATCTGCACGGCGTATGGTGTCTTCGTCATGTTCCACCACCACCAGCGTATTGCCTTTGTCGCTCAGCACTTTCAAGGCGTTGAGCAAGATCTGGTTGTCTCTGGCGTGCAAGCCGATGGTAGGCTCATCCAACACATAGCACACGCCTTGCAAATGGCTGCCGAGTTGCGCGGCCAATCGAATGCGTTGTGCTTCGCCACCGCTGAGCGTGGGCGCGCCTCTGTCTAGCGTCAAATAACCTAAGCCCACACTTTCCAAAAACTCCAAACGGCTTTGGATTTCAGGCAACAGGTCACGCGCAATCTCGGCTTCACGACCACTCAATGTCAATTCCGCAGCCCATGCGCGAATACGCTGTACGCTCATGCGCGCAAGCTCGGTGATGGACACACCAGCGAATTTGACGGCACGCGCCGTCGGGTTCAGGCGGGTGCCTTGGCATGCACTGCAAGCCTGATCCGCCACATCTTCAAGTTCAGGTTCGGCAAAACTTTTTTCTCGTCCGCGATCTTGCGGGTCTTGCACAGAGTCGTCCAGCGCAGCGCGCTGCTCGCGTGTCAACGCCGTGCCGGTGCCGACACATAAAGTGCACCAACCATGTTTGCTGTTGTAGGAGAACAAGCGCGGGTCAAGCTCGGCATAAGAGGTGTCGCACACCGGGCAGGCGCGCCGTGTGGAAAAGGCTTGCAAGCGACCGATGTGAGTGGTGTCTTCGCCTTGTTCCATGGCCTGTTGTAAACCATCGAGGTCGCTCAACACATGCAACACGCCTTTGCCGTGCTCTAAGGCCGTCATCAAGGCTTGTCTCAGCTCAGCTTCTTTCGCTGGCTCAACTGTCAAACTGGCCACAGGCAATTCAATGGTGTGTTCTTTGAATCTGTCTAATCTCGGAAAACCGGTGGTCGGCAAAAACTGACCATCCACCCGCAAATGCGTGAAGCCTCGCGGGCGCGCCCAATCGGCGAGTTCGGTATACACACCTTTGCGGTTCATCACCAAGGGACTCAGCAAGCCAATGTGATGGCCGCGAAACTGCTTCATCAACAAAGCCGCCAAACGGTCCGGGGTTTGCGGTTGTAGAGCGGCATCGTCGTGTATGCAATGCTGCGTGCCCAGCTTCACATAGAGCAAGCGCAAGAAATGCCAGACCTCGGTGGTGGTGCCAACGGTCGACTTACGACCGCCCCGGCTGAGCCGCTGCTCTATGGCCACGGTCGGTGGAATGCCGTACACCGCATCCACTTCCGGTCGACCTGCAGGCTGCACAATGCTGCGCGCGTAAGCGTTCAAGCTCTCCAGATAACGCCGCTGGCCTTCGTTAAACAAGATGTCAAACGCCAGTGTCGATTTGCCTGAACCGCTGACGCCGGTGACCACGTTGAACTGGCCGCGCGGAATATCCACGCTCAGGTTTTTCAAATTGTGTTCTTTGGCGTTGATGATGCGTATGTTGTTATTGAGGACTTGGCCCAGGTATTTGGCTGAGGGTTCGGCTGCAATTGCCATCTTTGTATGGGTTTGACCTTTAGCGACCGGGTTGACGCCGGGCTCCTCATACGGCAAGCCAACATCGTCGCCCGGCGTAAACCCGTCCGCTTTGGCAGCACCTTTGGCTAACGATTTGCTTGGTTGAACAGTTGTTTTTGCAGATGCGCTTGGGGACAGGCCGGGCGACGATGTTGGCTTGCCGTCTGAGGAGTCCGGCCTGTCCGCAAGCGCGTCCACACCAGAACCTGGAGCACCCATCTCGTCCTCACCCAAAACGGAAGAAACAAGCAACTGGCCCATGGCCTCCACATATTCACGCAAAGCCAAACCGGTGTGCGATGTCTTGTGCTCGCGCAAATGCTCCGGCGTACCCTCAGCCACCAGCAAACCACCGCCCTCGCCGCCTTCAGGTCCAAGGTCAATCAACCAATCACTGGCGCGGATCACATCCAGGTTGTGCTCAATGACGATCAACGAATGTCCAGCATCCAGCAAGCGACGCAAAGCGCGCATCAGCTTGGCGATGTCATCGAAATGCAAACCCGTGGTCGGCTCATCAAACAAAAACAGCACGCCTTTGCGGGCTGCAGGTTGACGACTCGACGACGCGGTCTTAGCGGCCTCAGCCAGAAAACCAGCGAGCTTCAAACGCTGGGCTTCACCGCCGCTGAGCGTGGGCACCGGTTGACCTAATCGCACATATTCCAAACCCACATCGACGATGGGCTGCAAGGCGCGAATCACGTCCCGGTCATTGGCAAATATTTGCACCGCTTCACTGACGGTCAGGTTCAACACATCAGCCACATTCAAATACAAGGTCTGACCTGTGCCGGGGTGTTTGCGCTCTATCTTGACTTCCAAAATCTCCGGGCGGTAACGCTGGCCGTCGCAATCCGGACAACGCAAATACACATCGCTCAAAAATTGCATTTCCACATGCTCGAAACCGGA
>CAMDJS010000074.1 GCA_945900685.1 Bordetella parapertussis
AATTTCTGCTTCCAGAGCCTGGTTCAGCCAAGTGGTGAACTGTTGTGAGGGGTGTTTGGCAGCGTTGGATTCCAGCAGTTCGGCCTGCTGGTAGTTCTTGCGCATATCGGCAAGTGACGGTGTGTTCATAAAACCTGAGAGTTGAAAAACATGCCTTGATCTTATTCCTTGACCGCACCGGTCATGCCAGAGACATAGTGGTCGACAAAAAACGAATAGAGCACAGCCACCGGCAGCGAGCCCAGCAGGGCACCGGCCATGAGCGAGCCCCAGTGGTAGACATCGCCTTCCACCAACTCGGTGACCACGCCCACAGGCACGGTTTTCACCTCGGAGGAAGAGATGAAGGTGAGCGCATAAATGAACTCGTTCCAAGACAAGGTGAACGCAAAAATACCGGCTGATATCAAGCCCGGCACCGACAAGGGCAGAATGATTTTCCAAAGAATTTCAAACCGTGTGGCGCCGTCGATCAAGGCGCATTCTTCCAACTCAAAAGGAATGGAGCGGAAATAACCCATGAGCAGCCAGGTGCAAAACGGAATCAAAAACGTGGGGTAGGTGAGGATCAGCGCCCAGCGTGTGTCGAACAAACCCAGCTTGAAGACGATGGTGGCCAGTGGTATGAACAATATGGACGGCGGCACCAGATAGGCCAGAAAAATCCCCAAGCCCACTTGGCGCGATCCTTTGAAGCGCAAACGCTCAATCGCATAAGCTGCCAGCACCGCGCACACCAACGACACCACGGTGGCAATGACGGAGATGAACACGGTGTTCCACAGCCATTCGGGGTAGGCGGTTTTGAACAGCAGTTTGTGAAAATGGTCCAGGGTCGGTTGAATCACCCAAAACGGGTTACCGTCACGCGACAAGAGTTCTTTGTTCGGCTTCACCGAGGTGATGACCATCCAGTAAAACGGAAACAGCAACACGAACACAAAAATGCCCAACGGTATGTAGACCGTGACCCAACGGCTGCGCACTGTGTCCAGGTAGGACATGCCTTGGCTGTCGTCTTCTAGGCTTGTACTCATTTGTCGCTGCCTCCTTGTTGCCAGGCGCGGCGTTGCAACCCGAAGTAACTGAACAATATGGCGGCCAGCAAAAACGGCACCATGGCAATGGCAATCGCCGCACCTTCACCAAGCGCGCCGCCGGAAATAGCGCGCTGGAACGACAGCGTGGCCATCAAATGCGTGGCGTTCAACGGACCACCGCGCGTGATGACGTAAATCAGTTGGAAGTCGGTGAACGTGAACAGCACTGAAAACGTCATGACCACGGCGATCATGGGTGTCAGCAGCGGCAAGGTGATGTGCTTGAAACGCTGCCAAGCAGTCGCGCCGTCAATGGCTGCGGCTTCGTACAGCGACGGCGAAATGGTTTGCAAACCGGCCAGCAAGGTGATGGCGACAAACGGTACACCGCGCCAGACGTTGGCTGCCAGCACCGAGAAACGTGCATTCCACGGGTCACCCAGAAAATCGATGTAATGGTCTATCCAACCCATCTTGATCAGTATCCAACTGATGATGGAAAACTGCGCGTCGTACAGCCACCAAAACGCCAGTGCCGACAAAGCCGTGGGTACGATATAGGGCAGCAATATCACCGAGCGGAAAAAAGTTTTGTACGGCATTTTTTCGTTCAGCAACACTGCCAGCCAAAGCCCTAAGAAAAACTTCAATACGCTGGCGATGAAGGTATAGAAAAGGGTATTGAACAAGGCCAACCTGGTGACTGAGTCTTCCCATAAAAACTCGTAATTTTCCAGCCCGATGAATTCGCCGCCGCGCCCGATTTTGGTGTCAGTAAAGCCCAGCCACACACCCAAACCCAGCGGGTAAGTGAGAAACAGCACCAGCAAAACAGTGGCCGGTGTCATAAACACCAGACCCAAACCATTGCGGCTGTTTTGGAGTTTTTTAAACATCAGGATTTGTAGTAACGCTCGGCGCGTTTTTGCGCACGTTGAGCCGATTCTGCGGGCGATTTAGAACCCGATGCGGCCTCGGCCACCATGTTGCAGACGATGAAGTCCGCCATGGCCCCTGCCGAGGCGTAACCGAGTTGACCGGCAAAGCCTGAGGGGCGCATGTTTTTGGCCGAATCACGGTAGGGCGTGTGCTTGGGGTCCACGGTCCAGATGGGGTTTTTGGCATAGGCCGCCAGCGGGTGCGACACATAGCCGCCGCCGCCTTGTAGCCAAGCGTCGTATTGCTCGGCTTCCATCATGAAGCGCAAAAATTCTTTGGCTGCATTGGGGTACTTGGTGTATTTGAAGATCATCTGGTTGAAGAACAAATGGTATTCAGTGGGTACGCCGACCGGGCCGACGGGGAAGGGCGCGTGTTGTATGTCTGCAGCGATGGCTTTGACCGCCGGGTTGTCCGAATTTTTAGCCGAGTAGTAAATGGATATGCCGTTGTTGGTGACACTGATCTGGTTGTCTAAAAACGCTTTGTTGTTGTTCGGGTCCAGCCAGGACAAAGTGCCGGGGATGAAGGTTTTGTAAAGCTCTCGGCTGTATTCCAGCGCTTTGACGGTTTCGGGGCTGTTGATGGTGACCTTGTTGTTTTTGTCAACGATGGAGCCGCCGAAAGCCCAGATCAGCCAATGCGTCCAACCGCTGTCGCCGGTGGCGTTGCCCAGCGCCATGCCGCCGGGTGTGCCTTTGGCATGCAGCGCTTGGAACATTTTCAAATAGCTGCCCACATCTTTGGGGAAGCTGTTGAAGCCCGCCGCTTTCAACATGCTTTGGCGGTAGACCATGATGGCACCGCTGGCGCCCAGCGGCACGCCTATCCATTTTTTACCGTCCGGGCGCATATAGGTTTCGCACGATGGGAACCAGCCGCCGTATTTGTTGCCCAAGTAAGTGCATAAATCGGTCACATCCAACAGCTTGTCGGGGTACAGGTTGGCATCATCGTTGGTCGACAAAATAATGTCAGCACCTGCACCGGTGTTGGCGGCCACCGCTGCTTTGGGGCGCACGTCTTCCCAGCCCTCGGTGTCAACCCGCACCTCGATGCCAGTTTTTTCGGTGAACTTTTTCACGTTCGCCAAGTAGGCATCCAGCTCGCCTTGCACAAAGCGGCTCCAACGCAGCACGCGCAGTTTGGCGCCTTTTTCGGGGACATTGGTCCATTGCGCGTGCGCTTTGGAGGTCCACAGCATGGGTGCGACAGCAGCACCGGTGGCCAGACCGGTAGTTTGGATGAATTGGCGGCGGGTGGTGTCGGACATGGCGGCTCCAAGGTATGTGGTTAGGCGACCAGCGCTTTGCCGCTGGCGGCATCAAACAAATGCGCGCGGCTGGCATCGGCTTGCAAGCGGATGGTGCTGCCCGGCGTGAACGCATGGCGTTCGCGAAACACCGAAGTCACTTCGACGCCTGCGATTTTGGTGAACACTTGCGTGTCAGCGCCGGTGGGTTCGACCACCACCACTTCGGTGGCCAAACCGGTGTCACCGCTGGCGATGTCCAAGTGCTCGGGGCGAATGCCGTACACCACGCTTTGACCCTCTGAGGCGCGCGCGTGCACCGGCATGGGCAGCAGACTGCCGTCACTCAAGGCGACCTGGTCGCCGCGCACCACACCGGGCAAAAAATTCATGGAAGGCGAGCCGATGAAACCGGCGACAAACTGGTTGGCCGGGTGGTCGTACAAATCCAGCGGACTGCCGATTTGTTCGACCACGCCGTCGCGCATGACGACGATTTTGTCGGCCATGGTCATGGCTTCGATTTGGTCGTGTGTGACGTAAATGGATGTGGTTTTCAGACGCTGGTGCAGCTCTTTGATTTCGGTTCGCATGGTCACGCGCAACTTGGCGTCCAAATTCGACAGCGGTTCGTCAAACAAAAACACCTGCGGGTCGCGCACGATGGCGCGGCCCATGGCCACGCGCTGGCGCTGGCCGCCAGAGAGCTGACGCGGATAGCGGTCGAGCAAGGCATGCAAGCCCAAAATGCCTGCGGCAATGTCCACACGCTCGGCGATTTTGGTGGCCGGTTGTTTGGCCAGCAGCAGCGAGAACGCCATGTTGTCGCGCACAGTCATGTGCGGGTAGAGCGCATAGTTTTGGAACACCATGGCGATGTCACGCTCTTTGGGCGGCATTTGGTTGACAAGTTTGTCACCGATGTGGATGTCACCCGCCGAGATTTCTTCCAGCCCGGCGATCATGCGCAGCAAGGTGGATTTGCCGCAGCCGGAAGGACCCACCAGCACACAGAACTCACCATCGGCGATGTCGATGCTGACACCTTTGATGATGTGGGTTCGGCCAAAGTATTTCTCAACCTGACCGATGGTCACGCTTGCCATGTCACGCTCCGAAAAGGGGCAGTGCGCAAAGCACTGCAATCGTTCGAGCATATGCGCTTAATGGCTTGAGGGTATATCGGGTGTTACCCCTTAGCATGCCTATCCTATGGAGAGCATGAACAAGCTATGCTTTCGCCATCAACCAACAGGGAATATGACATGAAGCTATTGATTACCGGCGGAGCAGGATTTTTGGGTGCAAGACTGGCGCGTACATTGCTCGCTAAAGGTGAATTGGCAGGTGGCAAATTGACTCAGGTGGTGTTAGCAGACCAATTTCCCGCACCTGCAGATTTGGCCGCTGACCCTCGGGTTCAAGTATTGACCGGACCCTTGCTAGAGCAATGTTCAGGTTTTGTACAAGCCAAATTCGATGGCGTTTTTCACTTGGCTTCAGCCGTTTCTGGCGAATGCGAAGCTGACTTTGATTTGGGCATGCGCTCCAACCTTGACAGCACCCGCGCTTTGTTGGATGCGCTTCGTGCTGCGGGTAACAAACCGCGCGTGTTGTTCAGCAGTTCGGTGGCGGTTTACGGGCCGGACCCGGCGCATCCATTGCCCGACGTGGTGACCGACGACACCTTCACCACGCCGCAAACTTCTTATGGCGCGCAAAAACTGATGTGCGAATATTTGGTGGCTGACTACAGCCGCAAGGGCTACATCGATGGCCGCAGTGCCCGCTTGATGACAGTGAGTGTGCGACCCGGCAAACCGAATGGCGCGGCATCGTCCTTTTTCAGCGGCATATTGCGCGAGCCGTTGGCGGGTGAAGAATCGATTTGCCCGGTGGACGCCAGTGTGTCGCATCCGGTGTCTTCACCCGGTGTGACTGTGCGCAGCTTGATCGCTATTTTCGAAGCCAGTGCAGAAGAGTTCCAAGGCCGCAGCGCCATGAATTTGCCAGCCTTGAATGTGACTGTGCAGGAAATGCTGGATGCACTGGAAGCAGTGGCCGGTCCGGCGGTGCGTGCACGTGTGAAGTTTCAGCGCGACGAGCGGGTTGCCAATATCGTGGCCAATTGGCCCAAAGGCGCCAAGGCATTGCGTGCGCCGCGTTTGGGTTTGCAACCGGATGCGAATTTCCAAGACGTAATCCGTCAGTACATTGATGATTGCAAGGCGGCTGGTTTGGAGAAGACGGCGCTTAAAGGGATGTGAGCTTGAGTGCAATCACTTCGAGTTGCACACTCGGGGGTGATGAGTGCAGCTTGACGAATTTTTCGGTTTGGCGAGCGCAACAGCCCGGCCTCGCCTTCACGCTTACGCAACGTCGGCGCGGCTCAAGCGCTCTTCGTATCGCCCGCAAGCACCCAGAGGTCGTGCGAGAAGCGCTAGCCTAAGCCTAGTGTGGAGTTACCCCTTTAGTAGAACAATATTGTGTCCGTGCTAAGGGGACAACTCCAACTCCACATTAAACAATCAGACGGTCAAATCCTCAACACTCGGCGCATCAGTAGTGCGGGGAAGTCTTGCCGATGCGCGGCTACTGCATACACATACACATCAGCGTCGAAGCGCCGGTAAACCAGTTTGTGGTGCGAGGTGAAAACGCATTGGTAATCGAAGATGCCGACAGCGGCCAGTTCTGAAACGGGTGACCCGTTCAGAAGTCCAGAATCCAGGGTCGCGAGCTTGTCAAATATTTCGTCTTCGGCAGCCAGCCAATCGCTCAAACTCCATCGTTCAAGCATGTACGCTTGCAGTGAAAGCAGGTCGTCTTGCGCATCGGGCAGCACAACGATGGCCATCAGGTTCGGCCTTTGCGTGCAGCCGCCAGTTGCGCACGCGACTGCACGACCGAAAACCCCTTGCCCTGTGCGCGGTCTTTTTCGCCCAAGGCCACGATTTGCAGGGCGGCAATCAGGGCTTGTTTTTCCTCAAACTGCTTGACGCTCTCAATCACCATGCTGGCTTCGCCGTTTTGGGTGATGAAAAAAGGCTTGCCATTGAGTGCCAAGTCTTCTGAAATTTGCGCCGCATGGCTTTTTAAGTAGGAAATGGATTTGATGTTGGCTGTGGAGGTCATGGCTGGACGGTGTTTGGGGGATTGAGTTTAGGATTGAATTTGGGCTTGAATTTAGTTTCTTTGCTTGGGCTTGTCAATGGGCACAATAGGCCACGCCATGTCCGCTGTAAGTGTCCAACCATCCAACTGCGCCAATAGGCCAGCCACTTCTTCTTTGGTCAGCACCGCTGGAATGCGTTTGGACTGCTGCGGTCGCCCAATGTTGTTGAGCCAAGGCAAGTCAAAGCCCAGTACCTCGCGATACAAAAACAGCAGAGCACTGAGCGCTTGGTTGTGAGTGGAGGCCGACACCTTGCGCTCATTGGCCAGCATGGACAAAAACGATTCCACATTGGCTACACCTATCTCGCGGGGGTGACGCACTCTAAGGTATTTAATTTCAACCAATAAGATGAAAAAAAGAATCTAATATAGGTAATATTTCTCGGTTCTGAGGCTATAGTGCATATACCGAACCCGCTTGCGCACTTGGTCAAGCAAGCGGGTGGATTGCAAGGAAGGAGCGCCGAGTTTCATGGCAAATTTATACCTGTACGAAATCACAGAATATGGAGCTGTGAGCCAAGGTGCTAGCGGCTTGCAGCCATTTCATTCGAAAGATGTATCGACTGTGCCCGGATGTATCAACACTGGTTTTAGGTCTACGTTACGTTAGCCATTTAGAAAATCACATGTTCGCTTGGTTCAGTTTCGCAATTTCTTGCTTGGCGCTGGTTGTATCTGGAGCCACTGCGTGGCTGACCTTCTTTCGTAAGGGACAGCTTCTGATGACACAGCCGACCGTTATATTCTTTGGGCCAGACGGATCAAAATTTGAGGATCAGAAGAAAAACAAAATCTACCTACGCTGTTTGCTTTACAGCACAGCAAAGCGGGGGCAGGTGCTTGAAAGCTTACACGTTGCGTTGCACCGAAACGAATCAAAACAAAATTTCAATATCTGGGTTTACGGAGAAAAAGGCAATCTAAAAAGGGGTAGCGGTTTATTCATTCCGCAAGAAGGCGTTACCTTTGACCATCATTTCCTTTTACCGTCGGATGGTGCCAACTTTACGTTCTTGGCTGGCGTCTACAAACTTGTCGTCTTCGCAAAATTCGTTGGGAATAACGCACCGCATGAGCTTGCAGCGATCCAACTGTCTATCACCGACGTTCAAGCCTCTCGTCTATCCGAACCCAACACTGGCATTTACTTTGATTGGGGGCCAGATCAACAGACCTATCACTCACACACCGATGCGCGGCCTGATAATGAGCAAGGCTTTAAACAATTTGTTGAGCTAATGGCTCAGAAACATGGCTAACCCGGCTTTCAAGCGGAAGGCTATAAGCCTCGCTTGTGGTTCCCTCGCTTTCCTTGGCCGCCTCTTACCTCAACGTTAGACGACGTGAACATCTATCTCGATGAGTCTGGCTCCTTTGTCTTCCATCCAAAACAGGGAAGCTGGAGCGTCGTCGTTGCAATCTGCTGCCCTGAGTCTTCCAGGCGTGCAATCCAGAATGTCGTGGGTCAACTTCGCCGCCGTCACGGTAACCGCGCTGCGGAAGTAAAGCTTCCAAAAATTGGGGAGTGCGAGTACTTGCGGTTCCTCGAAGAGCTAGCATCACATGAACTTATCATGTTCGCAACTGCGACAGATTCCGCATTGAACAGTCCAGCCCGCGTTCAAGCACATCAGCTAGCCGCTGTACAAGACATCCGCAGTAACATTCTGCGAATGAAGTTCGACGGCGGTCGCTTAGGTATGACGCTCCTTGCCGATCAGCTTGAGTCACTCTCGCCACAGCTCTACGTGCAGTTAGTAATGCAGGTAAATCTCGTCTACGACGTGATAGCGCGTTCTATCAACTACTACGTGCAAAGAAGGCCTGTCACACTTCGCGAATTCCGCTGGCGCGTGGATCAGAAGAACACAATCAAGCCGGTATTCGAACAGACCTTCGAGAAAATCGCACTGCCGCTTCTGCAAGCCAGATCAATTCGCGAACCCATGATGCGAGTAAGAGAGTTCGACTATCGGCACTTGGCGGCTTACGAGTTTGCTCCCGGTGAAGAGCCAGACTATCTACAAACTGAATACGGTCTGCCCCCAATGGACGGACTTAATGTTCAGAAATTGTTTCGAGGAAACCTAAAGTTCGTTAACTCGACTGACTCCGACGGTGTGCAAGTTGCCGACCTCTTGGCCTCTGGTCTGCGGCGCGCACTGAAAGGAAACTTCGATGAACCGATTAAGGTCGCTAAAGCAATCGGAAGACTATGCGTACAAAATTTGAGTGGTCGCCCCGCGATTAACCTATTGTCTTTCGGGGAAGAGCAGCCATTGCCAGCGTTCACCTCGGTGATAGTCAAAGAGTTAGACCGTAAGTGCAAGCAATTCATTCGTTGAGAGGCTTGTGAACCCGCCGTCTAACCTTTCAATCGATAGGACGTTTTCCGGTAAACCGGAAAACGCCTCAAATGTCAGGCGGCCTTACTTGACACTATGAACGCGCCTCGTTAATATTCAGCAATGGCGATCAAGAGCTTCAAATGCAAGGACACCAAGGCACTTTTCGAAGGCCGTCGTGTAAGGCGCTTGGTCAATATCGAGCGCCCGGCACTTCGCAAGCTTGCCCAGTTGGACTGGTCCATCGTTCTGGATGACCTCAAGGTACCACCAGGAAATGGTCTGGAAGCACTGAAGGATGACCGGAAGGGCCAGCACAGCATTCGAATCAATAGCCAGTGGCGTGTGTGCTTTGTCTGGACCCAGGACGGCGCTGCTGACGTTGAAATCGTGGACTATCACTAAAGGAACATTGAAATGCGTACCGTCCTCCCCGTCTCGCCAGGTGAGATGCTAGAAGAAGAGTTTTTGAAGCCATTGGGCCTGACCAAATACCGGCTGGCAAAAGACATTGGCGTTCCGCCGCAACGCATCGGCGACATCGTGGCTGGCAAAAGGTCTGTCACGGCAGATACCGACCTCCGGTTGTGCCGTTACTTTGGCCTCAGTGATGGTTGGTGGCTTCGCGGCCAAGCCAGCTACGACACCGCCCTGGCCAGGGAATCCATGCAAGAGGAACTGGCGCTTATTCCTCGCTGTTCCTTGCTTGCGGCGTCAATGCCTTAGGGCTTGCTAAGTCCATACTGATGGCCCTCTTCCCGACCAATCTCCAAACGGCAAGACTGCACCTTCGACAGTTCAAGCACGACGACTGGGTGTCTCTGCATGAGCACTACAGCGATCCCGAATGCACCAAGTTCACCTTCCGACGTGCGCTGACTGAAGGTGAGAGCTGGAGAGCCATGTGCAGCGTGGTGGGCCACTGGACAATCCGAGGGTATGGGCCGTTCGCTGCCGTTGAAGCAAACACCGGCAAAGTCATTGGCGCGGTTGGTCTCTGGTATCCAAACGACTGGCCTGAACCGGAAATCAAATGGGCCCTGTCTCGGCAGTTTTGGGGC
>CAMDJS010000075.1 GCA_945900685.1 Bordetella parapertussis
AGATCCCCGGCTACTACCTGAAGATCACCGATTACGCCCAGGAACTGCTTGACCATGTGCAAATCGGCAACCCCAAAGCCACGTTGAACGGTTGGCCGGACAAAGTGCGTTTGATGCAGGAAAACTGGATTGGTAAATCCGAGGGTGTGCGTTTTGCGTTCACGCACGACATCCGGGATGCAAGCGGTCAATTGATACAAGACGGCCGCATGTATGTGTTCACCACGCGTGCCGACACCATCATGGGCGTGACGTTTTGTGCGGTCGCGCCCGAGCACCCGCTGGCATTGCATGCTGGCGTTGGCAATCCCAAACTGGCGGCGTTCATTGAGGAATGCAAAGCGGGAGGCACGACCGAGGCCGAGTTGGCTTTGAAGGACAAGGTCGGCCGGGACACCGGTTTGAAAGTGACGCATCCTTTGACCGGCGAACAAGTGGCTTTGTGGATCGGTAACTATGTGTTGATGAGCTATGGCGACGGCGCGGTCATGGGTGTGCCGGCGCATGATGAGCGGGACTTTGCGTTTGCTTTGAAGTACGGGTTGAGGATCAAGCAGGTGGTCGGACTGGCCGGTAGTGCTGCCGCTGCGGTGACTGCCCCCGGCTCGTCGGTCGCAGGCTCCGACTCCTCGCCAAAGGCAGTCCCCGCACCGGCGCAGGCTTCTGCGACATCAGGCTCCCCCGACCTCTCAACGAAAGCAGTCTCCGCATCTGGCATTTCCGTCTCCAAAGCGACAGCGGGTACGCCGGGTGACGATTTTGGCTTGCCGCATGAGGTGCCCGGCGTATCCGCTGGCGCTCATAAAGTGAAGGCTGTAGAGTCGTTCGATAACCAATTTTGGCAAGACTGGTACGCCACCAAGGACGGCGTGTGTGTCCACTCCGGCTTGCTTGATGGTTTGCGTTTCAAAGACGCTGTCAACAAAGTGGCCGAACTGCTGTCCGCCAAAAACCTGGGCGAGAAAAAAATCACCTGGCGTTTGCGCGACTGGGGCGTGAGCCGCCAGCGCTATTGGGGCACACCGATTCCCATCATCCATTGCGATGAACACGGCGCCGTACCCGTGCCGGAAAAAGACCTGCCGGTGGTGTTGCCGCAAGACTGCATCCCGGATGGCTCGGGCAACCCCTTACACAAGCACGAAGGTTTCCACCAAGGCGTGGTGTGTCCGACCTGCGGCAAACCAGCGCGGCGAGAAACCGACACCATGGACACGTTTGTCGATTCGAGTTGGTATTACATGCGCTATTGCGACCCAACGAATGCCGACAAGATGGTGGCCGACGGCACCGACTATTGGATGCGCCAAGAGGGCGTGGCCACTGGCGGCAGCGGCATGGACCAGTACATCGGCGGCATTGAGCACGCGATTTTGCATTTGCTGTACGCGCGTTTTTGGACCAAGGTGATGCGTGATTTGGGTTTGGTGAAGGTGGACGAACCGTTCACCAAACTGCTGACCCAAGGCATGGTGCTCAACCATATTTACTTGCGCAAAGGCGAGAAGGGCGGTGTCGAGTATTTCTGGCCGCACGAGGTGCAAGACCAGCATGACACCAGTGGCAAAGTGATTGGCGCAGTGCTGAAAGAAGCCAAAGGCCAGTTGCCCGCCGGTACACCCATCGTCTATGAAGGCGTGGGTACCATGAGCAAAAGCAAAAACAATGGTGTGGACCCGCAAGACCTGATCGAGCGCTACGGCGCTGACACGGCGCGCCTGTACACCATGTTCACCGCGCCGCCCGAGGCCACGTTGGAGTGGAACGACTCGGCGGTGGAAGGCAGTTACCGGTTTTTGCGACGTGTTTGGAATTTTGCGCACAAGCACCGCGCTGCTCTCACCCAAGGCATGGCGGTAGACCGCAGCCAATCGGTGGAATTCAGCAAGGCTGCCAAAGCTTTGCGCCTGGACATTCACAGCGTGCTCAAGCAGGCGAATTACGACTACGAGCGCATGCAATACAACACCGTCGTGTCGGCGGTGATGAAGATGCTTAACACCTTGGAAGACGCGTCATTGAGTGACAACGCCGAAGATGGCGCGGTATTGGCAGAGTGCATGTCCATTTTGCTGCGCGTGCTGTACCCGGTATGCCCTCACATTGCTTTTCATCTGTGGCAAGACTTGGGCTTCGAAAAACCCCGTGGCAGTTTGCTGGATGTTGATTGGCCTAAAGTGGACGAAACCGCCTTGCTGCGCAATGAGATCGAACTCATGCTGCAAGTCAACGGCAAGTTGCGCGGCTCCTTGGTGGTGAGCGCGAGTGCCGACAAAGCGGCCATCGAGCAGGCGGCGTTGGCCAGCGAAGCATTCCAAAAACAAGCACAAGGTGCAGCGGTGAAAAAAATCATTGTGGTGCCCGGACGTTTGGTTAACCTGGTGATTTGATGTCCTCTACACACAATCCTGATCATCCATCGCGCCGCCACTGGTTAGGCCAATGCTTGCGCGCGGGCATGGCGGTCACTGGCTCTGGATTATTGACAGCCTGTGGTTTTCAGCTGCGAAAGGCTGTTGATTTGCCTTTCAAAAGCATGTACACCAACATAGCGGAGGCTTCGGTGTTTGGTCAATTGCTCAAACGCAATCTCAAAGCCTTGGGCAATATAGAAATCATCACAGATGTGCGCGAGATTGAACGCGCAGATGTGATTCTCGATATCTTGGAAGAGGCGCAGGAAAAAGTGATTCTCTCCCGCTCATCTACGGGTACCGTGAGAGAGTTCACCTTGCGTCTGCGTGTGCGCTTCAAACTTCGCACCCGCGATGGGTTTGATTTGATCCCCTCTGCGGAACTCGTCCAAGAGCGGGAAATCAGTTTTAATGAAACCGCCGCCTTGTCCAAAGAGTCAGAGGAGCAATTGCTCTACCGCGACATGCGATCTGATCTGGTTCAGCAAATGATTCGCAGACTCTCCGTCGCCCGCTTGCCCTGAGCCCTGACCATGCAAATCGCCGCCGCCCGTTTGCCGGAACAGCTCCAAAAAGGTGTGCGCAGCCTCTACACCTTGCATGGTGACGAGCCTTTGTTGCAACAAGAGATGGCGGACCTCATCCGACAAACCGCGCGCGAGCAAGGTTACACAGAGCGTCAAGTCTTCACTGTCGCAGGCGCGCATTTTGATTGGGGTGAAGTGCAAGCCGCTGCAGCTTCCATGAGTCTGTTCGCTGACAAACTTATATTAGATCTGCGCATACCGACCGGCAAACCAGGCAAAGAAGGCAGCGTTGCTTTGCAGCAATTGGCCGAGAGCGTGGTGGGCAATGATGCGGTCTTGTTGCTGGTGTCCTTGCCCGGATTGGACAAAACCAGCAAAAGCAGCGGCTGGTTCTCGGCCTTGGAAGCCAGTGGCGCAACAGTTCAACTCGAACCCGTCAGCCGCGCTGATTTGCCAACTTGGATTGCGCAACGGCTGGGACAACAACAGCAACGGGTGCTCGAAGGCGAGGAAGGCCAACGCAGCCTGCAGTTTTTTGCCGACCGGGTGGAAGGCAATTTGCTGGCCGCACACCAAGAAATTCAAAAACTGGGTTTGCTGTATGCGCCGGGTGAATTGAGTTTTGAGCAGATAGAGCGCGCCGTGTTGAATGTGGCCAGGTACGACGTTTTCAAGTTAGGTGAGGCGGTGTTAGCCGGACAACACTTGCGGGTACAGCGCATGATGGACGGCTTGCAAGCCGAAGGTGTGTCAGAGGTGTTGGTCAATTACACCTTGTCAGAGGACATCCGCAGCTTAAAGCGGGTCAAGGACGCGGTCGCAGGCGGGCGTGCACTGCCTCAGGTGTTGCGCGAACAAAGGGTATGGGGACGCAAAGAGCGCTTGTATGAACGCATATTGCCGAACCTGACACCAGCCGCGCTCGACCGTTTATTGCAAAGTGCGCATCATGTGGACGGCATCGTCAAAGGGATGAAATTGCCCACTTGGCCGACCGACAATTGGCAGGCCGTGTTGCGTTTGGCGCTGATGATGAGCAAGGCTTGCAGCCCGCGCTGAACAGCAGTTGCAGGCGATGTCAGTTCACATCAGCGGCTATTTCTGACACAGGCGTCTTCTCTGCCAAAATCGGCACATGAACGCACACACCATTCCTGAATTGATGCTGGCCTTGGGGCAACAGGCCAAAGCCGCCAGCGCCGTCATGGCCAAAGCAAGCGCCGCCCACAAAAGTGCTGCCTTGCGAGAGCTTGCCCGCTTGTTGCGCAGCGACACGGAGGCACTGGTCATCGCCAACCAGACCGATTTGCAAAAGGCCAAGGCCAGCGGTCTGGACGGCCCCATGCTGGATCGCCTCAAACTCACACCGGCTATTTTGGAAACCTGCGCCGTCGGCTGCGAGCAACTGGCAGTGATGCCCGACATCATCGGCAGTATCAGTGGCATGACGCAACAACCCAGCGGCATACGCGTGGGTCAAATGCGTGTGCCCATAGGCGTGTTCGGCATGATTTTCGAGAGCCGACCCAACGTCACCATAGAAGCTGCATCGCTGGCCATCAAGAGCGGCAACGCGTGTATTTTGCGCGGCGGTTCAGAAGCTTTGGCGTCCAACACGGCGCTGGCGCAACGTGTACAGCAGGCTTTGCACAAGGCCGGTTTGCCACGCGATGCGGTGCAATTGGTGCCCACCACGGACCGTGAAGCAGTGGGCCAGTTGATCGCCATGCCTGACTACGTGGATGTCATCATTCCGCGCGGTGGCAAGGGTTTGATTGAGCGCATCAGCCGCGACGCCAAAGTACCGGTCATCAAACATTTGGACGGCAATTGCCACACTTACATCGACGACCCCTGCGATCTGGAGATGGCCTTGCGCGTGACCGACAACGCCAAAACGCAAAAGTACAGCCCTTGCAACGCCACTGAAAGTTTGCTGGTGGCGCGCGGTGTGGCGGTGGCGTTTTTGCCGCGCATCGGCAAAGTGTTTGCTGACAAAGGCGTGGAGATGCGCTGCTGCCCTGAGAGCAAAGCTTTGCTGGCTGGTGTGAGCGGTGCGGTGTTGAAAGACGCGGTTGAACAAGATTGGTTTGAAGAATATTTAGCGCCCGTCATCAGTATCAAAGTCTTGGATGGTGTGGACGAGGCGATTGCCCACATCAACCACTACAGCAGCCACCACACCGACGCCATCCTCACGCTCAACCATGTGAACGGCCAGCGCTTTGTGCGCGAAGTCGATTCAGCCAGCGTGATGATCAACGCCAGCACCCGGTTTGCCGACGGCTTCGAATATGGTCTGGGTGCTGAGATTGGTATCTCTACCGACAAGTTCCATGCGCGTGGTCCGGTCGGCATTGAGGGGCTGACCTCGCTGAAGTTTGTGGTGTTGGGTGAGGGTGAAGTGCGGGGTTGAAGCGGCTCAGTCTTTTTGCAAGACCTGCATCAATTCCCGCAAGCCAATGGCTTGCGTGCCATGGCGCATTGGAAAACGCTCGGTGCCGGGGTAAACCACAAAGCGCTGGGTAATGCCTAAATCATCGCAAGCCAGGGCAAAGCCTTTGCTCAAGTGGGGGGTGGTTGAGCGTTTGATTTCAACGGCCATCCAGGGTGTTCCGCCGCGCTCCAAGACCAAGTCAATTTCAGCCCCCGCATGGGTGCGGTAGGTGTAGGGCGTGACACTGGCTTTGGTGGCCGCCAGCAAGTTGTCGATGCAAAAGCCTTCATAGCTCAAGCCGCACACGGGGTGCCCAGCCACATCGTGAGCAGTCTCCAGTCCCAGCAACGCATGAACCAAACCGCTGTCACGCACATACACCTTGGGTGCTTTCACCAAACGCTTGCCAGTGTTGACACTCCATGGGCGCAAGCGGCGAACCAATTGCAAGTCCACCAGCAAATCGATATAGCGCTCCAAAGTGGGACTGCTGACACCCAAGCCACTGGCCAAGCGGCTTTGCTGTAACAAAGCGCCTTGTTGATGGGCCAGCATGGTCCACAACCGGCCCACGGTTTCAGCAGGCAAACGAGGGGCGAACATGGGCACATCGCGCTGCAAGTAACTTCTCACAAAGTCCTCACGCCACCGCAGGCTGGCGGCCTCATTGGAGGCCAGCAAACTGTCTGGAAAACCGCCGCGCAACCAGAGGGTGTCCAGCGCTGTCGATTCCCATTCCAAGGCTTGAATTGGCCCCAAATCCACATAGGCCACGCGCCCGGCCAGTGTTTCACTGCTTTGCTGCATCAAGTCCAGCGAGGCCGAGCCCAACAGTAAAAAATGGCCAAAGCGCTGACCGTCGCGCCGTCGTTCATCAATGATGCCGCGCAAAATGTCAAACAAGCCGGGCATGCGGTGGATCTCATCCAAAATCACCAGCTTGCTGCCCTGGGTGCGCAAAAAAGCGTCGGCATCGTCTAGACGCAAGCGGTCAGCGGGACGCTCAAGGTCCAGATAAGTGCTGCCCGCAGGCCAGTGGTCTGCTACTTGCAGGGCCAAGGTGGTTTTGCCTACTTGGCGTGGCCCAAGCAACACCACGGCAGGTGACTCTTGCAGGCGTTGGGTCAGCGTTGAAAGAAAGTGGCGTTGAATCATTATTGAAATTCTAACGCCTAACATTAAAATTTCAATGTATTTTTAAATAATTAAATACCAATGTGCTACTGACACCCCGTTGTCAGTAGCCCTCAGGCACAGTCCTTTCCTGTGCGCAGAAGGTCTGCGCATATTCAAAGGATGGACAACATGAAACAAGTGATCGATTGGTTTGAGATTCCCGTGAGCGATATGCCGCGCGCCCAAGCGTTTTATGAGGCGGTTTTGCAAACCAGTTTGCACCGAGAAAATTTTGTAGGCCCCAAGATGCAAATGGTGGTGTTTAAAGAAGACGGTCAACGAGCCAAAGGTGCTTTGATATCGGGGCACCCCGCATTGCAACCGGGCACCAGCGGCACCTTGGTGTATTTTCATGCGGGGGTATCACTCGATGAGGCCCTACAGCGAGTGGTTGCTTCGGGTGGAGAAGTGGCGATGGCTAAAGTCGCTTTGCCAGGTGGCGTGGGATTCATGGCGCACATGCTGGATGTGGACGGCAACCGGGTGGGCTTGCATGCTTACGCCTAAAGAACCTAGACTGGGTCCCATTTTTTAAAACACTTACCTCGCCATGCGCCGCGCAGACCGCCTGTTCCATATCGTCCAACTCATCCGAGGTCGCCGCTTGACCACGGCCCGTTGGCTGGCGCAAAGGCTAGAGGTATCAGAGCGCACGGTGTATCGCGATGTGGCTGATCTGCAATACCAAGGTGTGCCGATTGAGGGTGAAGCGGGTGTGGGCTACCGTTTGGGCAAAGGTTTTGAGTTGCCGCCACTCATGTTTACGGTTGAAGAGGCCAGTGCCTTGGTGGCGACCACACGCTTGGCGCAGCAATGGTTGGATCCGGCGTTGGCACAAGCCTCTGAATCTGCTTTGTCTCGTGTCATGAGCGTGCTGTCAGTTGCACAACGACAACAAGCGCAGAGTTTGGCGGTGTATGCAACCCCCTTTGGGTTGTCGCAATCCATTCGCCGGCGTTTGCAATTGTTTCGAGAGGCGGTGCAACAACGACGCAAAGCGATATTCAAATATGGGGACGCTCGGCATTTGCAGAGTGAACGTTGCGTTTCACCGCTGGGCTGCTTCTTTTTGGGTGATGGATGGACCTTGGTGGCTTGGTGCGATACACGTGAAGATTTCCGCACTTTCAGAATGGATCGCATCATGGATGCTCGATTGACTGACCAAACATTTGACCCAACGCAATCGAAATCATTGCCTGCATACATGCAACGACATGGCATCAAATTAGAAGATCTTTAAATGGAGTCGGAGATGAATCACTGGATTGGCGTGGTCAGCCGCTCGCATGTGCTGCGCGGTGTGGCGGGTGGCTTTGCACAGATGAACCATGGCAAGCAAGCCCCGCTCAAACGCATGAAGGCGGGCGATGGCTTGATTTATTACTCACCGCGCGAGGACTATCCCGATGGCGCACCCTTGCAGGCCTTCACCGCTTTGGGTTTCATTCGCACGGGTGATGTTTATGCATACGACGTGACGGCGGACGGTGTGCCGGGGTTTGTGCCGTGGCGCATCGATGTGGACTATGTGGATACGCAGATCACGTCCATCAGACCCTTGATCACGCAACTGGATTTCATCAAAGACAAAACCCACTGGGGTGCGGCTTTCCGGTTTGGTCAGATAAAGATTGGCAAAGATGATTTTGATAGGATTGCCCGCGCGATGGGGCGGTTATCTTGGTAACGACAGCAAGCTGATTTATTGGTCTGTCTTTTCAGACTCAGCTTTGCTTTTTTCTTTGGCTTCAAAGTAGGAAGCTGCCAAAGCCATGGCGCACATCAGAACGCCAAAAAATAAAACGATGAGTTGTGATTCAGTCATGAGGCGAACCCTTGGGAAAAGTGATGCTCACAGAGATTAAAAGTATAAGAGACAGGCCAATTACCATCAACAAGACCAAGTTCTCCCAATTCCGGCTGCCCAAAATCAGAAACGCCACACAAGCATTGCCCGACATCATTGATCAGGTTGCCCGCAGTCCGGTTTTGAAGTCAGGTTTGGAAAATGAGAAATCCATGACCACCAGCCAAAAGAAATTCAGCGAACGCTAAGTCAAGCAGCAATCACTTATTTTGTAAGCCTGTCACAGACCCTTCGCTTGAAACTGTCAAAATCGCCCCCAAATCCTACAAACATACGAGACATATCAATTCATGGTTCCCCACCTTATTACCGCACTGACTGGCCCTATTAACGAGTTGGAGCAGCGCATCATCGACTCCATGCCGGCCATCGAACGCTGGTTCCGCATGGAATGGATGGAGCACACGCCGCCGTTTTATTCCTCGGTCGATATCCGCAATGCCGGTTTCAAACTGGCACCGGTGGACACCAACCTGTACCCCGGTGGCTGGAACAACCTCACCCCCGAAATGCTGCCTTTGGCGGTACAAGCCGCCATGGCCGCGATTGAAAAAATCTGCCCCGAAGCCCGCAATCTTTTATTGATCCCCGAGAACCACACGCGCAACACCTTTTACCTGAGCAATGTGGCGCAGCTGGCTCGTATCTTCAACATGGCTGGGTTGAATATACGCATCGGCTCCATCAACCCGGAGATCAAAGAAAACACCGCGTTTCAACTGCCCAATGGCGAGAGTTTGCTGCTTGAGCCAGTGATACGAAGCAAAACCCGTCTCGGTTTGAAAGACTTCGACCCTTGCACCATTTTGCTCAACAACGATTTGAGCGCAGGCATTCCGGGCATTCTGGAAGACTTGCATGAGCAATACCTGTTGCCGCCTTTGCACGCCGGTTGGTGTGTGCGCCGCAAAAGCATTCATTTCGCCAACTACGAAGAAGTGGCCAAGCGTTTTGGCAAGATGATCGGCATCGATCCCTGGTTGATCAACCCCATGTTCAGCCAGTGCGGCGAGGTCAATTTCGCCGAGGGCGAAGGCATGGAATGCCTGACCACCAATGTGGACGCGCTCCTCAC
>CAMDJS010000076.1 GCA_945900685.1 Bordetella parapertussis
CGGATGATCCACACAGGTTTGCCGCGCCACTCGACCGTGAGTTTTTCACCGGGCTTGATGGCGGAGATGTCTACTTCAACCGCGGCACCAGCGGCTTTGGCGCGCTCGGACGGATTGAAAGTGCTGACGAAGGGGACAGCGACTGCCGCCCCCCCGATTGCTCCGGCACAACCCGTGGCAATTAACCAAGTGCGCTTGCCGGTGTCTACAGTGGTTTCACTCATGAAAGACCTCTAAACTTCATTGCTAATATCGAAAACCCTCAATTCTAACCGAGCGTTTTAGGTGAAAACCAGATGTTGTGCCATCAAGGGTTTTAGGACAACTGGATCACCCGGTTAAAAAAATAAATCTAAGGTTATCAAAAAGCGACTGTTCGAATCAAAAATCTGCGCACAAGGCTGCATCAACAGCAGATAAAAGGCTGGCTGGATCAGCTTTGCCTTGGCCCGCAATATCAAAAGCCGTGCCGTGATCCGGGCTGGTTCGGATGAAAGGCAGCCCAAGAGTTTGGTTCACCCCGGTTTCCAGCCCCGAGTACTTCACCGGAATCAAGCCTTGGTCGTGGTACATGGCAATCACCACGTCCGGAACTGATGCACCCGTCGCCTGGCGCGCCCGCATGAACACCGTGTCTGGCGCAAAAGGTCCTTCCACCTGAATGCCCTGAGCGCGCGCAGCAATCACTGCCGGAGAAATTTCCTCAATTTCCTCGCTGCCGAACAAACCTTCCTCACCGGCATGCGGGTTCAGCCCAGCCACCCAAAGCTTGGGATGCCGACCAAACAGCGCAGGCCAACTTTGGTGCGTGATCTGCAAAGTTTGCAACACATTGGCCGTGGTGACCGCATCAATCGCCTGCCGCAAGGACACATGGATACTGACTAACACCACCCGCAGGTCCTGGCTGCTAAGCATCATGCGCACCGGCAGATCTGCCACTTTCAAATCAAGGTGCTCTGCCGCCAGCGCTTGCAACATTTCGGTGTGCCCGGGGTGATGCACACCCGCCAAAGACAAAGCTTTTTTATGCAACGGGGCGGTCACCACGGCCTGCACTTCACCGCGCAATGCGGCCTTGGCAGCCCAAGTGACGGCGTCTGCGGCCATGCGCCCGGCTGCAGCGCTGACCAAGCCCGTGGCGATGTCCGCATCCGTGGTCACATTCAAGACGGCGATTTGCCCGGGCTTCATGTCTTTGACTTGGCTGACCTGCAAAACTTCAACGCAAGACATCCCTACTGGCAGATGAGAGGACAAACCCGCGAGTTGTTTGCGCATCACGCCCAAGTTGCCGATGACGCAGCAATGGCGCATCAAGTCTGGCTGATCCGCAAACGCTTTGAAAATGATTTCCGGCCCGATACCGGCTGGGTCGCCCATGGTCAGCGCCAGCGGCAGCGAAGGGTTAAGCGTTCCCATGTGCGCTCAACACTTATGCAGGGTTGCTGATATCGATGAACACATGGTCCACACCCAACTGACCCGCCACATGTGCGGCCAAAGCAGGTGCGCCATAGCGCTCGGTGGCATGATGCCCGCAAGCAAAAAACGCCACGCCGGTTTCATGCGCCAAATGCGCTTGCGGTTCGGAAATTTCGCCGGTGACAAACGCATCCGCACCGGCAGCAATCGCGGCTTCAAACCAAGACTGAGCGCCGCCGGTGCACCAGGCGATGCGCTTGATGGCTCGAGATGCATCCGGCACCACAGTCACTGCTTTGCGGTTGAGCTTGGTTTCCAACTGGTGCTGCAATTGCGAAGAATCTAGCGATCCGCCGTCAGGCATTCCCAGCCAGCCTATGCGCTGATCCCCGAACCTGCCGGTGGCCTGCCAACCCATGTGCAAACCGAGTTGCGCGTTATTGCCCCATTGTTCATGCGCATCCAACGGCAAATGGTAGGCAAGCAAATTGATATCGTGAGCCAACAACACAGCCAGGCGTTGCTTTAACCAACCGGTGACAGCGCCGTCATGACCGCGCCAAAACAGGCCGTGGTGGACCAGCAAAGTATCTGCGCCTTGTTCAATCGCTGCGTGTATGAATGCCAAACTGGCAGTGACACCGGAGACGATTTTTTTCACCTCGGTGCGGCCTTCAACCTGCAAACCGTTGGGGCAGTAATCCTTGAACAACTGCGGCTGCAACAAATCGTTGCAGCTTGAGAGCAATGTTTCGCGCTGTGCCATGTCAGCGGGGTGCGGTTTTCACTTTGGGGCGTTGCCCCGGTGTGACTGTCAATTCGATTTCATCGTTTTGACGCAAGACTTTCATGCGCGCGGGTTGACCGGGTTTGAGCGCCGACACCCGCGTGAGCAGTTCGGCCACATTGCGCACCGACTCTCCCTCAACGCTCAGCAACACATCGCCCGGTTTGACCCCGGCCTTGAACGCCGGGCCTGTCTGCAACACGCCGGTGATGATGACGCCTGAAGTGCGCTGCACATTGAATGTTTTGGCCAGATCAGGCGTGATTTCTGTGGGCTCCACACCGATCCAGCCGCGCACCACTTGGCCTTGTTTGACAATACCTTCAAGCACTTGGCGCGCGGTGTTGACCGGGATTGCAAAGCCTATGCCCATGCTGCCGCCGGAGCGTGAATAAATGGCTGTATTGATGCCCAACAAATTGCCTTGCACATCCACCAAAGCGCCGCCGGAATTTCCTGGGTTGATGGCGGCATCGGTTTGAATGAAATTTTCAAAGGTGTTGATGCCGAGTTGATTGCGTCCCAGCGCCGAGACGATGCCGCTGGTGACAGTTTGTCCCACACCAAAGGGGTTGCCGATGGCCAGCACGATGTCGCCGACCTGCAATTGTTCGGTGCTGCTCAAGACCATGACCGGCAATTTATCAAGCTTGATTTTCAATACAGCCAGGTCGGTATCTGGATCGGTGCCCACCAGCTTGGCTTGGGTGCGACGGCCATCGTTCAAGATGACGGTGATTTCGTCTGCGGACTCCACCACGTGGTTGTTGGTGAGTATGTAACCGTCTGCGCTGACGATCACCCCGCTGCCCACACCGGCATTGGGCGAGGACTCCTCCGAGTCACCAAAAAAATAACGAAACCAAGGGTCCTTGGATTGCTCAGGCTGATTTTGTTTGTTCGATGCCGTGTTGATGCTGACCACGGATGGCGAGGCTTTTTTGGCCGCCGCGCTCAAACTGCCTACACTGTTGCCTGTGGCAGACGCAGGTGCTTGCAGCACTTGCACATCAGCATTCCACAGCGAGGGGCGTTGCAACCATTCGGGTTTGAGAGTGATCAGCACAAACCAGATCGCCACCAAGACGGTGACTGTTTGTGTAAACAAAAGCCACAGTCGACGCATACTCAGGTGTCGCTGCCGGTGGCTTCATCTTCCGGCGCTTTGGTGTGCTTGAGGAAAATTTGAGCCGCCCAAATGCCAACTTCATAAAGAATGACCATGGGAATGGCCAAGGCCAACTGCGACACCACATCCGGCGGTGTGACGATGGCCGCGATAATGAAAGCCAGCACAATGAAATAAGAGCGAAAAGCTTTGAGTTTTTCAATACTGACCAAGCCCATACGGGCAAGCACGATAACCACAATCGGCACTTCAAACGCCAAACCAAAGGCAATGAACATGGTCATGACAAAGCTCAGGTAGGCCTCTATGTCAGGCGCTGCCGTGATGCTTTTTGGAGCGAAACTTTGGATGAACTTAAAGACCTGCCCGAAGACAAAGAAATAACAAAACGCCACACCGATGAAAAACAAAATCGTGCTGGACATGACCAGTGGAAACACCAAACGCTTTTCGTGGGCGTACAAGCCGGGGGCTACAAATGCCCATGCTTGGTAAAGCACCACCGGCAAAGCGAGCAAAAAAGCCGCCATCAACATGATTTTGAGCGGCACCAAAAAAGGAGAAATGACCGAGGTGGCGATCAAGGTGGCACCCTGGGGCAATTGCGCCACCAAGGGTTCGGCCAACAAATCGTAAAGCTGACCGGGGCCGGGGTAGACGCTGAGAACAGCACACATCACTGCCACTGCGATGAACGACTTGACCAAGCGATCGCGTAACTCTTTGAGGTGTTGAACAAACGGTTGTTCAGTGCCAGCCAGCGGGTCTTTTTCTTGGGAACCAGTATCAGACATTCGGCATCAGACTCTGTTCGAACCAGCGGGCCGGTAGCGGGCCACACGCGCTGCGCCGGACAATGCTTTGGTGCGAACACCTTGGCGAGCTTTGTACCACTGCGGCATGGCTGATCGCTTGAGGCGCCAGTTTTTGCCCGGGTTTTTGTATTCAGGTTGCGGCGGGGTCCATGAAGGCGTGAAGTCGTTACTCCCCACACCATCCTCCCCTAAGTTTTCAATACCTTGGTTCAACTGTGTGGTCGCATTGAGCACGCTTGACTGCACATCAGTCATGGCTGAATCCATGGTTTCCTTCATTTTTTTCAGATCTTCCATGTCCATGGACCGGTTGACCTCGGATTTGACGTCTGAGATGTAACGCTGCGCTTTGCCAAGCATGGTTCCGATGGTGCGGGCCACACGCGGCATCTTCTCCGGGCCGATGACGACCAACGCTACTGCGCCGATCACCGCCAGTTTGGAGACATCTAGATCAAACATGTATCAAGACTTGCTTTTAGCTTCGACGTCAATCGTTGCTTTGTCAGCGCTTGCAGGCGCGCTTGCGGCGACTTGCTGCGCCGGGGCAGCGGGATTTTCTTCAGGTGCGGCCGAGCCGTCCTTCATACCGTCTTTGAAGCCTTTGACAGCGCCGCCGAGGTCACCGCCCAAGCTTTTCAACTTCTTGGTGCCGAACACCAAAACCACTATCAATAAAACAATTAACCAATGCCAAACGGAAAATGATCCCATGGAATGCTCCTCAATGAACTGTCAGAATTCTAGTCTTAGCCACGTAACCATGGGCGCGGACCGCCCATGACATGCCAATGCAGGTGGTGAACCTCTTGTCCGCCCTGGGCGCCGGTGTTGGTCAGCAGCCGGAAACCACCCTCGGGATAAGGGTTGACGCCCTCTTGCAATGCGAGTTGCGGCACCTTGACCAGCATGCGCCCCAGCAGCGCTGCATGCGCTTCGGTAACCTGCGCCATCGAAGGGATATGCAGTTTCGGGATGACCAGAAAATGCACTGGCGCCCAAGGGTTGATGTCATGAAACGCGAACATGTCGTCATCTTCATAAACCTTTCGCGAAGGAATCTTGCCCTGAATGATTTTGCAAAAAATGCAGTTCGGGTCGTGCGTGTCACTCATTCAATCTTCTCCTGATTCACGCTGCAAGGCTTTGCGCAAAGCTTTTTCTTCCAAACCGCCCAGGCCTTCGCGCCGCGACAACTCATTGATTACATCCTGCGGGCTCAGGTTGTAATGCGCCAGCGCCACCATACAGTGGAACCACAAATCGGCCATTTCATTCACCAAGTGTTGCGGGTCGCTGCCGTGGCTCAAGTCCTTGGCGGCCATCACGGTTTCGGTGGCTTCTTCGCCGATTTTCTTTAAAAACGCGTCCGGGCCTTTGTGCAGCAAGCGTGCCACGTAGCTGGCATCCGGGTTACCGCCGTTGGCCAATTTGCGGCTTTCAATCACAGCGGCTAGGCGCATCAGGCTGTCAATGGTGTTCATGGTGTTTTCTTATAAATGAGGGCGGGGTCTTGCAACACAGGCTCGGTGCTCAACCATTGACCGCCGTCCGGGCCGGTCTGCCAGCGCTGGTAAAAACAACTGTGACGCCCGGTGTGGCAAGCGATGCCGGGGTCGTGACCGGTTTGAGTGACGCTGAGCAGCACCACATCATTGTCGCAGTCGAGGCGGATGTCGTGTACCAGTTGCACATGGCCGGATTCTTCGCCCTTGAACCAAAGCTTGTTGCGCGAACGGCTGAAATAGACGGCGCGGCCCTGCTCGGCGGTGAGTTGCAGCGCCTCGCGGTTCATCCAAGCGAACATCAGCACGTCTTTGCTGCCCTGCTCTTGCGCGATGACGGGCACCAAACCTTGCGCGTCCCATTTGATGTGATCAAGCCAATTCATAGGGTAGATGTTAAGGGCATCACCTGTTGAGGATGAGTAGTGAGACAAAAGCGGATCGAAAGGCTTTTATAGCTACGCTCAAGCACTCATTGCTTTGGAGATCCGAGTTATTGCCATTTTTAAATAAGAACTCTAAACTTGTCTCATGAGTTCAATGAATATTTCCTTACCTGAGTCACTCAAATCCTTTGTGGACGAGCAGGTCAGCCAGCGCGGCTTCGGCACCAGCAGTGAGTATGTGCATGAGTTGATCCGCAAGGACCAAGAGAGACGGCAATTTCAAGGTTTGCTTTTAGAGGGTGCAAGCTCGGAAGCAACACAAGCGGTGACGCCTGCCTATTTTGATAATTTGCGCTCTAAGAAACTCTTTACTTTTGCGTAACGAGCCTAAGCTGCAAATTGCAACCTACAGCCAGTGCGTATTTGCGCAAGGTAGCGATTGAGGAGGCGTGCTGGTTCAGAACACTATGTCTTTGAAACCGAAAACAATCCCTAGTTTCAGATGGCTTTGACTTTATAAATTATGTCTGACAGCAGGCTCTTTGTAACTTGGTCGCAGGTTAAAGGAAATTCAATACGCTGAATTCGATCTACGCGAAAGGTACGCGTTTGTTTACGGACTAGGCAATATGCAAGTAAATAGAAAGCCTCGTTGCTGGAGAATACTTCTTCAACTATGACCTCTCTTTGAGTAATTTGACCCTGATTGTTTATATATATTAAAGATGCTTTACAGGTTAAATCTTTAACGAGAACCCATCTCTCTACCTCCCAAGCGTCTGCATCAAATGGCACACGAGTTTTATCTATATTCTGATTAAGGAAGCCGTTTGAAAATGCCTCGCCAAGTATTTTTCGCTTTTCCTCGATTTGCTCTTTTGCCTCAGGGTGGATCGCTGAGAATTCCCTTAGTAATTGCCATTTATCTTCAAGATGTTGCCTTAAAGTAGAGCCTGAGCCAAAAATCATTTTTAAACGTGCAATAGTTGATTCAGGTGTGTCTTGGTGCTTGTTGCGCTTGTCTCCTCGAATTGCATTGATCTTGTGGCGACAAATCTTCTTCTCTTGCCCCAGTGCGCAATTACAGTCTATGAACGTCAACTCACCTTGAATTTCAATCGATACTTCAAAAGGAGGCTTCTTCGCATTCCTTGAGAGATAGGTTATTTTTTCCATTTTGGTTACGCTCCCTTATATTTTGGTTGCGAGCAGATTAATGAGTAATTAATATATCACTTGATTTTTTAATTTAATACAAATAAATTCATATACATTGGATCAGTCATCATCGTGATGTTTTCAGCGCATTAGATATATCCACAACCAACCCATCTTGACCTTGCTCAACTTCAAGGAATCTCAAATGATTTTTTTACACAACAGATTGCAGCATCTTGAAACAAGCAGGTCTGTGAAGTCGCTTTAAACAAGGAGTTACCAATGTTGTATCCCGTTTATGTACACCCGGGTGATGCCAAGCATGCACATGGCGTGACGTTCCCAGACTTTCCGGGTTGCTTTTCTGCAGCTGATAAGTGGAGCGACTTACCCGCCGCTGTGCAAGAGGCGGTTGAAGCGCATTTCAATGGCGAGCCAGACGCAGTGCCACCGCCCACACCGCTGGAAAACTTAGTGAATCAAGCTGAATACGCAGGTGGCCTTTGGATGTTGGTTGAGTTGGACTTGAGCCGCATCGACACCCGGCCTTTACGCTTGAATGTGAGCCTGCCTTCAAACTTGGTGCAGCAAATTGATGCTTGGGCCGAGGCGCACCACATGACACCTTCAGGGTTTTTTGCCAGCGCGGTGAAACAGGCCATAGCGGCACCGACCGTTAAATGAATAAACGGATGAACTTACCCAGGTTTAGATAGACAGCAATAAGTTGTTCATGCATCGGCAACTTGAGCCACCAACTTGACACCCAATGCAGCACAGACGCGGTTCACGGTGTCAAAGCGTGGCTGCGCGTCTGGTCGCAGCGCTTTGTACAAGGCCTCGCGAGTGATACCTGAGGCTTTGGCTATTTCACTCATGCCGCGCGCACGTGCGATGTCTCCCAATGCTGCGGCCAGCAACGCAGAGTCATTAGCAGCCAGAATATCCGTCAAGTAGGCTGCAATGGCGTCATCGCTGTCGAGATAGGGGGCAGAATCGAAATTGGGCAATTCGCTAAGCTTGATACGTTTCGTCATTTGTGTTCTCTTTTTAGTCAATCAGTTCCGCCAAAGCTTTGGCATATTTGATATCTCTTTTTTGCGTGCGTTTTGATCCACCGACTAGCAACACGATCATTTGCGTACCGCGCTGAGTGAAATAAACACGCCACCCGGCACCAATATGTATGCGCAGCTCCGACACGCCTTCGCCAACAGGCTCGACATCACCCATCAAACCCAGTTCAAGTCGTTTGAGCCGAGCAACCACAATGCTGCGTACCGTGACATCCGGCACGGATTCGAGCCAGGCTGAAAATTGAGGAAGCGGTTTGATCGAAACCATTTTTTTAAAGTGTAATCGAGTGATTACAAAATGTCAATCACAACCTCACAGGTATCCCGCGCCCGGCCATATGCTGCTTGGCCTGGCCAACTGTGAATTCACCGTAATGAAAAATACTGGCCGCCAGCACCGCATCCGCACCGCCAGTTTGTATACCGTCGGCCAAATGGTCCAGCGTGCCCACGCCGCCAGATGCAATCACCGGCACCGGCACCGCGTCGCTGACCGCGCGGGTCAGCGCCAAGTCAAAGCCCGACTTCGTACCGTCGCGGTCCATGCTGGTCAGCAGTATTTCGCCCGCACCGTATTCGGCCATTTGCGTGGCCCAAGCCACCGCGTCCAAGCCCACGTTTTTGCGCCCGCCGTGGCTGAACACATCCCAACCCGAGCCCACGGGCTTACCGTTCGCGCCCATGCGTTGTTCTTCTTCGGCGCTGCGTCGTTTGGCATCTATCGCCACCACAATGCATTGCGAACCGTATTTGTCCGATGCGTCGCGTATCACTTGCGGGTTGGCAATCGCGGCCGAGTTGAAACTGGTTTTGTCCGCCCCAGCATTCAGCAACCTTCGCACGTCTTCCACGGTGCGCACACCGCCGCCGACGGTAAGTGGAATAAACATTTGTGAAGCCACGGCTTCGATGATGTGCAAAATCACATCCCGCCCATCGCTGGTGGCGGTGATGTCTAAAAATGTCAGTTCGTCTGCGCCCTGCGCGTTGTAGCGGGCCGCAATTTCCACCGGGTCACCGGCGTCGCGCAACTCTAAAAAGTTCACGCCCTTGACCACCCGTCCGGCGGTCACGTCCAGACAGGGAATGATGCGTTTGGCCAGCATGTCAGCCGTTGAGTTCGTCGGCCCGGTCTTGGGCCTTTTCAAAATCGAGGTCGCCGCTGTAAATGGCGCGCCCGCAAATC